>JAZRZM010000012.1:0-2145 GCA_045601385.1 Clostridia bacterium | reverse complement strand
CTTCTCGCGGCGCTCAAGCGGGAAATCAATCCGAACGTCGACAAAGAACAGGCGCTCGATATGGTCGCGCAACATCTTACGACCTTGCCCGTCTTCGACGCGCTCTTTCCAAATAACGCGTTTTCGCGCAACAACCCGGTGGCGGAACGAATACAAGCGACGGTCGACGCCTTTAATTTGAGTCTGACGCCGGAAGAACAGGAGCAAGAGCGGCGCTTTCAAGAGGACGTTCGGGCGCAAATCGACGGAATCCGTACCGCGCGGGGTCGACAAGCCGTGATTCATAAGCTCTACGAGCAATTTTTTAGCGTCGCTTTGCCGAAGATGGCGGAAAAATTGGGCGTCGTCTATACGCCGCAGGAGGTCGTCGACTATATTTTACGGTCGGTCGATTACGTTTTGCAACAGGAATTTGGGCGGCGCCTTACGAATAAAGACGTGCATATTCTCGACCCGTTCGCCGGAACGGGCGCCTTTATTTCGCGTTTGCTTGAATCGGGTTTAATCGACCCAAACGATCTTCAGCGGAAATATCGCGAGGAGCTTCACGCCAACGAAATTATGCCGCTGGCTTATTATATCGCCGCCGTCAACATTGAAGAGGCGTATTGCGCGGCGTCGGGCGATTCCGTTGAATACGAACCGTTCCCCGGCGTCGTTTTGACCGATACTTTTCAGACGACGGAGACGACGCCCGAGCCGATTTATAAGCTCGCTTGCGACAATCCGACGAACGGCAAACGGCTTAAAAAACAACGACATACGACGATTCAAGTTATTGTTGGGAACCCGCCCTATTCGGTCGGGCAACGGAGTCAAAACGACAATAATAAGAACGAAAAATATTCGAAACTGGACGCTAGAATCGCCGAAACCTACGCCGTCAAATCAAGCGCTACGAATAAACGAAATCTTTACGACTCGTATATTAGAGCGTTTCGCTGGGCGTCGGATCGTATCGCCGATCAGGGCGTCGTCGCTTTCGTTTCGAACGGCGGGTATATTGACGCCGCCGCTATGGAAGGCTTTCGAAAATCGCTTGTCGATGAATTCGCTTCGATTTACGTTTTCAATTTGCGGGGAAATCAACGAACGCAGGGCGAATTATCCCGAAAAGAAGGAGGCAAAATTTTTGGATCGGGATCGCGCACGCCCGTTGCGATTACGCTTCTTGTGAAAAAGCCGCATATCGGGGGCGCTAAAATCTTTTATCGCGATATTGGCGATTATCTCACGCGGGAGCAGAAACTCAATATTATTAGTGGGTTCGGTAGCGTTGAAAAGATTGTTTGGACTGAAATTACGCCCAATGCGCTTGGGGATTGGATTAACCAACGCGGGGGAAAGTTTGAACAATTTTTTTCCCTTGGCGAGAAGAATAGTAAAGGAGAAGGAATTACCTTTTTTGGATATTGTTATTCTCAAGGCGTGTTGACGTCTCGCGATGCTTGGGTTTATCATTTTTCTAGGGAAACGTTGAAAAAAAACGTTTCTCGAATGATTGATCTATACAATCGACAAGTCGGCGAATTTTCGGCACAATCAAAAGAATTGAATCCTCGAAATTTTGTATGTCAAGATTTGAGTAAAATTAGCTGGTCGCGAGGTTTGCTCAATGTTCTAAAGAAGGGGACGCTTTTTGAAGAAAATCCCGAATTACTTTTACGTGTAGGAACGTATAGACCTTTCTGTAAAGAACATATTTTTTTTAGTAGATTGTTTAATGAATATGTCTTCCAAATTCCAAAAATTTTTCCAACTCAGCTAACTCCAAATAAGATAATTTGTGTTCCAAGCGTAGGAATTAGTAAACCTTTTTGTACCTATATTACTGATAACATTCCAGACTATCAGTTGATGGCTAATATCCAATGTTTTCCACGTTATTATTACGAACCATTCGAAAATTTAACGCTTCTCCCTTCTGAAAATCAAGTAATAATCGACGGATACGTCCGTCGGGACGCGATTACAGACGGGATATTTGAAAAGGCGCGGGAGCTTTACGGGGAAAAAGTCGACAAAGACGATATTTTCTTTTACGTATACGGGGCGTTGCATTCGGAAAGTTACCGCCGGAAATACGAAAACGATTTAAAAAAAGAACTTGCTCGTCTTCCGTTGCCTTCGCCGGGCGTATTTTGG
>JAZRZM010000011.1:0-59814 GCA_045601385.1 Clostridia bacterium | reverse complement strand
CAACACCGTTCTTCTATGGTAAGATGAGTATAGTTCATACATTGTCTCCTGTTTTTGTTTGTGTGGTAACTACATTATACAGCAGTTTTTGTATGAACTCTTGTTTTGTTTATGTGTTGCACTTGAAAGTATAATTCACCAATTTCAAAAAAAACAGGGAGCATTTTTGCTCCCTGCTTTTGATACGCTTTTATGCGTTCCTTTTTTCGTCGTTCCGATTATTTACCGGACTTGGTGATGTTGTAGCCGGCATAAACGATGATATCGAAATCTACGTCGTCCTCGGGATCGAAGATGAACTTGCAGTCTTTATCGAGATACCAACCGGTGAAGTCGTAGGTGTAGGTATAACTCTTCTTCGAACCGCTGTATTGTTCTTCGTAGGTCTTGGGATCGAACTTGTAGTCGGCGTCTTTGTTGCCGGGAGCCTTGTTTTCTTCCCACCAACCGCTGTCTTCTTCGTCCTTATCAAGGATTTCTTCTTCAAAAGTAGCGCCCGCGCTGATCGTGAAGGTGTTGTCCTTGGTATAAGCGAGAACACTCGACGCAGCCGTTCTGAGTTCGGCGATCGTACCGTAGTAACCGGTCGTAAAGGTTTGTCCGCCGTCTTTGCTGGTCTGGTAAGCCGTCTTGCCGGGGATGTCGAATTCAACGTTCGCTTGTCCTGCGATATAATACAGAATGGATTCATAGTCGCTGACGAATTTGGAAATCGTGCAATTCAAAGAGTACTCTTTGGTAGCGACGGTACCGTCGGCGTTCTGAACGTGCGAATAATCGCACTGGCTGACATCGGCTTCGGATACACGCTGGTTGCAGCAACTCCACGTCTTGGCTACGACTCTGTCTTCGAGAACTTCGCATTTGTGTTCCCATTCGCCCTTATTGGTCGTCGCTTTGACTTTGTTGTAATCGTAACTCTTTGCCCCTTTGATTTCTTCGCTCATCTTCGTCCAGGACTGATCCTTGGCGTTCTTCGCGCTTTCTTTAACGCGCGCTTCCGTCCAGTCGTTGAACGCTTGTTGTTCAAGAACGGTCAGTTTTTCCATAGCGTACTTGTCTTCGTCGCCTTTCTTGACTTCGTCGGCAATCTTGGTATAGGTCGCGCCTTCTTCCATCTTGTCTTCGACGTACTTGATATTCTTCAAGTAGTTCTGCATGCTTTGGATCATACTTCCGCTGTACGCGTAGCAGTTATAATACAGTGCGCCCGAAAGTTCGGCCGAAGTCATATTGTCGAGCAAATAATCGACGATCTTCAATTCTTCAAATTCGTAATTGAATTGACCTTTGTATTTTTCTTCGGTGTTTTTGCTGATTCTGCCTTTTTGGTAATCGGTGTTGGCGTTGTTATAAGCGGTCATATTGCTCTTGCTGCCGCCGTAGCACCACATCCAGTCGGACATAGCGAGTTGTCCGTCGATACCCTTGAATTGTTCGTCGATGGCAAGTTTCATTTCCGCCGTATAACTCGTGGAAGAAACGGGTTGAGCAATTCCGTAAACCATCAATTCGTTGTTTTCGACTTTGGTCTGGAATCCGAAGTGATCGGTATAGAACAAAGTATAGAAAGAGGACTTGTAACGATAGGTGTTGATATAGTTCGAACGTTGGATCGTCACATAATCAGCCCATTCATCGTCGGTATAGGTATCGAGTTTTTCGTAGTACAGTTGTTTCGTATAGGTCGGTCTGTCGGCAAGCGCACCGAAATAGTACGTCTTGTTGTAGTTGTAATAATATCCGTACAAACGGACGGCGGATTGCAAACCGTCGAGGGTTTCAAACGGATTTACTTTGTACAAATCATAGAAAGAAAGCAGATACACGAGGACGTCATAGTCGCCGAGTCCGCCAAACGGATCGTTTTGCGGGGCTTTCGTACGGCAGTAAACGGTAAAGTCCGCCGTATGAGCACTGTCGTCTGCCGCCGCGGAAATCGGACCGCTTTGTTCTTCGACGATAGCGATAGCGTAATCGAGCATATGCGTAGCGAGTCTTGCCGCCGGAGCGCCGTCGAGTTGTACTTGCGTATACACCTTTTCGAGGATGCTTCTGTATTGCCAGGAAGCGTTGTCGGCAGCGGTATCCTGTGCGGTAATATCGTTCAGTTTGTCGTCGGAACTACGTTTCAGACCGTTATCTTTGTCGTCGGCATAGTCTTTCAGTCTTTCGTACAGTTCCCAGTCGTCGAACAAAGACCAACCGTCGTTGGGATCTTTTCCTTGCAAACCGGCTTCCGTCCATTTGACGAGGTTGGCACCGGTCATCGAGCCTTTCCAACCGTTATCGTCAACGATAAAGCTGCCGACGTCGGCGTCTTCTTCACCGGCAAGATAGGCTACGACTCTTTGCATTTCGGCAAAAGTAAGAGCGGCGTCAGCCATTCTTTGCAAAAGACCTTCCGGCGTGGAAAGAGCAAAAATCTTGACGGCGGCGGAAGTGGATTCTCCGTCGAGGACGTCCTGATGTTTGTCGTCGATACGGTTTTTCAAAAGACTGTATTCTTCCGTGCAGTCCTGTCCGGCATATTTTTTACCGGAAGCATCGAAAGATGTCGCCGCCGGGCCGTAATCGCTCGATTTTTTCGCGTAGTTATCAAGATCTTTCAGAATTTTGACGTCACTCGGCTTATACGTCTTGTCGTCGTTCGTTGTCGAATTATTGTCGTCCGACTTAGTCGCCGGATCGTCTTTTGATCCGAAAAGGTTACACGCAGCGAACGAAACCGTCATTAAAACGACGAGCAGCGCAGCCACTACCATTTTGAGAATATTGTTTTTTCTCATAAAAAAATCCTCCTGAATTTATCGGGAATACTTATTCCCATATATAATTTACCATAGCAAAGAAAACTTGTCAATATGTGTTTATTAAAAAACACTCTCTTTTTTTTACACAAAAAAAATCGGAACGCCGAACGCATTCCGATTCTTTTATTTAATTCGATAAACTTATTTTTCGGGGAATGGTACTCTTGCCTTATAAGAGGTATGCAACAGTTCGTGCGCCTTATGAGAATTGGGTTCGCCCAAAAATTCCGCATAAAGTTTTTGAATCTGCGGATTATTGTGCGACTGACGAAGAGTTTGTCTTTCGTCTTCGGAATAAAGCGCCGCGGCACGTTTTTCCTTATACGTATCGAGGATATCGTCTTCTTCGTTCGGCAGGAAAACGGGACGAACGAACGGCTGACCGCCGCCGTTGACGCAACCGCCGGGACAACCCATGATTTCGATAAAGTGGTATTTGCTCTTGCCGGCACGAATGTCGTCGAGAAGGACTTTCGCATTCTTCATACCGTGCGCGACAGCCACGTTGACCGTCATTCCGCCCAGTTCGAGAGACGCTTCTTTGATACCGTCGAAACCTCTGACCTGTTCAAACTTGATAAGATCGTGTTCTTTTCCGGTAAGCACCTTATACGCGGTACGAAGAGCCGCTTCCATGACGCCACCCGTGACGCCGAAAATGACGCCCGCGCCGGTGTATTCGCCGATAATATCACTGTCGAATTCTTCATCGGGCAGTTTGGTAAAGGTTATGCCCGAACGTTTGATAAGACGCGCGAGTTCTCTCGTGGTGAGGACGGCGTCGACATCGGGCAAACCGTTGACGGCGTTTTGTTCTCTCTCTTTCTCAAACTTCTTGCTGACGCAAGGCATAACGGATACGACGTACATATCTTCCGGTTTTACGCCGATCTTTTCGGCATAGTAGTGTTTGAGGATCGCGCCGAACATCTCGTGAGGAGACTTGCAGGTGGAAAGGTGGGGCAAAAGATCGCCGAAATACAGTTCGGCATAATTAACCCAACCGGGCGAACAGGAAGTAATCATCGGCAGGACGCCGTTCGATTTGATACGCGCAAGCAATTCGTTGGCTTCTTCCATAATGGTAAGGTCGGCGGCATAATCGGTGTCGAACACTTTTTTGAAGCCGAGACGGCGGAGCGCGGCGACCATTTTACCCGTAACGGGGGTACCGACTTTCATGCCGAATTCTTCACCCAAAGCGGCGCGGACTGCCGGAGCGGTCTGCACGACGACGTATTTGCCCGCTTTGAACGCGGCGTCGACTTTTCCGATTTCCGATTTTTCCATCAAAGCACCCGTCGGACAAACGTTTACGCACTGTCCGCACATAATACAGGGAGACTCGACGAAAGATCTGTTTTCGGCGGGAGCGACGATCGTCTTGAAACCTCTTCCCTCGAAGCCGAGGATACCGTTTCCGTGGGCATTCTGACATCTGGCGATACACCGACCGCAAAGGATACATTTGGACGTATCACGGATGATGCTCGGGGACACGTTGTCATAATGAACGGCGGTTTTTTCACCGATATACTTATTTTCTCTCGCGCCCGTCAGTTGCGCGACGTACAAAAGTTCGCACTGACCGTTTTTATCGCATTGCTGACAGTCTTTGGAGTGGTTGGACAAAAGCAATTCTACCGACGCTCTTCTCGCTTCTACCGCTTTGGGAGAGGAAATCGTGATTTCCATACCCTCGCTGACCGGATAAACGCAGGACGCGACGAGCCCTCTCGCACCCGTGGCTTCGACAAGGCATACGCGGCAGGAACCCCTGTTGCATTCGCCGTGATTAAAAGCGCAAAGGGAAGGAATTTCGTAGCCGCATTTTTTTGCCGCTTCCAAAATGGTAAGTCCTTCTTCTACTTGATAAGGAATACCTTCTATTTTTATATTGATAAGTGCCATAAATTCTTTTCCCTCCGATTATTTCTTAACGATTGCGTTAAATTTACAAGTGGCGATACACATACCGCATTTGATACATTTCTGCTGGTCGATGACAAAGGGCGTTTCTTTAATAACGCCGGTAATCGCGCCGACGGGGCACTTACGCGAGCAAGCGCTGCACTTTTTGCAAAGATCGGGTTGGATCTCGTATTGCATCAGGTTCTTGCAAACGTGCGCGGGACACTTCTTGTCCACGATATGCGCGATATATTCGTCGCGGAAATGCGTCAAGGTGGAAATGATCGGGTTCGCCGACGTTTGTCCCAAAGCGCAAAGAGAATTGGCTTTGACGATTTTGCTCAATTCGTCGAGTTCGTTCAAGTCGTCCATCGTGCCTTTGCCGTCGGTGATCTTTTTCAGGATTTCCAGCATGCGCTTGGTTCCTACGCGGCAGGGCGTGCATTTTCCGCAAGATTCGTCGCAGATAAATTCCATATAGAATTTAGCCACGTCGACCATACAGTTGTCTTCGTCCATAACGATCGCGCCGCCCGAGCCCATCATGGAGCCTTTGGCGACGAGGTTATCGAAGTCGATTTCCGCGTCGAGGTCTTTTTCGGTCAGACAGCCGCCCGAAGGACCGCCCGTCTGAATCGCCTTAAACTTCTTGCCGCCGGGGATACCGCCGCCGATGTCGTAAATCAGTTCGCGCAAGGTCGTGCCCATCGGGACTTCGACCAGTCCTACGTTATTGACTTTGCCGCCGAGCGCGAACACCTTGGTTCCTTTCGATCTTTCGGTACCGTACGTACTGAATTTTGCCGCACCTTCGCGCATAATATACGGGACGCAGGCAAGCGTCTCGACATTGTTGACGATGGTCGGGCACTGCCACAGACCTTTGACCGCCGGGAACGGCGGACGGGGACGGGGCATACCTCTCTGACCTTCGATCGAATTAAGAAGCGCCGTTTCTTCGCCGCAGACGAACGCGCCCGCTCCGAGACGGATATGACAGTTGAACGAAAAATCGGTTCCGAGAATATTTTTACCGAGCAAACCGATTTCTTCGGCTTGTTTGATAGCCAGTTTTAATCTGTTGACGGCGATGGGGTATTCGGCACGAACGTAAAAGTAGCCGTTCTGCGCGCCGATAGCATAACCGGCGATAACCATACCTTCGATAACGGCAAGCGGGTTGCCTTCGAGAATGGATCTGTCCATAAACGCGCCCGGATCGCCTTCGTCGCCGTTACAAACGACGTATTTTTCGCCGTCGGGTTGAGCGTAGGCAAACTGCCATTTTCTACCCGTCGGGAAGCCGCCGCCACCGCGACCGCGCAAGCCGGAGTCAAGGATCTCTTTGATGACGTCGGCTCTGTCCATCTTCAAGGCTCTCGCAAGTCCCTGATACGCGCCGGCACCCAAAGCCTCGTTGATGTCTTCGGGGTTGATTTGTCCGCAACCGTGCAAAGCGATACGAACCTGTTTTTTATAGAAAGTAATGTCGTCTTGTTTGGCGACCTTTTCTTTCGTGGTCGGATCGACATACAAAAGACGCTCTACCACTTCGCCGCCGATAAGATCTTTTTCCACGATCTCGTCGACGTCTTCGATTTTTACCATTCTATATAAGGTATCTTCGGGAAAAATCTTTACGAACGGTCCCTGTGAGCAAAAACCGAAACAGCCGACCTGGTTGACGGAGATTTTGTCCTGCAAACCTTTTTCGCGGATCACCGTCTCGAATTTTTCGCGGATCTGCTTGGAGTTGGAAGAAAGACAGCCCGTTCCGCCGCAAAGGACGACGGCTCTCGTACCTTTCGCACCGGTAAATTTTTGTGCGAGACAGGTGGAACACTCGTGGATTTTTTCGTTTAATTCGTCAAAACTCTTGATCATTTGTTCGCCTCCAAAGTACGATATTCTTCAATGATGCCGGGTACGGCACTGACGGTCATCTTCGGATAAACTTTTCCATTGATGGTGACTGCCGGAGCGATACCGCATGCACCGATACAACGAAGAGCGTCCAGCGTAAACATGCCGTCTAAGGTCGTCTCGCCCGGTTTGATACCGAGAAGTTCGGAAAACTTATCGATAACCTGCTGTGCGCCTTTTACGTAGCAAGCGGTGCCGAGACAGCAACCGATGACGTACTTCCCTTTCGGTTGGAGAGAGAAGAAAGAGTAAAAGGTAACGACGCCGTAAATTTCGGCAACCGATTTGCCCGTTCTTTTCGAAACGAGTTCTTGCACTTCAAGCGGGATATAGCCGTATTCTTTTTGGATGTCGCTGAGGATCATCATCAAAGGGGTTTTTTCATCAACGTATCTGTCGCAGATTTCGTTGATTTTCGCCACAGCCGCTTCACTTAAATGAGCCATAAAAAGCCCTCCTTTTGTATCTTAATTGTGACGGTAATACTATATTACAATTCGTCGTCAAAGTCAAGTATAAACATTGAAAGAAAAAAGGAAAAAAAAACCGCATTCGGTTGACAATGTTTTCGGTGCGTGATAATATAAAAGCAACCGAAAAAAGGCTGTGACGAAGACGGTCGGGAAAAACGGTTTTTCAGAGAGTCTGTTCAGCGGCTGAAAGACAGACAAAGCGGATTTCCCATCATACCCATCCCTTCCGAGCCGTGCCGAGAAAATTCTTTTTTTTCAAAAAAAAGGACGAGTAGACGGTCACCGCAAGCACCGCGTCAGATATATGTGCATAAAGTGGCGTCCGATCGCAAAAGACGGATGCAATTTGAGTGGTACCGCGATTTATCGAAAGTCGTCTCAAAGTCGGAGACGGCTTTTTGTTTTTTTCGCGGAGAAATACAAGGAGAAAAAAAATGGCAACGAACAATCTCAACGGCAAAATACGCGAAGTGGCGCGGCGAATCAAAACCGCGCGCGAAGCCGTGGGCATCAGCGACGAAGTCGCCGCCGAAAAACTCGGTATGGACCTTGCCGAATACAGAAAGTACGAAGAAGGCGCGACCGATTTCAGTTTTACGTTCATTTACAAAATCGCCAACCTCTGCAACGTGGAGATCACCGATATTATGGAGGGACAGAGCCCCATTCTGTCGACGTATACGGTGACGAGAAAAGGCGAAGGAACGCCGATCGTGCGCAGAAAAGGCTTCGAGTACTACCGTCTCGCGCCCCTTTTTAAGGGCAAACTTGCCGAGCCTTTCCTTGTCAATATCCCCTATTCCGAAGAAGCGATCAATTCGCCGCCGAGGTGCGCCACACACTACGGACAGGAACTGGATATCGTCGTCAAAGGGACGCTGAAAATGGTTCTCGGAGAAAACACCGAGATTCTGCACGAAGGCGACGCCGTCTATTACGATTCTTCCACGCCGCACGACGAAATCGCGCTCGGAGGCGAAACCTGCACGATTTATGCCATCGTCATGAACCCGAAAGGAAACGACGAATTCAAAGAAACGGAACAGTCGGACAGTTATTTTTCCAACACCGACCTTGCCGGCATCAAAAACCCCGTCGCGGCGCGCTTTATCGAAACGACTTTACATGAAAACGGCTCGCTGTCCGCGATTTCTTTTCACGATGAAGACAAATTCAATTTCGCGTTCGACGTCGTGGATAAACTCGCCGAAAAGTGCCCCGAAAAAACGGCTCTCATGTACGTCGATAACGATTTTAACGACCGCAAATTTACATTCGGCGACATCGCGCGGGAAGTAAACCGCACGGCAAACTACTTTGTTTCGCTCGGCATCAAACGGGGCGACAAGGTCATGCTGGTGCTGAAACGGCACTATCAATTCTGGTTTTCCATTCTCGCCCTGCACAAAATCGGCGCGGTGGTGATACCTGCGACCAATCTTCTCGTCGAACACGACTTCGACTACCGCTTTAAGGCGGCGACCGTATCGGCGATCGTATGTACCGCCGACGGCGAAACCGCTTCGGAAGCCGAAAAAGCGGCGAAAAAATACGACGGAAAAATCACGAAAATCATTGTAAACGGCGCAAAAGACGGTTGGCACGACTTCAACGCCGAATACGGCGCGTTTTCCGACAGATTCGATCGGAAAGACGATTCGCCGTGCGGAGACGACGACATGCTGATGTTCTTTACAAGCGGCACGACGGGCTATCCGAAAATCGCCACGCACTCTTATAAATACCCTTTGGGACATTATATTACCGCAAAATACTGGCACAACGTCGATCCGAACGGACTGCACTTTACCATGGCGGACACCGGTTGGGGCAAGGCGCTGTGGGGCAAACTGTACGGACAATGGCTGTGCGAAGCGGGCGTCTTTGTCTACGACTTCAATAAGTTCAGCGCGGCAAACGTCCTCGGCTTATTCGCAAAGTACCGCATCACGACGTTCTGCGCGCCGCCGACTATCTACCGTTTCTTCATCAAAGAGGACCTGTCGAAATACGACTTGTCGTCAATAAAATACGCGACCATCGCCGGAGAAGCGCTTAATCCCGAAGTTTATTACCAATGGCATAAGGCGACAGGCGTCAGGCTTATGGAAGGGTTCGGTCAGACGGAAACGACTCTGGTCGTGGCAAACCTCGTCGGATCCCGCGTCAAACCCGGATCGATGGGTAAACCGAGCCCCTTATACAAAGCGGATATCGTCGGCGACGACGGAAAACCGACCAAGGTAGGCGAAATCGGCGAAATCGTCATTCATACCGACGACGGCTCCCCGTGCGGACTGTATAAAGGATACTACCGCGACGAAGCCGCCACGAAAAAAGCCCATCACGACGGCGTATATCACACCGGCGACACGGCGTGGCGCGACGAGGAAGGCTACTTCTGGTACGTCGGCAGAATCGACGACGTCATCAAGTCGAGCGGCTACCGCATCGGACCGTTTGAAATCGAAAGCGTGATAATGGAACTTCCGTACGTCCTCGAATGCGCTGTCACGGCGGTACCCGATGAAGTCCGCGGACAAGTGGTAAAGGCTACCATAGTACTCACAAAAGGTACCGAAAAGACCGAAGAACTGAAAAAAGAAATACAGCAATACGTCAAAAAGAACACCGCTCCGTACAAGTATCCGCGTATCGTCGAATTTATCGACGAATTGCCGAAGACGATCAGCGGAAAAATACGGCGCGTCGAATTAAGAAACGAAAACAAATAAAAAACGGGAGGAATCAACAATGAAAATCGGCGTTCAATTATATACTCTTCGCCAATACGGCAAAACCGCGTCCGACCTTGCGAAAACGTTTGCAAAAGTCAAAGAAATGGGATACGACACCGTCCAATACTCTGGCTGCGCGACTTTTCCCGATAAGATCGGCACAAAAGAACTGAAAAAAATAGCCGACGACAACGGCATAAACATTTGTCTTACGCACGTTTCGTCCGACCGTATTTTCAACCAAACGGAAAAACTCGCCGAAGAGCATCTTGCCATCGGTTGTCCGACAATCGGACTCGGATCGATGCCGCAAGAGCCGCGCACCGACGAAAACGCTCTGAAAAAGTTTATCGACGACATGAACGAAGCCTGCGACAAACTGTCTTCTTTCGGGCTCGGTCTCGCCTATCATAATCACGCGCTCGAATTCAAAAAACTCGGCGACAAAATCCTGTTCAATCACCTTCTGGACGGCTTTGACAAGCGCATATTTTTCACGATGGATACGTATTGGGTAAAATGCGCGAAAGAAGATCCGATCGAATGGATGAAAAAACTTTCGGGCAGAATCAAAGATCTGCATATCAAAGACTGGTCCGATAAACTCGGTTTCTTTGAAAAATTCGTTTGGCGCGACGGCTGTAAAATGTGCCCGATCGGCGCGGGAAAACTCGACTTCCAAGCCATTTTTGCCCAAGGAAAGGCGCAGGGCGTACAAACGGCTCTGATCGAACTCGACATTGCAAAAAAACCATTCGACGCTCTGCAACAAAGCACCGACTATCTGAACGGACTGTTTCCCGATAAATCACTGCTGTAAATGGACGTAATCGCCTACGCAAAACAAGCGAAACAAACTTTTGACGCCGTTCCTTTCACCGAGGGGGACGGTTTGGTTTTGTCTACGCTGTCCTATATGTCTTTTTTCGGACACCTCGGAAAAACGCTTGACCAAATCGCCGCGTTGCCGCCCAAAGACCTACTTGCCTGCGCCAAAGGAAACGGGCGATATATCGCCCTTTTGCAAGCCGCGGCGACTTCGCCTCGCTATAAGGATATAACCGTACTCGACCACGAAGACGACTATTCGCAGGACGATCGCTATCAGTTTTCGGCGACTTCTTTCCGAGCGAAAACGTTTCTTTTTATTGGTTATCGCGGCACCGATGAAAAAATTATCGGTTGGTTGGAAGATATTGACCTACTGCACCGAAAAACTTTGATTTCACAGGAAAAAGCCCTTGCTTTTTTGCAAAAAAACATAACGGACAATCGGTTGCCCGCTTATCTCGGCGGACACTCCAAGGGCGGAAACCTTGCCGTCTATGCCGCGGCGAACGTTTCTAAGGAGACTCGGGAACAAATAGAATGTATCTATAATTACGACTCGCCCGGTTTTTCCGAAGCCGTCCTTGAAAGCGACGGATACAAAGCGATTTTGCCCAAAGTGAAAAAGTATGCGCCGCGCATGGACGTATTCGGTATGCTTATGCCCGACAAAACAGTCTCTTTGCCTGTGCGCTGTCGGCATTTTCTTTTTATGCAACACGACGAATTCAGTTGGGAACTGACCGAAAACGGTGCTTTTTCCTACGCGAAACGCTTTTTGCGCGTCGCCTACCAAACAAGGAGAAGTTCCGACAAAGTCATCCGAAAAATGACGCAACCGCAAAAAGAGCGTTTCGGCGACATCTGTAAAGAAGCTATCGACTATGCCGGATTTTACACGTTCTCCGACCTTTCGGTAAAAACGGTTCTGAAAATATTATTATTTATCGCAAAACTGAAAAAAGACGACCGAAAAATCGTGCGACTGTTTTTCGGTACGTTTATTCGTGGCTATTTTTATTGAAAAAAAGCCTTTCCGCAAAACCGTTATCCGTTTGCGAAAAGGCTTTTTTTATGAATCGATTTATTCCGATTCCCCTAATATCCAGTCGTTTTTGGGTGGAATATTCTCATTCGGCGCGACGGTTACGCTCCCGACATCTGTCGCCATACTGAAAACATACGATACGTCGCAATGCTTAAATGCGTCAGTCTGTATTTCGGTCAGACTTTCGGGCAAAATAATGCTTTCCAAAGCGATACAGCCGTCAAAAGCATACGATGGAATCACCTCGATATCGGCAAAAATACATACCGACATTATTTGATTGCAATTCTTAAAAGCGTAGCAGTCTATGCCGACAACATTTTTTCCGTTAAATTTTTCGGGAATAACTATTGTCGAGCTTTTCTCATTACCGATACCGTACACATATAATACGCCGTTATCTTCACGATAATACAATCCGGAATTGTCTCCGCAGTCTACGCATACGTCATTGAAATATTGTTGGTGTCCCATATGCGAAATTTCTCTCGAAAACACTTCTTGGCAACGAGTACATTGAGCCTGTTCCGTCCCGTTTTCGGTGCAGGTCGGCTCACAAGTCACAATATAGTCGGTCAAAATGTGTCCCAAAGCAGCCACATTATCGACTTCTTTATAAGTACAATTCTCATTTTTGCAATGTCTTTCGCGTTTTCCGACCGTCGTGCAGTCCGGTTGTTCGGTAACCGTCCACGAGGTTAAATCGTGCTTAGCTAAATCCGTCACTTCCGACTTCAACAGTTTGGAGCAATTTTCACATTTATATTCTTTTATTCCGTTTTCATAACATGTCGCCGTTTTTACGACGGTACCTTTTTTTTCTTGCTTATGTCCTGTCGCCGCAACAAAATCGTCACGGTACGAATGGAAACAAACCGAACAGGTGTGCTCGGTATAACCTTGCGCTTCACACTTGGGAGCAACCGTATTGTCGACATATTGATGTCCGGGCGTTGGTACGGTAGTCACTTCGCTTATTGCCGTACAACGAGAACAGTGATGCGATTTTATGCCGTCAGTTAAACAAGTAACCTGCGTATCTATTGTCCATTCCTGCGAAAAATCGTGTCCCAATGCGTCGATTTCTTCATTTTTAACCGCTGTGCAATCCAAACATTTTTTTTGCAATAACCCATTTTTTTCGCAAGTAGCCGCTTCTAAACAAACGCCTTCGTCGTATCTATGCGGAAGCATATCGATATCTACCGTCTTAACGGTCTCACAACGGACGCAAGTACAGGATTTTTTTCCTTTCTTTTCGCATGTCGCTTCTTCGTCAATTACCCAACTTTTATACGAATGTCCCAGGGCGTCGGTGGCGTATGTTTCGGCGTATTCGCAGTCGAGACATCTTTTTTCAACGCTTCCCTTGTTTGTGCAATCGGCTTCTTTTTTTACCGTTTCGAAAAATCTATGATCTTTTTTCGGTGTTTCATATGTTTCGACGTATTCGCAATCGAGGCATTTTTTTTCGACCGATCCTTTTTTCGTACAGCTTGCCTCCGTCAGAACCGTTTCGGTAAATCTATGCGCAAGCAGCGGAATCGTCTGCTCTTCTTTATGACCGCAGGTTACACATATTTTATACTGACTACCCTCTTCGGCACAGGAAGTCTCTTTTTCTACAACCCAATCGCCCTCATACATGTGACCGAACGCGGTAAGCGTATTATCTTCCCTTTTATTGCATATTTCGCACAAACGATACCGAGCGCCGTCACTTGTACAGCTGACTTCTTCTGTCGTAATCCACTCTCCGTACCGACAAACGTGCGTCCACTCGGCAATCAAACTTACTTCTTCTTTTTGTTCCCACCGAGAAACAACGCCATCGGAGTCGGTTACTTTTTCTTTTGTGTCTTTGTTAATCCAACCGACAAAAATGTAATCTTCTTTTTCGGGAATGGGAAAATGATAAGATTGTTCATAAGGTACTTTGCAAGTATCTTTGGAAACGGTCTCGTCGGGGTTTACGTCTAAATAAACGGTATATTCGATCGGAACCCATAACGCGCCTACGGCTACATCTTTGGCTGACTTGACAGAAACATAAAAATATCGTCCACCTTCATAAACGATCTTCGATTGATCCTGTGATGAAAAAGAAGAATCCGTTATTTCCCAACCGCCAAAAGTGTATCCGTCTTTCGTTACGACAGGCAAAGCCGTTTTACCGTTATATTCCCCTTGCACCGTAATATCTTCCGTACAGTTTTCGCAAGTAATGGTAAAATACACAAAATCTTCATCGAATCTTGCGCATGCCGAAAAAGTCGCAGCAAATAACAACGTTGCGCACAAAATCCAAATCAATTTAATTCTTTTTTTCATATCACATCTCCCAAAAGCCGAATAAAAATTATTGGTTCAACGCTTCTTGCACAAGGGTATAATCGTCTGCCTTTTCCTGATTTTTTATCGTTTTATACGAAAAAATCGTTGTGAAAAGACAAAGAAAAGAACAAATAACGATAGCGATAATACCGATACCGGCTTGACAAAAAACAGGCTTGAACAAAATAAACAGTAGTGCTCCGCGTAATTCAAAACTACTCGCACCGATTAAACTTCCGCAGACGATCGACGTGACGGACAATACAAAAATAAGGATATTCAAAAATACCATTATTCCTTTACCTCTCGGCATACTTTGCGGATCCTGATACGTACAAGCGGCTACGAGTGAAATTATCATAATCAAAAAAGAAAATATAGGTATCAAAACGGAAGTCACAATTAAGACGTATGATAAAATTTCATTTTTGAAATTCGTATAAAACACTCCTTTCTTGGAGAAAAACTGTATAAATTCGACTAATCCGAGTTCGGTAGTATTATTCGAATTCATTTCCGCAGCCTCGAATAAAGGAAGTCCCAACGGACCGGTCAGCATGCCGATAACAGACGTAAGGGAAAAGAACAAAATCACAAGCGTCAACACGCTCGTGAGCAGCAACAAAAATGTCCTCTTGGTCGTCGTGACTTTTTTGCGGTAAACGTTACCGTCGAGATAAAGATTTTCCGCATGGATAAAGGTGTGGTTTCCGCCGGGAATAAGCTCGCTTTCTTTCGACGCGTTTTCTTTCTTTTTCCACTCGTCATAAGTCATATAATCGATTGCCGGAGGCGGCATCATCGGCATTTGATTGACCGCCGGCATTTGATTGACCGGTGGCGTTTGATTGATCGGCGGTATTTGACACGACAGTGGCATTCCGCACATCACCGAAGAATCAGGTAAAAGGGAAAGATCTTTGAAACAATCATTTTTCTTTTTCATTGTATTTTACATGCCTCCTATGATAAAACATCGTTTTTAATATTCTGTTTTATTGTTTTTTTTCGTTTATTTTCCGAGAATACACCTACATATCTATATTATAGTTAGGCGATACCTAATTGTCAAGCAGATTTTTTAGGTAATACTTAACATATTGATGGAAAATTTGGAGAAAATATATGGATGAGTATGAAAAAGCAATAACAAGCCGCCTAAAAAACGAAATAGAAATGTGCGGAATCAGTAAAAGTGAAATATCAAAAAAGGTCGGCATATCCAAACCGACGTTATCGCAATACCTGTCGGGACGGGTTTTTCCGTCGCTTCCGACATTCGGTATCCTATGTCATGTCATCGACGCTTCGGCGGACGAAATTCTGAAGTTTCCCGAATAAAAAAACTCACCTTTCGGTGAGTCGACAGTCGGTTTTTTAATCCTGTGCGATTTTGCGTAACGCTTCGGGATCTTTTATCTGAATCAAGTCCTTGCGGAAATTAAAGACGCCCTCTTCGCGCATATTGATCATCTCGCGGCTCATGCTCGGACGGCTGACGTTGAGATAGCGCGCCATACCGTTTCGATCGACGCCGAGACGGACGTCAAGCGTGCCTTGCTCGATATATTTATCATAGATAAAAGCGGCGATTTTTTTGCGCATACCGCGAATGGTAATAAAATCTTTATTCTGCTGCAAATCGGCGATGCTTTTACTGAGGTAACAAACGAGATTCTTCACAAGTTTTCGATGGCAAGCGGGATCGCTTTCTTCGGCGGTATGCAAGTCGTCGGCGGCAATAAAAAGAAGGGTGACGGGAGTCGCCGCAGTCACAAAAGAATTGGATACCGCAGGCGTCAGAAAACAGTTGGGTAAGCCGTACATATCGCCGTCCACACGGGAAGAAAGCACTTTGCGCACGCCGTTTTTCCCGATGACAAACTCCACGAGGTCGCCTTCCAAAATGATATAGACGCCTTTCAATTCGTCTCCGGGACGGAAGACAATATCTCTTTCCGAATACTTGACGACTTCCGCGTCAAGACACTCGAAGATGTCCTCTATCTCCGCGTCGGAAAAACCGTTGAATAATGCGTTCTTTCTTAGTTGTCTGAAAAACCTCATATTGTCCTCGTTTTGTTGCTATCGCTACCGAATATTATGCCATATTTTTGTTTTTTTGTCAATAAAAAACGTTGTCGGAAAATATCAATTCTGAATTACGGTTTTTACTTTCATAAGGCGTATCGTATTGGCGCGTTCGTTCTCGTCGAGTTTCATCGTGATATATTTAATCGTTTCTTCCAGTTGCGGAATCATGACATATTCGAGCGCGTTGACTCTGCGGCGGTTTTTTTCGATTTCGTCGGCAAGCATATTACAGGTCTTTTCTATCTCGGCAAGGTGAACGAGTTTTGCGATAATATCGCTCATATTATCGATACTTTGGTCGAGTTCGGCACTGACGCCGGCAAAAGAATACGGGTATAAATCGGTCTTTTCGCCTCCCATAATCTCGATTGTGGGTACCATAACGCTCATTATATTGGTTTCGCCCGTTTTTAATTCGAGACTGAACGACGGCATGGAAACGGCTTCTTCCAAAACCTGCGAAGACGTAACCGAACCGGCTAAAAGGAAAGCGCGAAGCGCGTCGGAAAGTTGCGGTTCGAGTTCTTCCCGAAGACGCTTGTTTTCCTTGACGTAATTCATAAACTGCCGAACGGTCTCGTCCGACTTGTCTTTTAACAGTTTGTGTCCCCGAACAGCCGTTTTCAGGCGCGTTTTCAGGCGCCGCAGTTCCATTCTCGTGGGGTTGACGTTCATTCTTGCCATAGCCGCGATTCGCTCCGTTTAGTCTTTCTTATCGTCGTAAAATTCTTCCAGATATTCGTCGCGGATACGTTTCAGTTCGGCACGCGGCAAAAGCCGTAGCAAACTCCAACCGAGATCGAGCGTTTCTTGGATAGAACGGTTTTTCGCAAAGCCCTGCGAAACGTATTCTTCCTCGAACGCTTCGGCAAAATGCGCGAACTTTTTATCCGCTTCCGACAAAGCCGCTTCTCCCAAAATCGCGGAAAGTTCTTTTGCTTCTTTTCCGCGCGCGTAGGCGCTGAACAACTGGTTCATCGTGTCGGCGTGGTCTTTTCTCGTCTTGGTCGCGCCGATCCCTTTATCTTTCAGACGGCTCAGCGACGGAAGAACGTCAATCGGCGGCACGATACCTTTCTTATGCAATTCACGACTCAAAATAATTTGTCCCTCGGTAATATAACCGGTCAGGTCGGGAATGGGGTGGGTTTTATCGTCTTCGGGCATGGTCAGTATCGGTATTTGCGTAATACTGCCTTTCTTACCGCGGATACGTCCCGCTCTCTCGTAAAGGGTGGCAAGGTCGGTATACAGATATCCGGGATAACCGCGACGTCCGGGGACCTCTTTTCTCGCCGCGCTGACTTCACGCAACGCTTCGCAATAGTTGGTGATGTCGGTCATGATGACAAGGACGTGCATATCGCATTCAAACGCAAGGTATTCGGCGGCGGTAAGAGCCATACGGGGCGTGGAAATACGCTCGATCGCAGGATCGTTGGCGAGGTTCATAAACAAAACCGCTCTGTCGATGGCGCCCGTTTTGCGGAAGTCGTTGATAAAATAGTCGGCTTCCTCAAAAGTGATACCGATCGCCGCAAAAACGACGGCAAACTTGCTGTCGCTGTTAAGGACCTTTGCCTGACGCGCGATCTGCGCGGCAAGTTCGGCATGCGGAAGTCCGGACGCGCTGAATACAGGCAATTTTTGTCCGCGGACAAGGGTATTCAGTCCGTCGATCGCGCTGACGCCCGTTTGGATAAACTCGTTGGGGTAGTCGCGTGCGACGGGGTTAATCGGTTGACCGTTGATATTTATTTTTTTATCGGGAATAATCGGCGCGCCGCCGTCTTTCGGACGTCCCATACCGTCGAAAACTCTGCCGAGAATATCGCTGCTGACGGCAAGTTCGATGGATTTACCCAAAAATCTCGCTTTTGACGAAGAAATCTGCAAACCTGCCGAGCCTTCAAAAAGTTGCACAAGGGCTTTGTCGCCGTTGACTTCCAGCACTTTACCGCTTCTCTTTTCGCCGTTTTCCTGCTCTATTTCCACAAGTTCGTCGTATTTTACGCCCTCGACGTTTTCTACAAGCATCAAGGGACCTACGACTTCGCGGATGGTTTTATACTCTTTCAGCATGTTTCCCTCCTTATCCGATCAACGCGGAAAATTCGTTCTTCATTTCTTCTTCGATTTCGTCGAATTTTCCCATTTCCGTTTTTTCGTTGATATATTTTGCACGACCGATCTTTTCGCGGACGGGCAAATCGACGATATCCTCGATATCGACGTTTTCACGCAGAGCGTTTAAGCCGAGATTGTAAAAAGAATTGATCAGTTTTAGCATCCTCAACTGTTTATCCAGGGACGCGTAAGTATCCGTTTCGTGAAAAGCGTTCTGATGCAGGTAGTCTTCGCGAATGGTTTTCGCGACTTCCATTGTCAGACGGTCTTTACTGCCGAGCGCGTCCATACCGACGAGACGGACGATTTCGTCCAGGCTCGCTTCTTCCTGCAAAATCGCCGACACGCGCTTTCTTAATGCGTTCCATTCGGCGCCGATATTCTCGTTATACCAAGTTTCCATTCTGTCAACGTACAATGAATAACTCTGCAACCAGTCGATAGCCGGAAAATGTCTCTTATAAGCAAGCGACGCACTCAACCCCCAAAACACCTTTACGATACGCAAAGTCGCTTGGCTGACGGGCTCGGACAAGTCGCCGCCGGGAGGGCTGACCGCGCCGATCGCCGTGACGCTTCCTTCTTTACCTTTGCTGCCGAGCACTTTGACAAGACCGGCTCTTTCGTAGAACTCGGCAAGACGGCTGGCAAGATACGCCGGATAGCCTTCTTCGCCCGGCATTTCTTCCAGACGACCGCTCATCTCACGGAGCGCTTCCGCCCATCTTGACGTCGAATCCGCCATAATGGCGACGTTATATCCCATATCGCGGAAGTATTCGGCAATGGTGATACCGGTATAAATACTCGCCTCACGCGCCGCGACGGGCATGTCGGACGTATTGGCGATCAATATTGTCCGTTTCATAAGCGGTTCGCCCGTTTTCGGGTCGATCAGTTCGGGAAATTCGTTCAGAACGTCCGTCATTTCGTTGCCGCGTTCGCCACAACCGACGTAAACGATGATTTCGGCGTCCGCCCACTTGGCAAGTTGGTGCTGAACGACCGTTTTTCCGCTGCCGAACGGTCCGGGAACAGCCGCGACGCCCCCTTTCGTAATGGGGAAAAGGGTATCGATGACTCTTTGTCCGGTCACGAGCGGCTTGGTCGGAGACATTTTTTCTCTGTACGGTCTGCCTCTGCGGACGGCGCATTTTTGCACCATCGTCACGGGGACGACGCTGCCGTCTTCTTTTTTGATCTTTGCCACCGTTTCGTCGATCGTGTATTCGCCGCTTGTGATTTCTTCGACCGTTCCGCCGACGCCGAAAGGAAGCATGATAGAATGGCGAACGAGGACGTTTTCCTGAACGTAACCGATCTCGTCGCCCGCTTCGAGGACGTCGCCGACTTTGGCGGTGGGATTAAAAAGCCATTTTTTATCATGATCGAGCGCGCTGACTTCGACGCCTCTTGCGATACGGTCGCCGCCCTTTTCACGGAGTTTAGTCAAAGGTCTCTGAATACCGTCGAAAATCGACTCGATCAGTCCCGGTCCCAATTCGACGCTCAAAGGACTGCCCGTCGATACGACTTCGTCGCCGGGACCTATGCCGCCCGTTTCTTCGTAAACCTGTATGGACGCTTTGTCCCCTCTCAATTCTATGATTTCGCCGATCAGTCGGGAAGAAGAGACGCGGACGACGTCGAACATCTTGCATTCGCTCATACCGCTCGCCACGATCAACGGTCCGCTGACTTTGATTACTTTTCCGCAAACTTCGCTCATAATCTCTATTTTTTGACTCCTTACTTCTTACTTTTTACTTAAAATATCCGATCCAAGCGCCTTTTCGACGTTTTTTGCGATCCCCTGCATACCGTATCCGGTACTGCCCGACGCCGTCGGTATGGGAATCACGGCGGGAAACGGACGGGATTTGTATCGGTTTATGATTTCTTCCGTTTCGGCGGCAATATCTTCGGAAATGAAAATAATCGCATACGTGCGCGCCGCTTTTTTGATGGTTTCTTCGGCGTCATACCTGTCTTTTACCGAAAAGACATCCGCGCCGACCGCCTTGAACGCGAGGATACTGTCTTTGTCACCGATAACCGCTATTTTATTGTTAAGCATACAGCGCCCTCACTCTTTTTTTCATTTCTTCATACGAAACCATATTCTTGATACAAACAAAAACGACGCGAAGGATCTTCACCTCGTTGAGTTTGGCAAGGTAATATCCGAGAACGGGCGCAACGGAAAACATATCGGCTTTGTTTGCCGCGATCTTTTTCAAAAGAAAGTCGTCCGTTGCCGTTTCGTACAGGCATAATTCGCTCTCGATTTTTTCCCAAAACGCTTTATATTCGCTGTTTTCAATAAGTTTTCTGAATTTTCCGTCGTCCGTTCCGCATTCTTCAAAGTCTTTCAGACCGATTTTGCCTCCGACGGCAAAACCCGAAGAAAAGAACGAAAAACCGGCTTTGATTTTTTTTGTACGGACAAAACTCTCGATATTGGTCAGGTCGATAAGCGCGGTAAAATAATCGCGGATACACTTATCGCAGGACGGAAGGCGGCTTGTGATACGTCGGAACATGGCTTTATCCATCTCGACGTCGATCAGTCTCGGCGAGCCCGTTCCCTGTTCAAAAGCCTTATCCACGACGGCGATACCCTCGTGCATAAAGGGATCGAAATCGGTCTTTCCGTCTTCAAAGCGCTGCTTCAATTCGGCAAAGGAGATATTGCCGTCGGGCATTATCATCTCGGAAACGTCGCCGATTTTTCCGTACTTTTCTTTCAAAAGGACTTTCATATTATGATAGTCGTTCTTCATAAAAAAGCAGTCGAAACCGATTTCTTTTGGGGCGGCTTCGCACGCGAACGCGGTCGCAAGACGCTGTTCCTCTTTCAAAAGAGAATAAAAGTCGTCTCCCGCCGTCGTCATACCGCCGCCGTAGCCGATCTCCGCAAGTACGCGCATACCGTCTTCAACCGTTTTCGACTCCATGATACGGTGCAACCTTTCTTCGCTGAGCAAACCGTTTTCTTTTGACTTTGCCCGTGCATTGGCAAAAATCAGTCCGTCTCTTTTTCCCATTTATTCTCCGAAAAGCATAGCGGCGATTTCGGGTTCGTACCCGTCGCGCACGCCGGCAAGTTCCACTTCCAGCGTCAGGTTTTTATCGCTTCCGCCACTTGACAAAACGATTCCGCCGAGGAAAGAACCGAATACGGTATTCATCGTGATTTTCTTTCCGATTTTTTGCGCCGCCGTCTCGAACCAACCGCTCGAAACGAGGTCTTTATCCCGCTCCGAAAAAGTCACGACGTCCCCGTCGTTCGCGTTCTTTAACATGCCTTCCAGCATATCGGGATAACGCTTGTCCGCACGGATAAGCGCGGCGGCGTCGGCAAACGACTTGGAAATCAGTTCCTGTTTGGCGGCAAGAAGCATCTTTTTCACTTCGAGATTAGCGACGGTCGTCTTTCTTTGCAGGATTTCGTCACGCTCCGCCGCGGACTCCTCCATGTGTTTTTCATGGTAAAGTTTCGCGTTCTCTTGCGCCTGACGTATGATCTCCATACCGCGACGACTCGCTTCTTCCGACGTAGACACGGCAATTTCGCGCGCGTCGGACCGTATTTTTTCTATGATAGCGTCTTTTCCGCTCATCTTTTTAACCTCTTTTTATGCCCAATTCGGAATAAACACGGCAAGGAAGGAAATCAGAAAAGCAAGCAACGCGTAGGTTTCGACCATAGCCGTCATCAACATACCTTTCGTGCTTTCTTCCGGACGTTTTGCCACAAGCCCGATGGCGGAAACCGCAACGTTACCTTGGTGAATGGCACTCATCAGTCCGCCGATCGCGATAGGCAGGCAGGAAAAGAGAATACCCAGTCCGCCGAACGTGGAGATCTGCGTCAGTCCGCCGAACGCGTTGAGTTTAATCAAGGCAAGAAAGCCGACGATAAAACCGTAAATACCCTGCGTCGCCGGGAGCAACTGCAAAATAAGGCACTTCATGAATTTATCGGGATCTTCCGCCGTAACGCCCGCCGCCGCTTTACCGGCATTGGCTACGCCGATGGAAGAACCGGTTCCGCTTAACGCTACCGCAAGTGCCGCGCCGCAAAGCGCAAGTGCTGTTCCTAAATAATCCATAACAAAAAACCTCCTATGGTTCGTTATTTTTTTAATTATCAATAAACGTATATTTCACGCCCGAACCGATCGGTTTGAAAGCGTGACCGCTTCCGTCGTAAAAACGACCGAAAAACTCGATGTATTGCAAACGGGAGTCATGCACGTACGCGCCGAGCAGGTTGATGGCAAGGTTGAACGCATGCCCGATAATAAGCACCGGCACGGCGATAATCCACCCGAACCAAGCGCCGCCGCAGAACGTATCGACAATGATCGTGGCAAGCATATTGACCACGAGCCCGATGACGCCCGAAGTAAGCCCGAGACCGAACAGACGGGAATAACTGAGCAAGTCGCTGACCACGTTAATCGCTCCGTACGCGTTGCCGAGGACGCCCCCGACCGCTTTAACGGGATTCTTCTTGCCGATGACGCCCGAAAGAAGCATCATACCGGCACCGACAAGCGTAATATACTTGCCGACTTCCACCAAAGTCGCCACACCGCCGGTCACCTCTCCGATGATGCCGAGAAAAGCAAGCAGCGACGGCGAGAATAAAAACAAACCGATAATCAGTATCACCCAGCCGAAGTCGTTCAGAACGCCGAGAAGAATATTCTTCAAGCCGCCCTGTCCGATCGTGGCGACGCCATGCAAAGCAAAACCAGTGCCGATTTGCAAAAGTCCTACGCCCAGCGCAAGCGCAAACATCGTAAGCGGTTCTTCGAGCGGTTGAAACCAAAACAGATGCAATTTTTCCATAAAGGCGGGCGTCGTGCCGAACCAACCGCCGAAAAGCGCGCCCCAAAGCAAAGTGGACACACCGCAGAAAGCGAACATGATGATCATCTGTCCGCTGTTTTTGACCGGTTTTTTTATCGCCGTAAATAAAAAGCAGGCTATCGCCATCAAAAGTCCGTATCCCGCGTCCCCGAGCATAAAGCCGAAAATAAGAAAATAATAGAACGCAACGAAGATTTTGGGATCCCGCTCGTGATAATTCGGTGCGCCGAACATGTCGGTAATACCGTCGAACGCCGAGACGAATTTGTTATTTTTCGTCAATGAAGGCACAACCTCGCCCTCGACGGGATCGCGGAACTCGACTTCGACGCGAGAACAGGCTTTTTCGATTTCTTCTTTCAGTTTTTCTTCTTTATCGGACGGAATCCAACCCTCGAAAAGAATGGTTTTTTGCGTTCTCAGACTTTCTTCGGTCGTCTTGATTTTTTCTATTTCCAAAGTATAGAAGTCGTACAGTATTTTTAGCGTACCGATCATGGGAAAATACGACTTGACGGTATCGAGCAGGCGACGTCTCTCTTTGTCAAGCTCGTCTGTCTCGCAGTCGATTTCTTCCATTCTTTCCGCCGCCGAACAGGTGAAAGTAAACGACGAACGGATAAAATCGCAAGAAGAAAGGATATCGTTTATCTCTTCTCTCTTCGACTTATGCGCAAGGAGCAGAACCGCCGCCGTCTTATCGCACGGGCAGATTTCGACTTCGGCTTCGGCAGGCAATTTTTCACGCAAAGCGTCCGCTTGTTCGGCGGGAATCGTCCCGATGACGGAAAAAGTCTGCTTTGTCTCGCCGATCATTCCGAACGGAATGGCGATATCTTTATAAACGGACAACTGTTCTTTATATAAAGCCAGTTTGTTCTTTTCGCTCTTTATATCGGTCAGACGGGTATTCGTCTTTTCCATATCGGCGATTTTGGACAGTATCTCCACTTCTTCCCGACCGACTTCGACGTACTCTTCGTATGGGATCAGGCGATTCTCTTTTTTCAGGTCGAGCGTCATGCGCTCTTTTTTATCGGAAACGTGCGCGTTGATTTCTTTCGCGCTTTCTTTCAAAAAATTGATACCGAAAGTCACCTTAAAGCGTTTGCTTTCAAGGTTCGCTATCTGCTCGCTTATCTCGCCCGTCGGTTGCTCGGGACTTTCGGCTTTCGACCGGACGAATTCGACGCAACCGCTTTTGATGAAGATCCGGAGAAGTTTGCTCTTTTCGCTCGAATGAGCAAGCAAACTCATTTTCCGCATTTTAACGATTGACATATTCCGAAAACACCTTTTCCTTGATAAATTGCGCCGCTTTGTCGGTATCCGTCGCGTTCTGCAATCTGGCGACGTTTTGCTTGCCGCCGGCTACGATCTGATTATACAGTTTTTCTCCGTCGCTTAAAGCGTTTGCCACCACTTTCCGACGTTCTTCTTTTACCATATCGACGACGTCTTTCGTGATTTTTTCGCTCTCTTTTTCCGCTTGAGCGACCGAGACGCGCGCGTCTTCGAGCGCCTGCGCGTTCATGCGTTCCGCTTCTTTTTCCGCGGCGATAATTTCCTGTACAGTGTCGTGTATCATTTTATTTCAGTCCTTTTTTTCAAGCGCGGTGATTTTGTCAATACGGTTTTGATGCCGACCGCCGGCAAACGCGGTGGTGAAAAACTTTTTTACGAATTTTTCCGCGTCTTCGGGCGACGTGATTCTGCCGCCCATGGAAATCACGTTGGCGTCGTTGTGTTCGGCAGCCATCTGCGCGCAGAATTCGTCCGTGACGTGAGCACAACGTATCCCTTTCATTTTGTTGGCGGCAATACCGATCCCGATACCCGTACCGCAAAGCAAAATCCCCTTGTCCGCTTCGCCGTTTTGTATGGCTCGGCACACTTTTTCGGCATAATCGGGATAGTCCACGCTTTCCGTCGTATACGTCCCCAAATCGACGTATTCGACGCCGATTTCCCGCAAGGCTTTTTCGCAAGCGTCTTTCAAAACGATTCCGCCGTGATCGCACCCGATAGCAACTTTCATTACTATATACCACCTATTATTTACTTTTTATATCATTATAACAAAAAAGCGTTTTTTTGACAAGTGCATAATCTTAAATTAAGCAAATTTTCTCGCGTTTTTTTGCTTTTGATTAAAAAAAACAAGGGTTTTCCCCTTGTTTTTTCTTTGGTTCGGTTTGCTTTTTACAGAATGGCGTTCACAAAATCGGTCGCGTCAAAAGGCAAAAGGTCGTCGATTTTTTCACCGACGCCGACGTACACGACGGGCATTTCGTACTCGGCGCTGATCGCCATAACGACGCCGCCTTTCGCCGTCCCGTCCAGTTTGGTCAAAATGATACCGTCGATGTCGATCGCTTCGTCGAATACTTCCACCTGCGTAACCGCGTTTTGTCCGGTCGTCGCGTCAAGAACGATGTAATTTCTTCTGTCCACGTCGGGCAATTCCCGATCGATGACGCGGTTTATTTTGGACAGTTCGTTCATAAGATTTTTCTTATTATGCAGTCTTCCTGCGGTATCCACCAAAATGACGTCGGTATTATGAGCCTTTTGCGAAGCGATTGCGTCAAAAACGACCGCCGCCGGATCGCTGCCGTCGTCGTGTTTGATGATACGCACGTCCGCTCTTTGCGCCCAGACTTCAAGTTGCTCGCTCGCCGCCGCCCGGAAGGTATCCGCCGCCGCGACGACAACCGACTTGCCTTGTTGTTTGAAAAAGTTGGCGAGTTTTCCGATCGCAGTCGTCTTTCCCACACCGTTGACGCCGGCGACGAGAATAACGAGAGGATAGGTATACTCCGGCACGTCGTAGTCGATCGACTCTATCAGCGTCTTACGCAGCAGTTCTTTCGCCTCGTCCGTCGTCGTGATCTTCTTGCGAAAAATTTTGTCTTTGAGTTCTTCAATAATCTGTTCTGTCGCGGTCACGCCCATATCGGACGCAATCAGCACGTCTTCGAGATTGCTGTAAAACTCGTCGTCAAGTTCGCGCGCCTTGAAGACCTCGAACAGTTTTTTCGAGATATTATCCTTGGTCTTTTGGAGACCTTCTTTGATTTTGGAAAAGAAACCCATTTTACGCGGTCGCTCCTCCTTTGTTCGCAAGTTTCAAAGCCTCGGACAGTTTGATGGAAAGGTGCTTGGATACGCCCTGTTCCTGCATCGTGATACCGTACAATTCGTCGGCAAGTTCGATCGTCGGCTTACGGTGGCTGATGATGATAAACTGCGTATTGCGGCTGTATCTCTTCAAAAATCTGCCGTAAATCGTCGCGTTGCTTTCGTCAAGCGGTGCGTCTACTTCGTCAAGAACGCAGAACGGCATCGGGTTCAGTTTGATAATGGCGAAGATAATACAGATAGCGGTGAGCGCTTTTTCGCCGCCCGAAAGAAGGGCGATGTTCTGCAATTTCTTCCCCGGCGGTTCCGCCTCGATGATAATGCCTGCGTCAAGCACGCTTTGATTCGGTCCCATATCGAGATCGAGCCGTCCGTGTCCGCCGTCGAACAGCATCGAGAAGATCTCGGCGAAGTTGACTTTGACTTTTTCAAAACTTTCGGTGAAGTTACTTTCCATTTTCTTGGTCAGCGTCTCCACTTCTTCGGCAATGGCGTCGCGCGCCTTTACCACGTCGTCGTAGTGCAGTTTCTTCTCGTCGTATTCTTTCTGCCGTTCGGCAAGGGTTTCTTCGGCGTTCGCGTTGACGTTCCCCAAAGCGGCGACTTCCCGACGGAGAGATTTCGCTTCCGCCGTTCCTTTCGCGTCGTTGTATTCGGGATCTTTGCTTTCCGCCGCGGTTTCGTAATCGAGCCCGTAGTTTTCTTTGATGTCGGTCTCCAAGGTTTCGATTTCTTTATCGATACTTTCAAGGGCCATTTCCACCCTTGCTTTGCGATCGGCGATCGCGGAAACGGCTTCCGCCATCTCCTGTTCTTCTTTATGGGCTTGCTCCTGTTTTTGCGTCAGAAGAGACTTTTTGTCGTCCATTTCTCCGATACGGACGTTGACTTTCCGCAGTTCTTCGCTGTCGCTGCTTTGGGCGACGATCCTTTCGATGTCGGCGATAAGAGTGGTCTGTTCGTCTTTACGGCTTTCCAAAAGCGCACTCGCTTCTTCCACTTCTTTTTCAAGCCGCTCGTTGCTCTTCTGCGCGGTCAGCACCATGGATTTTGCCGCGCTGAGTTCCGATTCGACCGTTCTCGCTTTCTTGAACGTTTCGTTTCTTCTTGCGTCGGCTTGCATGTATTCTTCTTTGATTCTGCCCAATTCGTTAGCAAGTTTGGTCAAAGCGTCCGTGCTGTCGGTACGCTTTTCTTTTTCGGTGCTCGATTTCATTTTTTGCACGGTGATCTGCGCTTCGAGCCCCGTTATTTCTTGCATGGTTCTGTTCTTTTCCGTCTGCAAACGGTCGATTTCCGAATCCTGATCGCTCCAATTCTTCGCAAAAATGAATTTTTGTTTTTCGAGACCGTCGATATCGCTCTGCGCCTTGGTGATCATGTTGGTAATCAGCGCGTTGGCGGTTTCCATCTTCTTGCGCTCTTCTTTATGGTTCTTGATATCTTCGGTCAACGCGGCATAACTGCTTTCCAGTTTGGCAATCTGTTTTTGCACCTCGGAAATCTGATTTTCGATGGACAGAATGTGCGAATCGTTATTCCCTCTCGAACCGCCGGTAATAGCGCCGGACGCGGCGAAGTTGTCTCCGTCGAGAGTAACGATACGGACTTTGGGATATTTCCTTTTGATACTCAACGCGCAGTCGTTGTTTTCGGCGACGAGCACCCTGCCGAGCAAGGTCTCCACCGCGCCGTAATACTTATCGTCAAAACGAACGAGATCGGTCGCGATACCGTAGCAACCGTCCTCGTCGCAAGCAGCCTCCGTCATCGGATCGGGCGGAGCCGGGTGCATCATATTAAGGGGCAGAAAAGTCGCTTTGCCCGCGCCGTGCGCTTTCAGATGCTGAATAAGATAGGTCGCGTCTTCGCCCGTCTCGGTCACGATATTGTTGATCGCTCCGCCGAGCGCCGTCTCGATGGCGACGGCAAACTTCGGATTGGTCACTTTGATAAGTCTGCCGAGAACGCCGCAGATTCTTCCCTGAACGTTCCGTTCGGAACTGTTCATAAGATACTGTACCGCCCGGTCATAACTGCCGTAACTGTCTTTACTCGACATCAGCAGATTCAGTTTTCCTTTCAGATTGGAGATCGTGCCGTACCGCTCGTTGTATTGCGCCTCTTCTTCGTTCAGTTTGTTGATAAGTTCGCTGTATTTTTCGTTAAAATCTTTGATTTCTTCCCTTTTTTCAAGAATATCGGCTTTCTTTTCGTCGATTTGTTTACGCAACGCCTCGACTTCTTTGTCGATTCTCTTTTTTTCTTCCCTGTGTTCGGCGATCTCCGCGTCGCATCTTTCGATATTTCTTTCCAACGCGATTTTTTGCGCGGTCAAACCGGCAAGATCGGCGGTCAACGCGCTCGATTCGTCGGCGTTCTGCAAAAGGAGGGAATTCGTTATTTTGATTTCTTCTTCCTTTTGCGAAACGAGACTGCTCAAACGGTTATATTCTTCGATAGCGTTCTGTTCGTCGGCTTTCGCCTTTTCGCATTCGATTTCTCTCTGCGCCGTCAGCGCTACGTTTTCTTCGATAATCTTGTTATTACCGACAATCTGCGCTCTCTTTTCGTCCAATTCTGCCGTAATACGCTCGATATCGGACTTAATCTGCGCAAGACGGGACTTGAAGTGCTCGCTGTCCTTATTACGCGCGCTTTCTTTCAGACTGAGGTCGAGGCGCAGTTCGTGGAGTTTTTTGTATTCGACGTCGAGGAGTTCGAGTTCGGCTTTCGCTTCGTTGTATACGCGATTGGCTTCGTCGCGGTCGTCGGTAACCTTGGACAGTTCGGACGTCTCGCGGACGAGTTTTTCACGCAACTTGACGCGCTGTTCTTCGCTGTGATCGCTGACGTACAAAAAGTGGTTGATGTCGAGAAAACGGATTCTTTCGCCGAGGCTTTTTGCCTTTCTCGCGACCTCGGCTTCTTTTTTAAGCGGTTCGATAATGTCGGCGATGATTTTTAATTCGCTTTCCGCCGTCCGCACGTTGGTCATGATCCTGTCCAAGCGGGTGAGCGTCTCTTTTCTGCTCGCTTTGAACCCGGAAATACCGGCGGCCTCTTCAAAAATCTGCCGTCTGTCCTCGGGGCGCGCCGACAAAATGGCGTCGATTTGTCCCTGCCCTACGACCGAATATCCGTCTTTACCGATACCGGTATCGCGGAACATATTGATGATTTCTTTCAGTTTTGCGCGCTCGCCGTTGATATAGTACTCGCTGTCGCCGCTTCGGAACAGTTTACGCGTAATGACCAGTTCGTCGGCGTCGACGCCATAAAAACGGTCGGCGTTATCGAACGTAAGAGTCACTTCGCAAAAACTCATCGGCTTACGGCTGTTTGTGCCCTTAAAAATGACTTCCTGCATGGTCTTGCCCTGTCCGCCGCTACGGATATTACGGGCGTTTTGCTCGCCGAGCACCCACTTGATCGCGTCGCAGACGTTACTTTTACCGCAACCGTTCGGTCCGACGATACAGGTTACGCCGTCCGTAAAATCAAGCCGGAGTTTGTCGGCAAACGATTTGAAGCCGTGTGCTTCCAGTCGTTTCAATCGCATGTGAAAATTTCTCCTGAAAATTGTTTTTATTATTATACTATATTTTGTGTACGCTTGTAAAGCGGTTTTCGGAAAATAGCACAATTTGTTGCGTATGGCGAAAATATTTGATATAATCGCAATATGGAATTCGCGTCCGTTGCGCTCAACGTGGCGGTCATGCTCCTTTACGGCGTGCCCGGCTACATTTTCATCAAAACAAAATTCGTCAAAGAAGAGGCGATTTCCGCCTTTTCCAAACTGCTTTTGTACGTTTGCCAACCCTGTCTTATGCTCTACTGCATGCAACAGGTGACCTACTCGAAAGAGATTTTTATCGATATGTCGGTCGCTCTCGGCATCAGTTTTGCGGTGCAACTTATCATGTGCCTTACCCTGCACTTTATTCTTCTGAAAAAGTCGTCCGAGGCGCGCTTCCGCGTGGCAAAAACGGCGTCCGCTTTCGGAAACGTCGGCTTTTTCGGCACACCCTTACTCGAAGCCCTGCTCCCCGACCACCCCGAAGCGCTCGCTTTCGCGTCGATGTTCATTATCAGTTTTAACCTGCTTGTCTGGACGCTCGGCGCGTATTGTCTGACGGGAGACAAACGGTATATCCGTATCAAAAAAATCGTCTTGAATCCCCCTTTTCTGACCTTGTTCGTCGCCCTGCCTTTGTTCTTTACCAAGACGGTCTTGCCCGACTTTTTGGCAAACCCCGTCACCGTTATGGCTAAATTTACCACGCCGCTATGCATGGTAATCGTCGGTATGCGCTTTGCGACCGAAAAACCGAAAGAACTCTTTACCGACGGGACGGCATACCTGTCCGCCCTGCTGAAACTGGTCGTCATGCCCCTTGTGACTTTCCTTGTCGTCTTCTTTTTACCCATCGACTACGTCATGAAAGCGACGATGTACATACTCTCTTGCTGTCCTGCGGCAAACGTCATATTGAGTTTGTCCGAAATAGGCGGTTCGGGACAGAAACCCGCGGCAAACGCCGTTCTTCTTTCCACCGTCTTCTGCGCCGTGACGATCCCCGTCATGCTGCTTTTACTCCGCTTCTGCGCATAAAAATATGATGACCGAACAAAAACTCGTAAACTATGCAAAACGTATCGGCGGAACGTGTGACTGCCCTTTCGGTGACGACGCCATTGTGTTCAGACACCCAAACACGGGAAAATGGTTCGGGCTTATACAAGAAATACCGGCTTATTTTTACGGCGAGGACGCTCCGGAAAACGCCCTGAACGTCAAGTGTCCGCCCGACATAGGCTACTGCCTGCGAGAAGAATACCCCACTTTGCGGGCAGGGTATCACATGAATAAAGAACACTGGTTGACCGTCCGCCTGGACGGCAGTATCCCCGACGACCTTATTAAAAAACTCATTCGCCAAAGCTACGAAATAACCGATAAAAAATAAACGCTATTTGCCGCGAATACGGTTTTTCGCGGAATCATCGAAAATATGGTCGGCAGAAAATAAAAACGGGAGATTTCAGAGGATTTTGCACGAAAAGAAGCGACGCTTTACAAGGTAGTACTGCGAGCGTATTTTTTTAATCGTCGAAATATTCCGAAAAAATAAAAACGGGAGATTTTAGAGGATTTTGCGCGAAAAGAAGCGACGCTGTACAAGGTAGTACTGCGAGCGTAATTTTCACCCAAAATCATCAAAATATCCCGTTTTTAGACGAAGGGGCGGTCGATTTGGACCACAATCTTATATTTTTCGCCGATTTCGTCCTGCACTGCTCTCTCGATTCTTTGGCGCAGCATATCGTCTTTTAGTCCCGTCTCGAAGGGAACGACGACGTCGAAAATCAGATTGGTATGAGTGGGACCTTCATTCATACGAAAATCATGCAAAGTAATATCGGAATGTATGTTTTTGACGATTTTTTCGAGGGTTTTTCTCAATGTTTCCGTTTTTTCGTCGTTCCGGAAAACGGGATCCATGTGAATGGTGGTATGACAATTAAACCGACGGGAAATTTTTTGTTCGACATTATCGATTTCGTCATGCGCCTGCATAATGTCCATATCGGCGGGAATTTCGGCGTGCAAGGTCACCATAACGCGCCCGGGGCCGTAATCATGCACGACCAAGTCGTGGATACCGCTGATAATCGACGACTCCATGACGGCTTTTTCGATAGCCAAGACAAACTCCTTTTCGGGGGCTTTACCGAGAAGGTCGCCGAGGATTTCGACAAAAGAGCGGAAGCCCGTGAAGAGAATGAACACGGCGACAAGGATACCGGCATAACTGTCGAGGACGACTGACGGCTTAAAGAACGTGACGATCGAGCAGACAAGAACGACGAGCGTACTGACGGCGTCGCTGATACTGTCATAGGCGGTCGCTTTCATGGCGGCGGCGTTCAGTTTTTTCGCCCAAACGAAATTATAGGCGAACATATAGAGTTTTACCAATACCGAGAAAGCAAGGATAGCGAGCGTCCAAACGGAAATAGAGACGGTTTCGGGCGTAATGATTTTTTCCACCGAAGAAATCAACAGTTCGAATCCGACCACGACGATAATCACGGAGACGAGCATCGCCGATATGTATTCCATTCTGCCGTGTCCGAACGGGTGTTTGCGGTCGATCGGCTTATTGGCAAGTTTGAAACCCATAATGGTGATAACCGAACTGCCGGCGTCGGTCAGGTTATTGACGCCGTCGGCGACGACGGAGATAGCGCCCGACAGAATACCTACGGCGATTTTTCCGGCGCAGATAATAAGATTCAGGACAATCCCGACAAAACCGCTTAAAGAGGCGTACCCCTCGCGCACTTTGTTATCAGAATAATTCGTCCTGTCTTTGATAAAAAATTTTGACAAAAAAGTAATCACGGCGCTTTTTTAACCCTCTTTTTTCTCGTTTTTCCAGAATTTATCAAGCGAATAATACTCTTTTTTATCAAAGGAAAAGATATGGAGCATAACGCCGCCGAAGTCGAGCACAACCCAGCCGCTCCCATGTTCTCCGTCGCGGTGGACGATTTCCAAGCCGGGGACGCCTTTCGTTTTTTCTTCCACAAGATCGGCGATCGCGCGAACCTGCAAATTGCCGCGCACCGTCACGATGATAAAGTAATCGGCAAGGACCGTCTTATCGGAGACGGAAAGCGTCTCGACCGAATCGGTCTTTTTGTCTGCAAGGATCTGCAACAACTTATCTCTCATTTCTTCCGAAGTCATATTTTTTTCTCCTTTTATTCTATATTATAATATGCCGCGCAAGCCGCCGTCAAATCGTCGATATCTTTCGCGTTCTTTTTCAAATGATCGAGGCAGGACTTTACGCATGCCGAAAAGCCCTCTTCAAAATTCTTTTCCGTCTTCTCGCGCAATTCTTCCACGCCCTCGAAATCCCGTCCTTCTTCCAGCATGTCGGCAAGAAAAATCAGTTTTCCGAGCGTCGTCATCGCAGGTTTGCCCGTCGCATGGTAGCGTATCGCGTCCAAAATTTCTTCATCGTCTATTCCGTACAGGTCTTTTGCCCGCTCCGCACCCGTGTATTGATGCACGACGGCGTCGGGCACGCCCTCGATATGTCCCCCTTCATGCTTTGTGCAGTCATGTAAAAGCGCGGCAAGAAAAACCTTTCGATACGGAAGATTCAGTTCGGTATTACGTTCGACGGCGTACAAAACCGTCCTGCACACGTGCTCGAATCTGGTCGGTTTCATTTTGCTTTTCAATAGCGTAATCAAAGCCGCGTCGTCACGGTACAGTCCGTTATTCCGAATGATATCTTCCACCTTTTTACAAACGTCCGTAACAGGCAAACCGAGCGCGGCGCGCGTGCGAACGAGTGAGGAGGATACGGCTTTTCCGCAAGACGGTATCCTTCGAACCGTCGCACCGTATTTTTTTTCCGTCTCGACGATTTTTTCATCCAAACCGACCACGTCCTCGCGAGCGATAACGGCAAGCGTAACATGGCGGGCGATTTCTTCGGGTTTTACCCAAGACGAAAAATGCACGAGACTGTCTCCGCCCATCAAAAAATACCACTCGTCGGACGGATACTTTTCTTTCAGGACGGGAAGCACGCGATACGAATAATTTATGCCGTCGTTTTTTCGTTCGATATCGTCAAAAACGACATAATCAAGACCGTCAAGCCCCGCTTTCGCCATGTCCATACGAATCGAAAACGGCGTATCGGACGACTTTTTATGCGGCGGCGAAAAAGACGGATAGACGACGACTCTGTCGGCTTGCAAATACTCTTTTGCCGTCTCGACCATAAATCGGTGTTCGGAATGAAACGGATCGAACGCACCCCCGAAAAATATCGTCCTCATATTATTATTATATATCCTTTTTACCGCAAAAACAAGTTTATTGCCTTTTGTTTTTGTAAAAAATAAACGGTATGAACAAAATCGACGAAGTTATTATCGCGGCAGTCGCTATCTTTATTCTGACCTTTTGTTTCCTGTTTTTGGTAAAAATACCGATTGCCGCTTTGTTTATCGCCTTCCTTTGTTATATCTTTTTACGAACGGTCGCCGTGTATTTTTATAACCGCAGACAAATAACGAAAAAAATGTCTTTGAAAGAAACGGAAACCTTTTTAGCGATTATGGGAACCGAAAAGCAAAAAACACTGCTGTTTGACACATTGCCCGAGCGCTTTGAAAAGCAAATAACGGACGACGGAATCGAAGTGGTATATCAAGATAAAAAAATACTGATCGTACCTTTGTACCGTTTTTCTCCCCCCTCGTGCGAAGACATAGCAAAACTGTATCGAAAGGACATAAAGTGCGATCGGATTTATTTTATCGGCAAAACGCCGACGAGAGAAACGCTTCTTTTAGCGCGTTCTCTTTTCGCGGAGCCGATTTTCGTTTCGCCCGCAAAAGTAAAAAAATATCTCGAAAGACACAACGCCATGCCCGAAAAACCGTCCGCCCCCGTACGGCGAAAAAAGCCCGTCAAGCAAATACTTGCCGAGACCTTTGTCAAAGAAAAAGCGCGGTTTTTCTTCTTCGCCTCTTTTTTGACTCTCTTTTACTGCCTTTTTTCACCCTACCGCGTATGGTATATCGCTTTTTGCATTACCGATTTTATCCTCGGCGTCGTCTGCCTTTTTTCCGATCGTTTTTCTTCTCCCGAAAAATAGAAATACCTATCCTTTTTTATTGACAAAAGAAAATTTTGGTTGTAAAATAATATCGCTATCTGGGTATGGCGCAGTTTGGTAGCGCGCTTGAATGGGGTTCAAGAGGCCGGAAGTTCAAATCTTCTTACCCAGACCAATACGGGCTTTGTCGGACTTGCTATGAGTTTGACAAAGCCTTTTTTTTCTTAAAAATGATCGATTTTCTTTGCTTTTTGGTATCGGATGTGCATTTGCAAATGTCTTTTATAATATAAACCTATAAGTTTTAATAAAATGCATTTTTGTATTGATTTCGTGTGGACAATATCTTTTAGTTGTGTTATACTCCATTTGAGTGATTCGATCTCCTTGAATTGTTTTTTTGCTGATTCTATTCTAACACGAGGCAATCACTCTTCTTTTATTTTTTTTCAGTCTCACATCAATTGTAACTCTACAACGAATAAAAGAACGGGCAAAGCGAGTGCCTTGATTTTTTCGCGCCGATATGGTATAAATGTAGTACGACATTTTGCGGAGGAATAAAGCAATGAAAAAAATTCTTAAAATTTTAATTTGTCTGATGGCAGTGCTCATTCCGATCGGTACGGTTTCCGGTGTAGCTTTTGCGGGAAGTTCCACCTTTCGGGACGCCGATCTGAAAGTCGGGCAGATCCTGCACAACGGCAATTTCATCACCATAACGGGAAAAACGGTCATCCGCTATTTTTCTTCCGTGCAGGAGGAAAAGGCGAATCAGACCTACGAATACGAAAACGGCAGAGAGCCTGCGGTAAAAAATATCGGCGACACGTCCGATTGGGTTGTTCTTTTCAACGAGACCGAGTCCGACGTCCGCAATATTGAACTTTATCCGCACGTCAACAACGGCGTTGGCGGTGTGGACGCGGCGGGGCTGGCAATCGACGAAACCGTCCTCGGCGGAAGTTGGTTGGATTTTGCCAACTGTCGGGGCAAAACAAGAACGGTCCGATATTTCAAAGACGGCGAAGCCGAACCTTTTTATACACAGACTACCGGAAACAGGTATATGCGTTTGTTCAAAAGAGCCCAAACTGCGTCCTTTGCCGCCCTGGACTATACGGTTTCTTATTGGCATGTAAAAAACGTGGATTCGTCTTCGGGGACCATTGAACTTGTCGCAGGTCGGGACATCGGGCTGGCGAGAATGATCAAAGCCAATGAAATGTACCGCACGCAGGTTGTTCCGGCGGGAACTTTTATCGATTATTCCGCGGCGCGGTATATTTCCTTTCATTTTTACGCGTCCGAATACGCCTATGACAAAGGAAACGAATTCTATTGCTTCAATTACCACGACAGAAAAGAGGGCGAAGAACGCTTTATGATCGCGGGACTCGGCTATTCCTACGCCGCCTATACCGTCATGTCCGCCAACACCTCGCACGTCCATCTCGTTGCGATGAACGGTCCTTATCCGGTGCCGAACGAATCCGTGATCTACGCCGGCAGTCTGATCCCCGGCGACGCGTTATACAACGGCTCGGTATTGACGTATGATTCTTACGGTGCAAAAACGATCAATTTTTACACTGCCGACCACGTACTGATCACGGGACAGGACATTACGGACCCGAAAGGGATCACGATCGCCAATCCCGACGGCATCAACGCGGGCTCATGGGTGGTCTCGGCAGTCACCGATAACGGGCTGAATCTCACCGCACTGAATTTCGCCCCGGAAGCGCTGCTGATCCCATCGGACGCTAATCAGAACGCGGCTTACAGCGGAGCGTGCATGAAGATCAACGACAAGAATTATTATTATTACGATCAACTTTCCGTCGCCATCGTGGACGCCAAGGTAAACGCTACTCTTACGCGGAAAGATTTTATCGGAGACAAAAACGTGCTGAAAGCCCTTCCCGACTGCGATAAAGTGCTTCTCGTCAAAAACGTCGACAAGATCGACGCCCGTTACGGCGCGAAAAAAGGCGTGAGCAAAGGGATTGTAATCGACTTCAACGGACATAGTGCGTCGAGCGTTTGCGTGGGAACGATTCCGGTCAAAGAAACGCTGATATTTACCAATTCAAGGGAAAACAAATCCTACATCACCGGCAACGACGCTTTTTACGATCTGAACGAAAAAGACGCACGCACCGGGACAGTGGTATTCCACAATCTGCATATTGCCTCGAAAATCTACCCTGCGCAACACACCTTATACTTTTTGAACGGGGAATATGTTTTGAACCCGGCGACGGTCATGGACAACGACAAGGACAATTATCTCGTCCTGGACGCGGAAAAATGTCCGCTTTACAAATTCTATGAGAATTATCCGTACTGGACTTGCAGCGTCACCCCGGCGGATCCCTCTCTCGATTATCCGAACGGGGAAAAGATCGAGAAAAACGGCAAAATCTACTATTTTTATACCGATATGGCGCAGGCAAACAGCGAAGCAAAGGACGGAGATGTCGTCAAGGAAGGCAACACCGTCCCGTCCGGGAAGCCCATAATCGGTGGCGATATCATCAATCCGGAAGTTCCCGCGGATGAACCCACCACCAAACTTACGATAAAGCAGATCGTTCTTCCGATCGTGATTCTTGCGGTCGCGGTCGGCGGCGTCACGGTTGCGGTCATTTTCATCGTCCGCAAGAAAAAGAAAAAGCGTGCGTGAGTAATTCCCTTCTCCGCCGATTTTGACGGATATTGAAAACAAAAAACCGTCTTTTATTCACAAAAGACGGTTTTTTTTGAATATCGTTAATCGGAATTATCGGTAAAAACAATGGCAAAAGGTATCAATAGTCGCTTCCGCCGACGTCTTCTTTTTTCGGCATGCAGATAGCGCAGATAAAGTATGCGATTAAACCGAAGCCGGCGCAAAGAACAGCCGAAAGCCAAAGAATACGAATCAACGTTACGTCGATATTAAAGTATTCGGCAAAGCCGCCGCATACGCCGCAAATTTTCTTTCCGTTTGTGATTTTGTACAGTTTTTTCATAATCGAGGACTCTCCTTTTGTTATTTATCATATACCGACTATTTCCGCAAGACGATCGGTCAAAAGATTACACGTTTTTATTTTCTTTTTTGCATTGACTGCGTCCGTTTTTTCCACGATCAACATATATTCGGCGTCGGAACGGAGATCGTTCATCCAGTTCAGACAGTCGTCGATCGTCTCTTTAAGCACTTCGTCGGGTACGACTTTCCTCGCTTCCTGAATGACGGTCGCTTTGATGGAAAACAAAAGATTCAGATCTTTGACGGTCAGTTTGCGAAATTCTTTTTTCAGGTCGCGCCGTTCCGATTCGTTACAAAGCGCAAGTCCGAGACCGCACACGCCGAGGAAAGCGAAAGACGAAAGAACGGTGCTTGCCGTTATTTTCGCAATGCCCGACGTAATCAGTCCACCACCGATTCCGCTTAATGCCGCCGTGACCGTTCCGGAAGAAACAGCCGTCCCCGCAAACACGATCGGCGAGAAGAGCATGTTCGATACTGCGGCGATACCGAGTCCTATCATTACGCCTTTTTCGATATCCAAAAGTTGCTCTTTGGCAAACCGAAAATAATGTTCTTCGACAGACTTACGCAGGTTTTCGAGTTTGTCCGATTCGCCGAACAAAAGGCTCGATACTGCCTCTCCGCTCTCTTTTACGTTTTGATACGCATAGGTATTATCGAGGGACAATCGAATACCGAGGACAATCCTCGCCATACCGTAGCGGTCGTTTGCAAACAGTTTTTCGTCCAAAATCGCGCGGAACGCCTCTTCGTCGTCGCACAGTCTGTACTCCTTATCGGCATGCTCCCGTTCAAAGCGTTCGGTTTCGTCCAGAATATTTTTTCTTTTGACGCTGATACGATCGGACATCGTACGACGGACGTTATTGACGACGCTCTTATTCCATATCTTGACAAAAGGATTTTTTTCGGCGGTTACGTCGATAGGCTCGTTCTTTTTCATGCACGACGCGTTATATTCCAAGTCTTTTTTTAACCTGTAATACAAAAGCGAATTGTATACGTTTTCTTCCAAAATGCTGATTTCTTGTTCGTTTGCGCTCATTTTTCTATCTCCCTTACAATGATATCGCGTAGCAACTGTAAATCAAGTTTATTTATGTTATTCTTGATTAAAGTAATAATTCCCGCCAAGCGGTCGTCTTCTTTCTCTTCCACATAGTATTTTTCGTGGCAATACTCATATATTTTACTCTTTCCCCAGTCGTTTTCGCTGATTTGAACAAAAAGCGTTTTGACAGACTCGGGGATATTCTCGGTATTTCCGTTTTCATATTCGGAAATGTATTTATAAACCGTCGGTCGGCTTTTTTGTAAAAGTCTGGCAAGTTCCGTAATGGACGCCGCGTCCGTTATTCTCATAGTCACAACCTCCTTTGCCTCTCCACTATAACACGACTGTAAATTTTTGTCAATAATTTTTTACACAATTTTACAACATTTTACAAATCTTTTCACTTTGCAAAAAATAAAGGACCGCTGCGCAGTCCCTTATACGATATTGTTTGCGGAAAAAATTTATTCCATAAAATGACCTTTTTTCTGCAAGGCGAGTACTTGCAAATTGACTTGTTCAAAAAACTCTTTATTCGTTTTTGTCTTGATAAGCATATTCAAAAGGTTTTCGGTGGCGTCGGCGCTGTCGCCGTTCCCGAGCAGTTTTCTCATAGCCCATGCGCCCTGCAATTCGGTTTGATCGAGGAGCAATTCTTCCATACGGGTACTGCTCTTATACAGATCGATCGCCGGGAAAATTCTCTTTTCGCTGAGACGTCTGTCGAGGTGGATTTCCATATTGCCCGTACCTTTGAATTCTTCATAAATGACGTCGTCCATACGACTGCCGGTATCGACGAGCGCGGTTGCGATAATGGTCAGACTGCCGCCGAATTCTATATTACGCGCGGCGCCGAAAAAGCGTTTAGGACTGTGCAAAGCACCCGGATCGATACCGCCCGAAAGAGTTCTGCCCGTCGGAGCGATCGTCAGGTTGTACGCTCTTGCAAGTCGCGTCAGACTGTCCAATAGGATGACGACGTCCTCGCCGTTTTCGACCAGTCTCTTGGCTCTGTCGAGGACCATCTCCGCCGCTTTGGTGTGATGCTCGGGCATTTCGTCGAACGTGGAATAAATGACTTCGCCGCGAATGGATCGTTGCATATCGGTGACCTCTTCGGGACGCTCGTCAATCAGCAAAACCATCAGATGAACGTCGGGATAGTTGGTGGCGATACTGTTCGCTACTTTTTTCAAAAAGGTCGTCTTACCCGCTTTCGGCGGAGAAACGATCATCGCTCTCTGCCCTTTACCGATCGGAGCGATCATATCGATACACCGAATCGCGTAATCGTTACCGCGTCCGGGCATCTCCAATTTTAATCTTTTATCGGGATAAATCGGCGTTAAAGAATCGAAAGACGGACGGGAAAAAGCGTCTTCCGCTTTTCTGCCGTTGACTGACAAAATATTGATAACGCGCGGTCTGTTTTCGCCGCTTTTTTGCACTTCGGCTTTTATCCAGTCGCCTTTTCTCAAACCGCACGCCTTGATTTTTTGCGCGGCGATATAGGCGTCCCCGTCGCCCGATTCGTAGTTTCTTGCTCTCAAAAATCCGTAATTGTCGGGCAAAATCTCCAAAACGCCCTCTTTTATTTCCACAACGGCAGGTTCTTCCTGCGGTTTTTCTTCTTGCTTTTCCTCTGCGTTTACGTTAAATGATTTTGGCACTCTATGGCCGAAAAGTTTATCTTGTTGTCCGCTTGGCGCGGCGAAAAAACGGGGTTGTTCTTTTTGTTTGGGCGACTGCGTTTCTTCTTCTTTCGGTGCCGAATAAAAACGCGTTTGCTGTTTCGGAGGTCTCTTGAATCCTTCTTCGGGCGCGGTAAAAGTCAGTCTCGTTTTTTTTCTATCCGTTTCTTCGTCAAAACTTTTTACGTCACTTTCTTCCGAAGAAGCGATTACTACCTGTAACGACGGTTTTTGCGGCCGTCCGGGCTTTTTCTTTTCCTGTTGCGAACGAACCATCTTTGAGATTTCGTCTTTCGGAAACTTTTGCGTGATTCCGAGAATAGCGTCAATCAGTTCGTCTTTTTTCATCGACGTCGGGCTCTTCACACCGACTTCCGTCCCGATCGCGCGCAAATCCGACAGTTTGACCTGCCCGAGACTTTCCCTATTGTAGTTATAATACTCCATTTTTTTGTATTACCTCCGTTTTCGGCAAAATGCCATACCAAAAATTATTTATTACCGTTATCCTATAAACCGAAAAAGCCGCACCGCAAGCAAACAAGCAAGCGCAAACGTCTTATTATGATTTTATGGCTGAATATTCGAAAAAATGTCTTAAATTCCTTACAGTGCTATTTTACTTCAATATTTTACTTCAAATTATTTCTTATGTCAATATTTTTAATCATTTTTTCAAAAAAAACATCGCGTTTCCTACCGACCGCGCTAATATGATAATATAAAAACAAACGGTTCGTCTCGCACCGAGCGAAACAAAAAAAACCGATGGGGGCGCAAAAAGCGCCCCTTACCGCTTACTCGGTTACATTTTATCCCACGGGATATATTCGTCTACAAAACCCTTCTTTACTTTTCGGTTCATAATCAATTTGAAAACGAAACCGCCCACTATCATCAGAAAAGTAAGCAGCCACCCGAAAATAACGTTGTTTGCGACCGAATAGCCGCCGTATAATCCGCCGTTTGAGAACAAATCGACGATATTCCAAACGAAAAAGCCGATGAGAATAACGGGCGAAAAACCCTTGACGGAGGCATAAAACCACCACTTCGGCATGCGGAATTTTTTCGTATTCCGATTGATTTCATCCAAAACTTTGCCCGTTTTGAAAAACCAGCCGACGGCGACGGTTTCGGCGATACCGACGATAATCAAATTAAAAGCGTTACACCAATGATCGACAATATCGAGGAACTCGACGCCGCTGCCCGTGATATACAACACGGAAATAACACCCGCGATGATACACGTATAAAGCGTCGTTTTTTTCTTATCGAGTTTGAAACGGTCGGAAATAGCGGTCGCTACGCCCTCGACGATGGAAAAAGCGGAGTCGATGGCAAGCGTGCAAAGGCAAAGATAGAAGATAAACGCGAAAATGGCGTTGAGAGTGCCGTTATTTGTCAAAGAGACGATCGCCGCAGGATAAACGATAAAAGCGGTACCGATACCGCTGTCGGTAATCTGCGCCTGCATACCCGTCCCATACATCGTGGTAAACATCACGATAGAGGCAAGGACGGAAGTGCCCGCGTCGGAAAAAGCGATGATAATGCTGTCCTTGGCTATATTGGCGTCTTCACCCAAAAACGAGCCGTAAGCAACCATAATCGCCATCATGACGGACATGCTGTAAAAGACCTGCCCGATTGCGTCAACCCATAGATTGGGATCCTTTAATGCCGAAAAATCGGGTACAAAAAGGACTTTTAAGCCTTCCATGGCACCGTCCATCGTCATGCCTTTTATCGCCATGATAACAAGGCACACCACGGGAATAAAGACGGTGTACTTGACGACCTTTCCGACCGATTTTGCCCCGTTACGGATACAGTAATATATCAGTGCCCATGCTATAAGGAGGCATACGAAATTGAGCGTGGACATACTGCCTATTCCGTCGCCCATGCGTATTTCTTCCGACCATAAAGACGACGCTGCCGCGGTATCGCCGGTCATAGCGCCGAATTTATAGGAGCGGATTGTCATCAGTATTACCCAGCCGAAAACGACCGAATAGTAAGTGACGATAAAAAACGCGTTAATGACGCCGCCCCAACCGATCGCCTCGAACTTTTTGTTCATGCCGCGCATTGCCGTCGGCACGCCGCCTTTCATTTTTCTGCCGATAGATATTTCCATCATCAGCAAGGGTATACCCATAATCAAAAGCGCAAAAAGATACACAATAAGATAAGCGCCGCCGCCGTACTTGGCGCAAAGCCCGGGAAAACGCCATGCGTTCCCCAAACCGACAGCCGAACCGACTGCCGCAAGAATAAACGTCAACCTGTTCTTCCATGTCCCTCTTTCTTTTGTTTCCGCCATAAAAACCTCCGTTCTCGGAATAATTTTGTCAAAAAATCGAGTCTTCGATAATAGCCCTTACCGTCTCGACGTCTTCTGCGTCCACGACCATATACATCGGTTTTGCCGACGGATACGGGATCTCTTCCGGCATACCCCTCAATGCGTTCTTTTCGGTACGTTTTACCAAAAAACGGTTATCGTATATACCGCCGAAAAGTTTTCCGTTGCGGTATAAGAGATATTCGCCCATCATCGGTTTGCACGTTATGCCGCCGATCGGTTCTATTTGTTCCAAGATATAATCTTTGTATTCTTTTGTCGTCATTCTTTATTCGGTCGGTTCAGCTTTATGACGTTCGTTCAGTTCGTCACGAATCTTATTAAAGCGTTCGCGGCTGAGTCCGGCTCTATGCGAAGTCACAATTGACAAAATAAAGATGACGCTCGGAATAACGGCAAGGACGATTCTGATCGCCATCAGCGCTTCGTCCGTCTGCGTCACGACGTCGCCGACCGACAAGCCCAAATCGGCGATTCTTTGATAATAGGCTTCCGAATCGGCTTCTATGTATCCCGCAACGCCCAAAATAAAGGAAACCAACGCGCATCCGACGCCCGACGCTATCTTGTAACAAAACTGCGTCACGCCGTAATACGCGCCTTCTCGCCGTTGCCCGTTGACATATTCGTCGACGTCTACGACGTCCGGCAGTGCGGCATACGGAATAATCTGTATCGCCGACATCCCGATACCGCACAGAATAACGTGGACGATCGTCCATAAGATATTTTGTTGCGGAATAATAAGTGAAAGCATAAGACATGCCGACATATACAGGCAAGCAAACCCATACACGATGTGTTTTTGAAACTTTTTGCACAAAAAGTCCCACAGCGGCGCCGAGGCGATCGCAAAGACAAGCGGTATTGCAATAAACACCATAGACAAATCGGCATACGCGCTCGTATTGAAAGCAAGAGCGTCGTTGATATAAAAGATAAACACTGTCATGATGATATCAAAACCCATCATCGACAAAAGGAACGTCGCCATGATGGTGCGGAATTCTTTCAGGCTGAAAAACTCTTTCAACGTTTGGAAAAACCCTTTTGTGTTTTCTTCGGCATACTCGAAGCGTTCTTTCACATTGAAAGTACAAAGCAGCCAAATAACAAGCGCAAGCGCGGCAAACACGACAGAAGAGACCAGATAAGCGTATTTCAAGCAATCGAGATCGGCATATCCCGCGTCGCGGAAAACGCCGTAAAAGAGGCTCTCACGCCCTTCGCCGAGGAGCGAGAACACCGCCGCACCGAGGATCAGACCGATATTGGCGAGAATAATACGGATACTGTTGAGATTCGTCCTTTCGTCATAATCTTTGGTCATATTGGGCGCAAGCGTGTTATACGGAATATAAATAACCGTCCAAGCCGTACAAAACAGCATGTACATCGCCGTGTAGAACAGGAATTTCAAAGCCTGCGAATCGGTAGACGGCACAATCCATAAAAAGACGAACGTAAGCGCAAACGGTATTGCGCCGAACAGCATATAAACTTTTCTTTTTCCGAAGCGGGAATGGGTTTTATCGACGATACGTCCCATCAGATAGTCGGTCACCGCGTCCCACGCTTTGGACGCAAGAAAAACGGCAGCCGCCCATTTTGCATTCAAACCGCCCACGTTGATCATGAAATAGAGCAAGTAGAACGACACGGCGGCAAACAAAATATTGTATGCCATATCGCCTAAACCGAACGCAACTTTTTCTTTTGCCGGCAATTTCCCTTCCGATACTTTTCCCATGTTAAACCTCAAAAATTTTTTTCCATTATACCATATAAAGTACGTTCTGACAATACGCCGTTACCGTAAAGCCGCAAAAAGTCCGTAAGAAAGGACTTTTTCGGCTTTATCGTTCTTTTTTTTACGCTCCGCCTTTGTTTTCCCGATAATCCGAGACTCAATGAATAACGCCGAAATAGGATAAAAGCGACAAGATAAAGACAGCCATGATAATTACGGGCAAAACGTAGGTCATATACACTCGAAGACCTTTTTTGAACGTAACGCCTTTGCCCGTATTGACTTCGGCGATAAAATTATCGAAACCCCAACCGTATCTATTCGTACAGAAAAGGACGTATACCATACTGCCAAGCGGTAAAAGAAGATTGCTGATGACAAAGTCTTCCATATCCATAATGGCTTTTCCGCCGATCGTGACGTAAGAAAGCAAACCGTTCCCGAAAATCGCGGGCAGAGTCAGCGCCGCCATGATGAAAAAGTTTATCAGACATACTTGCCAACGCTTCAAACCGGTCAATTCCAGCCAGAACGAAACGATATTCTCGAACACGGCAATAACGGTCGAAAACGCCGCGAACATCATAAAGAGGAAAAAGAGCGTCCCGATAATCCGTCCGACGATCGGTCCCATACTGTTAAAGGTAGCGGAAAGCGTCGTAAAAAGAAAACCGGCTCCGACCGTGTCGGCATTTGCCGTCTGACCGCCGTTAAAGGTATAACAAGCCGGGAAAATAATCAAGCCTGCGACCAACGCGACAAACGTATCGAGAGAAGCAATCGTGATCGCCTCGCCCGTCAATTTTCTCTCTTTCCCGATATAACTGCCGAAAATCGCGATCGAACCGATACCGATCGACAGCGTAAAGAAAGCCTGTCCCATCGCCGACGTAACCGTCTTGAAAAAGCCCGCTTCGGCAAGTCTTTCCGCCGAGGGAACAAGGTAAAAATAAATACCGTCTTTCGCACCCGAAAGAGTGCAGGAATAAATCGCAAGTCCGACCAAAAGTCCGAGAAGCGCAACCATCATGTACTTCGTCACCTTTTCAACGCCGTTTTTCAACCCGATAGCGCACACGGCAAAGCCGATAAACACCACGGCGTACGTCGCGCCGACGTTTATGCCCGTATCCGATACGACCGAACCGAAGGCTTGACCGAGAGCGCCTATATCCGTTATATCGACGATACTGCCCGTTAAATACTTGATAAAGTATACGCACATCCACCCCGTAATAACGGTATAAAACATCATCAGAAGGTAATTACCGGCGAATCCGACATACCGCATAAAGCCCCATTTTTGCTTCGGTTTTTGCAGAACATGAAAAGAAGAAACGATACTTCTTTGACTTGCTCTTCCCACCGTCAGTTCGCATGTCATAACGGGAATACCGAGCAAAACAAGGAACACCAGGTACATCAACACGAAAAATCCGCCGCCGTACGCACCCGTCGTAATGGGAAAACGGTACACGTTGCCGAGTCCGATCGCACACCCTGCCGAAATCAGAATAAAACCGAGCCGAGAACTCAGCTTTTCCCGTTCTTGTCCTTGCTTTTCGCTTTTTTTCATTGCTTTTACACCTTTTTTTACAAATTGTTTATATATTATCTCATATTTTTACGTTTTTAGCAACCCCTTTCCTATAAAAGAAGCGACAATCTTTTTTAATAAGTTGGTCTCACCATCATTTACAAATGCACAATATCTTGATAGAATAGATAGTAGGTTTGCCCTCGGTGGTTTTTTAACGGGTCTGCAATACTGCGCACAATTTACGGTGTAGGAAGCGGGACGATTGAACAGAAAGCAAAGGCGATATGGTAAATCGATCAAACGATGGAGGTAAAAAGATGAAACGGCTCTTTAAAAAAATGATACCGATCGTGGCACTACTTATGTTATGCACAACGGTTTTGACATGCATGAGCGGGTGTTTGGGGAAAGACGACAGTCGTTTTGATACCGACCTGTTTTGTTGCAAATATAACGAGGACAAAACGGGGGTTATTATCTTATCGCTAACGCAAAAAGGACAAGAGCAAGAGATACTCGTCATTCCCGAAGAGATCAACGGACTGCCTGTAGTACAATTGGGTGGAGAAACGACGGGATACCCGTATACGCAAAATCATATCTTCAAGAGTGAAAAACTTAAAAAACTATATATATGCTCTGAGTATCTTACTTCATATGAAAATTTGCCTAACTTGAAAGAAGTGTTGATAATAAATGAAAATGCATTTGCTTCTTTAGCTTTGGGGATTGGTGATTCTACGTTAAATCATTGTTCTAACGAAATAACAGTTTTTACCACAGAAGAAATATTTGACAAATATCAGAGTTATTTTGAAAATGCATATATTAGCAGAAGTTATAAAAAAGCGAATATTATATTCTACCGACAAGCAAATAAAGAATTCTCTATATGCTGGATTGATGATACTTCGACTAATTTTCGGAAAATTTTGCCGACTTCGATAAATTCTATCTATATAGATGAAAATTTTACAGAGCTATGGGATGAGGAATTTGATGGCGATTCAAACAAATATTATCAATTGTATATTAAGTGAAAGGAGCTTTTAACTATGAAAAAAATGCAGTTTTTTGTGTGGAGTTGTCGGTATTAAATTACTATTATACCTAATAGCCTCACCCCAATGATGGCTTATGCCGATAATGATAACCATACAGTTGAACCGGTTATTACTGTTCTTACACATAGGTTGGGCGGAGCACCTGAAGATTGGAGCAATGATTCTAATAGTGAAGAGTATAAATATAATCCATCTGATCTTTATTACAAGGAGGAAAATGATGAAAGACTTTTATAAGAGAATAACCGCAATCATGGCACTGCTTATTGTATGCACGATGGTTTTGGCGTGTACAGGTGGCTGCATAAAAAAGAATAACGAACGATACTATTTTGACACCGAATATTTTAAATGTGTCAGTGTCAGCGAAGATAGTGAGACGACAGCTATTATCGGATTGACAGAGAAAGGAAAAGAGCAAGAGATACTTGTTTTCCCTGAAAAACTGAACGGATATATTGTCGATCAAATCGGAAGCAGTTTTTATCCTGTATATTCGACAGGGTTGCTCAAAACATATATAGTAGATGTATCAAATGCCAAAAAGATTTATATTTTGTCACCGCTTAACAGTAAATATGATGTAAGAATAAACGGTTTTCAAGAAGGTTGCCAAATAATATTATTAGGAGGGAACGCAGCTTGTTTAGGTAGTTCTGTATTTCCTCAATATGGATATACAAAAAATGATGTTCTCCCATTATCTATTTTTGTTACGCACAGTTATTTAATCAATAATGAAAAATTTATTTCAGATAGGCACTACAGCGGGAATACCTTCGCTGCAAATATAAATTTCTATTTAAACTATGGAGATGAACGTCCATATTTTATCGATAGTTACAATAAAGATGCGTTATATGTCTTACCTGATACACCTACTCAAATCGGATATTTGTTTAACGGGTGGTACATGGAAAGTGATTATATCAATATATGGGATGAAGAGTACCCCGATAGTCAGGAAAAAGTTTTGAATTTATATGCAAAATGGTTGGAAGCATGAGGTGAAAAATGAAACGGCTATTAAAAAAAATGATACCGATCATGGCACTACTTATTGTATGCACGTTGGTTTTGGCGTGCATGAGCGGGTGTACGAGCAAATACGCGGATAATCTTAATAAAATATTTGAAACAGAATATTTTCGGTGCATTTCCTATGATAATCAGCATGTAACTATCTTGGCTCTTACGGAATTAGGACAGAAGCAAACGGATTTTTTGATCATTCCTAAAGAAATCAACGGTATGGAAGTAGAATCTTTGGGGGGCTACATAAAAGGAAATAGTGGCTATGGAATTATTAATAGAGAGCGATATCGTTTCTATCCCAGAGCAAAAAAGATTTACTTTGAAGCATCCTTTTTTTTAGATACAGTTCAGTGTGATTCTACTTCTATTCTTTTTCTTCTCAATGACGATGGTTCATTTTTGGAAAGATATTCTCTTCCATGTTATATTTGTGCTATAAACAATCATGGCTATGCAAGATATATAGAACCTAATATCTTGTTTTATAAAAATTTACAAGAAAATGATTTGTATTGGATTGATTATGCTGATGAAGGAATAAAAGCGATGTGCCCTCCTGATCCCATAGAAGATGATTATCTATTTCTTGGTTGGTATCGAGATAAACAAGGGTTAAAACAATACGAAGAGGAAAAGTTTTTATTTGTTCAAGAACAGAAGATTATGATATATGCAAAATGGTTGGAAGCATGAGGTGAAAAAATGAAACAGCTCTTTAAAAAAATGATAGTGATTGTGGCACTGCTTATTGTATGCACGACGGTTTTGGCGTGCATGAGCGGGTGTTTGGGGAAAGACGACGGACGATTCGATACCGACCTGTTTTGCTGTATGTATAACGAAGACAAAACGGGCGTCATTATCTTGGAATTGACCGAGAAAGGACAAGAACAGGAGATCCTTGTCATTCCCGAAGAAATCAACGGACTGCCGGTGGTGCAATTAGGGGGAGAGACAATTGGTTACCCTTATGTACAGCAACATTTTTTAAAGAGTGAAAAATTAAAGAAACTATATATCGACAATTCTAATTATATTTCCCTGAGGTCGGTTTACATTTCTCAACCCGTTGACATCATAGCATTGTATGAATTTAGTTTTAAGAGGATAGTTTCTGCGGAACACCATTTTTCTCAATCTGCAAAATGTTATACGACAGAGGAAAACTATATTCGTAATTATGATTTATTAAGTCCAAAAGTGAACTTTAGTGATTTTGAAATCGTAGCTATTGGCAATATGAGATTTATTGAAATAGAACAAACGGAAGAAAAAACAATATGGATCGATAATATTACGGAAAACGGAATATATTATTGCCCATATATAGATAAAGAGTGGTATTTGGATAAAGAGTGCACTATACCATGGGACGGAAAATTTGTTTTACCGGAAGACGAAAATGAATTAAATCTCTATGCAAAGTGGAAGAATTGATGTGAGACTGAAAAAAAATAAAAGAAATGGCGAAAGCCGCGTTTATTTTCCGCAAAACGTTCGCCATCGCCCGACCGCCGATTTCTCGCTATTTTGTTAAATCGGTTGTCGATTTTTCTATTCCGCTTTTTGTATCGATAATTCGTAAAGTCTTTTGCACCTTATACTAACAATTACATTCTATTTCTTTTTACACATGATATAGCCGTTTTCTTTCAAAAGCCAATAGGCGTCGTCCATGATTTGATAATCATATTGAATAACGTCGGTATCCGCTTCGTTTTTATTGTCTCTATCGGCGATCAGTTTTCTGAATTTCTTTAACCCCTCGAAGTTTGTCAAATTGCCGTGTTTTCTTGTTTCTTCGCTTCTGCCGTTCGTAAACTTTCCTTTTTGGTTTTTATCGGAAAGGATTTCGTTTATGGTAGCCGGAACAAAGCCCTTCGTTATCATAAACGAATTCCAACGCAAGTGTTCCAATTCCGCCAAGTTATACCTTTTTGTGTTTTTGACTTCGCTTAAATCGTAATCGATTATACTTTTTTTCAAAATTTCACTGAAAGTCGAATTTTTGACAGGATTGTCTTTTTCGTATATTTCTCTGAATTCTTCTTCGGTAACCGATTCTTGTCCCGCTGCCGCGGCGGCGTAATCCAAGCCGATCAAGTTCAGACGCGAACGAAGAGACAAGCAGCAATAAAGGTTGCTCTCCCGCTTGTACTGTTCCAAGTCTTTATACCACTTTATTTTTGCCTCTTTGCCGACCTGCTCGACGCAAAGATTTTTATTGTTCTTTATTGCAGACTCGACCGCATACGAAACGTGCCTGTTCAGAGCCATAGTGTACAGACTGTCATTAAAAATCTTGTCCGCGTTATAGACGACTTCCGATTCGTTTGCAAAAGAGAAACATTTGTCTTCTTCGGAAAAGACAAGATCGTGTTTTTCTCTTTCCCGAACAAAGATATAAAAATTATTTATACCCCATTCTCTTCTTTTTTCAATCATTTTTTTTGCAAGATCGAGATTTTCCAAGTCATCTCCAAAGGCGATGATAAAATAATTGAACGATTTTTTGTTCTTTTCCGACACTTCTCTTATTTTTTTATAGAAAGCGTCGTCGTTTACGTCGATAAAGACTTTTTCGTTTTCGCAAAAGATTTCATTGGACGGATACTCGGGCAAGGGCAAATATTCGTCGCGGTTTGCCGAGGAGACTTCTTGCTTGAATCTATAAATATTATGGTTCAGATTTTTATTGTTTTGAGCATCGATTTTGTCAATGATATAATAATTCACCTTTTTCAATACGACGTCTTCGCCTTTTTGTTGCACGAACTGGTTATTGGCTACCGACGTCAAATAGACCTGTCTGTTTGTCTTTCCGAAACCGATTAAAAAGGTGTTGATATCCACGTCCGGTTTAATACACGCGTTATCATAATCGATTTGTTCCTCCGTCATAAACTTTGTCAAAGGATACTTATCGACAAAATCGACCGCTATTTTTTGATACTTATTTACATAAATCAATATTCCGCGACCGTTCTTAATGTACTGCTCGTAGATCGAATTATATTTTTCGTCGCAAAAGACATATACTTTCAGATTGGTAAATAAAGCGTTATTATCCGTTTGCGCGGACGTATTCTCCGCTTTTTTGTCGCAACCCGATTCGACCGCATTCCCTATCTTTTCGCAGAATATTTTTGCGACGTTCAAATTCTTATTTTCATTGCCGGTGTTAATAATTACTTTTATCTTTCTGTTTTTGACGAGAGCGGAATTGATAATGTTATCCGCGACCTTTTCGACGTTTTCGGTATTACGGAAACACACGTCCTTATAGTACAGTTTTTCACGATCCGCTTTCCCGACGGAATCGACGATGCATTTCAAACTCTTTTTATCGCTGTGATATATCTTGATATTTTCGTCGTTGTTGCCTATCAGGTATATTCTTTCCTTGCGGGATAGACCGAAAAGAATTTCGTTCTTCAAGCCCCAAACGTTTTGTAAAACGAAAGAATAAATAAATAAAATCGAATTTAAGACAATGATAAAATAAGTGATGTAAACGGTTATGTAATACAGCCTGCTCGCATTGCACAATTCAATAATCGAACCGGTATCGAATTTTAACACCACCATTTCGAGGCTTCTCTTGATGGAAAAAAAGAACGCTTCCAGGACGTCTTCTCCGCCATAAACGGCACCCATCCAATACAAAGGAATGATGATAAAATAAATGACGCCGCCTCTGCCTTTTTTGAAACTTTTCAGGTATTCAATTCTGTATTGTCTTTTATATTCTTTATTTTTGTCCTTGATTATCAACAAATTGCACAAAAACAAAATCGTTATAAACGCAATAATAATCAGGCAAAGTATTGTAAGCACATTGTAAATCAGCATTTTTTCATCTCCCTTTATTTACCATAGGTATATCAAAGATTACGATTCTTTATAGTTTATCACGGTTTCCGCATAAAGCGCAATACCACCGCATTCCGATGAACCCGCGACGAATATAAAATCGCTGTAATTATAAACGGTTTTTAGCTCGAAACACCCATAAAACGCCTCTAAACCGATGTACTCCACATCTGTGTGAATAGTAATCGAAGACATAGCGCAACCGTAGAAAGCAAAATCGCCGAGATGTACCAATTTACTTCCGCTATCAAAAGCGACTGACGCCAAGGAACTACAATTGCAAAACGCAGCGTATCCGATTTGCGTTACAGCGGTGGGAATAACGACGGACTCCAAAGCGGTACAACCCTCAAATGCGCTTTGTCCGATCTTTTTTAACGCACTTCCCGTTTCAAATACAATCGTAGTCAAGGCAGTGTTTCCATAGAACGCCATACCACCGATTTCTTCCACGGTGTTCGGAACAAAGGTATTTTTACAGCCTATTATCAAACAGTTTTCCGCGGTTTCTATTATCGCATTACATTTTTTTCTGCTGTCGAAAGTCGTATTGCCGATTTCTACGCTAATGCTCTCAAGTCCGCTACAACCGTCAAAAGCCATGGTGTCTATGTGGAATACGCTTTTAGGAATGACAATCGATTTCAGACTAACGCAATCTTTGAAGGACTCAAACCCGATTGTCGCTAACTGACTGTTATCACCGAACGAAACCGAAACCAAATTACCGCATCCTTTGAAAGCACGCTCCCCGATAGAATACAACAGACTGTTCTCGCCGAACGAAACCGAAGTCAAATTGCCGCATTCTTTGAAAGCGTCTTCCATGAGAAAATGCAACTGACTGTTCTTTTCAAACTCAATCGTAGATAAGGACGGGCAGTTAATGAAAATTTGTTTCCCCATATGTTCAAGACTTGACGGAAAAACGAACGAAACCAATGCGCTACAATTCTTAAAGGCGAAATCCCTAATCGTAGTCAATTGACTTTTTACCTCAAAAGTAAAAGAACCGATACTCCTGCAATCCTCGAACGAATTCTCGCCGATCGTCGTCACGCTTGCCGGCACGACAAACGAAGTCAGATTTTTGCAACCCTCGAAAGCATAATTATTGATTTGTATTAACTCGCTGTTTCCGCCGATTGTAACCGACCCTAATTTTTCGCAATGGTAGAAAGCATATTCGTAAATATTCCTGACGCTACTCGGAAGCATTACGGAAACCAGATTTGCGCAAAAGTAGAAGGCATGAGCGTCAATCCGCGTACCGCCGGTGACCGTTAGTTCTTTCAGGCTCTCCGGCACAAAATCAGCATGATTATCATAATCTACCGCACCGAACAAGAACCCGAAATGCGTGTTTTCTCCCGGTATCAATGTACTGCCGATAAACGGCACAGTCAACTTTTCAAGAGAACTGCAACCTCTGAGCACGTTGTTGCCGAAACTCGTCACACTTGAAGGAATCACGATCTCGGTTAAACCGGTGCAATCGTAGAAAGTCGCATTACCTATGGTCGTCAACAAGCAACCTTTTTTAAAGGTGACCGAAGCAAGCGCGCCGCACTTTGCAAACGTATAATCGCCCATAGTCTCCACACTGCTCGGAATCGTGATAGCCTGCAACGCATAGCATGAGTGGAAAGCACGCAGTCCTATGGTCTTTACTGTATCGGGAATGATGAAAGACTGTAACTTTTTGCAGAGTTCAAATGCGTTTTCGCCGATACTGTCAAGTTTATTTCCTTCTTCAAAATTAAGTTCCGTCAATTCGGCGCACTGTTCGAACGCACTGTTACCGATGTTCAAAACAGTACTTGAAATCGTCATTTTAACGATGTTTTTGCACCCATAAAACGCCTCTGCGGCAATGGCTTCTATCCCGTTCGGAATCTTGAATTCACTACGCGTTTTGCCGTATTCGGTCAAACCGTTAAGCGTGCTATCCGTAATATTATAGATCTGATTCCATTTCGCCCACAAAACAATGTCCGTGAGCGTGCCTTTCGGGATCGTGGTGATTTGATTTGTAAACTCGTCGTCGGTATACCACCCGCCGAAATCGTAACCGTCTTTTGTCGGACTTAAAAGGAGAACTTCGTCTTCGTTAGAAAAGACGAACGGGTTTTTATCGTCGTTCGTTCCGCCGTCAAGATCATAAAAAATCCTACCGGACTTCATCCATCTTGCATACACAGTCAGGTTTTCCGCCAAACCGTTCGTATTCGACACCGCAATAGAGAACGCACCGTCTTTATACCAACCGATAAAATCGAAACCTTCACGGGTGGGGTTTTTGAACACGACGTTTCTTTCCACCGTATATTCTTCTGCGTTGTCTACACTGTTTACTCCACCGTTCAATTCGTAAGCGACCGAATAAGCGACCGCCTTCCATTTTGCCCTTAACGAAACCTCGCCACTCAATAACGCGTCGAAGTTCCACACCGTTCCACCATTAAACCACCCCTCAAAGGTATAGCCGGTTTTCACAGGGTCTTGCGGTTCTATTATCTTTTCTCCGTAACGATACGTGACAACCCGATTTTCGGTGCCGTTGTCATAAATAAACGTTACGTTATACGGAATTGCCGACCATTTCGCTTTTAATTCCAAATTCTCGGTTACCGCATTGTAATCAAAATTCCATCTGTATTCGCCCAAATACCAACCTTCAAAAATATATCCTTGTTTTGTAGGGGCGGTTTCAGGGCAAACGATCTTTTCGCCGCTTACAACTTGCGCTGTTTCGTTGTCCGTCCCGTTATCCGCATGAAAGGTGACCGTATATTTTGTAGGATCCACTTCCGTCCAATGTGCCAATAGTGTTATATCACCGAAAATTTTTGCATCAAAATTCCACTCCGTTTCGCCGATAAACCAACCGTCAAAAATATGGTTCACTTTACCCGGTACTTGGGGGGCGGTGATTTTATCGCCATAGCGACATGAAATAACCCGATTTTCAGTTCCGTTGTCATAAATAAACGTTACGTTATACGGAATTGCCGACCATTTCGCTTTTAATTCCAAATTCTCGGTTACCGCATTGTAATCAAAATTCCATCTGTATTCGCCCAAATACCAACCTTCAAAATTATATCCCTGTTTTGTAGGGGCGGTTTCAGGGCAAACGATCTTTTCGCCGCTTACAACTTGCGCTGTTTCGTTGTCCGTCCCGTTATCCGCATGAAAGGTGACCGTATAATATGTCGTTACCGGTATTGCCGACCATTTCGCCGTAAGCGTTATATTTTTCATAACGACAATATGTTCAAAACCCCATTTGAAATCATCAATATACCAACCGTCGAAATCATAACCGCCTTTTGTCGGATCGGCTGGCTTTTCTACCGTCTTTCCTTCTTCGACCTGAATCGTGCTGTTTTCAGCGCCGTTGTCATAAACAAAGGTAACCGTGTGCATTATCGGCTTCTTTGTCGGCATAAAATTACAAGAGAAAAACATAACCACACAAGACAAAATTAAACATAAGGAAAAAAAATAACCGAATATTTTCTTTTTCATAATAACCCCACAGGACTCTAATCTTTTTTACAACTTCATTATTATATTATATATATCTAAAAAAAGCAATCCTTGTCCGCTTCCATAATACATGCTTTTGTGTAGAGTTACAATTGATGTGAGACTGAAAAAAAAAGAAGAGTGATTGCCTCGTGTTCAAATATAGTCGGCATAAAACATTCAAGGAAGTCGAATCACTCAAATGGAGTATAACACGCTTTATTCGTGACTCCGCTACGCTTCGCGTCACTCATTGCACTCAAATACCGGTCCTTTGGGAATAATCTATAACGAGACAAACAAATTATTTTAATAAGTTGGTCTCACATCATTTACAAATACACACCATTCCCCAAAACCTATGGATAAATAATAGTTATGTTATTCTTCGGATAAAGTGTGGCACACTCGTAATCTTTTTCATTTTCACAAATTCTATGATAAAACGGTATCATTTCTTCTTCCGTATAACCTATTTCCCTTAATAATTCTTCTCCAATATTTTTTTATTTTTAATACAAGAAAACATTTTTATTTATCCAAGTTTCAATAATTCTTGTACTCTCGTCTGTAAAAACTCTTCCAGTTTCTTTAATCGGTCTTTCGGCAAATTATATTGAGGGTGTTTTGTAAACGTAAAGTTTATCATTTTACGAAGTTGCTCACGCTGTCTATCCGAAATAAAGTAAGAGACGATCTCTTCATAAGGCGTATCGAACGCCGAAATTCTCGACTTGCTGTACGTTTTCAGTTCGTCCAATTCTTCCCCCATTGCATAGTTAAAAAGGGAAAGTCCGTTATCGAAAATAGGAGCGAAAGCAATGGGTTTATTTATTCGATTATCCACGAGTAAGCCGAAGTTGCCCGCGTGCCTATCCGTATTATAAATGAGAGCGTCGAAAATCATCATATCGGAAAATCGGTTATAATACTCCTCTCCGAGCGACTTCAAATAGTTTGCGATCTCCACGAGCGTAACTTTCTTCAAGAAACGATACATAGGGACATAGGACACGTCTTTACTCGTAAACAGTTCGCAAGTGGAACATATTTCACCTTTCCACTTCTTCAAATCGTAAGGAACGTAGCGAAGCCCCATCCTTTCGGCGATTTGAGAAGCGTAAAATTCGGAATACGGCTCTTTGCCCGCGTTTGACGCACCAGAAGTACCGCCCTTATAAAGCAATATTTTTTTATTGAGCCTGCGCCAACTCTTTTTAAGCATACCGTTGGTCGTAAATTCGGGCGAAGAGGTAAAGCCTTTAACATTACTTGAACCGTAGCCCGTATAGGCGACCAACGAAAGAGCCTTGGCGAAGGAATTATCGTACAGATTATATTTCTCAAACGTGCCTTCAAAGCCTTCTTCCACGATCCAATAGCTATCGTTCAAAGAAAGGCCCATACAAACTTGAATAATTCCAAGCGTATTGTTTTGCGTTAAGCCGAAACGGAATAAAATTTGTTCAACATACTCTCTGTTTTTCGGAATAACCCTCGTGCGGAGCCACGAAAAAAGCCCGTCGTCGGTCACTTCCATACCGAGCGGTAAAAGTTTTTTGTTTTCTTCGTTGATAGAGAGTATCCTGCAAACCTGTCCGTCTAACTTTTGCTGTTCCAAAGAGAAAGTCAAGAGTGGTTTATCAAATTGTTTTAATATGAAATTCAAAACTATCCTCCTTGTTTATCGCCATATTTAATTATAGCTCGGCTAAAAACAGCCGAGCTATAATTCGATTTATTTACTTGAGATTACTTTCTCGGGTTCTTAATATTGGACTGTGCAGTACTCCACATTGAAAGGGATTTTTACCTATACTTTCAACTTCCGTGAAGTACTGATTATGAAAAAAAGTTGGTAATTCACCTTCTTTTTCGTCTATTTCTTGAAAATCAAGATTAAACGTGCTTCTCCGTCCTTCTAAGGTGCAAAACGTCTGATGATACTCTTCATCATCCAAGGTCAAGAACCAACTGAAATGAATTCCGTCTTCTTCCGGCACAATCGCAGCAACAAATTCTTCGATTATTTCCGGCGGTACTTTTCCGTCCATAAAGTTCGTTAATTGAGAAAGTCGCTCTTCGACTTTTTTTGCATCAACGATCTTTCTTGTTTCTATTGTATCATCGTCTTCAGAACTTGTCAACGCTTTTTGTGCCTCCTCGATTTCACTCTCGCACTTTGCTCTCATAGAGATATAATCATCTTTACTTATTTCTCCATCGGCTCTCATTTCCAAAAGATTATTTATTCGTTTTTTAGCACGCTCTATTTTAACTTCAAGTCCTGCTTTCTCTTCCTTTGACATACTACTTTCGCTTACATAATTTCTATTAAAGGTCTCATAAGCTTCCAAAACGGCAGAGTGTTTATCACTCCAAATACCACTAAAAATTTTACTAGCCATTATATCAAATTTCCAGTCGCATATCATCGGACCGTTACAATATCCTTCTGTACTTAAATTGTTGTCTTCACGAAATTTTCTTGTTCCTTTGTTTATCGCATTGTAACATCTATATCCATAAGACCAATTTCCGTCTTTATGCTGATGCCATCTATTCTTTCTGAATTTTGAACCACAAACACATCTCAACTTATGAAGATACGGATCATCCGTCGGCTTTTTGCCATACGCTTTCGTCGTTCCATCTTCTCGTTTTAAGTGAGCTGATTTCTTCTTTCGCAACTCGTGACAATAATCCCAAAGTTCTTCTGACACAATAGGTTCAAAATCGCCTTTGATATAAAGGTAAGTATCTTCGTCAAGATTTTTAATTCGCTTTTGATCAAGGTAATTATTGCAAAAAGACTTCAAGTAACATTTATAACCTTTATATGTAGCGTTCTTAAGAATACGACCTACCTTACAACATTCCCAATGAACATTTCCTGCACCGTCTTTTCTTCCAAGCCTACTCAACTCTTTGACAATCTTCTTCTCTCCATAACCTTTTGAGTATAAGTCAAAAATCAAACGAACCGTTTCGGCTTGTTCTTTGTCTATAACGTATGTCCCTAATGCTTTATCTCTATTGTATCCCAATATATTACCATTGCCATACAATACACCTTTATCTCGGCTTATCTTTTGACCGGCTCTCACACGTTCAGATGTTTTTCTACTTTCTTCTTGTGCAAGTGTTGCCATAAGCGACAAACGAAGTTCCCCATCGTTATCCATAGTCCATATATTATCTTCGACAAAATAGACTTCTACCCCATATTCTTTCAATTCTCGTGTCACCACAAGCGTATCGACTATATTCCTTGCAAAACGACAAACCTCTCTCGTAACGATTAAATCAAATTTCTTTTGTTTTGCATCAGCTACCATTTCCATAAACGCAGGTCTCTTTTTCGCCTGCGTTCCGGTTATTCCTTCATCAACATACTTTCTCAAAACATTCCAGTTTGGATGATATTTTTCTTGATCATCATACCACTGCAATTGATTTTGCAATGCTGAAAGTTGAGCTTCGTGTTCAGTTGATACACGTCCATAGAAAACTGCTTTCCGTTGGCGGTGTCTATCAAGATTTATATTGGTCGGCATTACAACTCTGTTTTCACTTTGTCTAAAATCCATTATTGTCCTCCTGTTGTGTTATTCGAGCATTGATTTCTACTATTAAACAATTCTCTCTCAGCTTTGATTTTTTGATATGTTTCAAAGTTGATTAAACCCTCTTTGAATAAAATAGTAAGTAATCTATATGCGGCATAACTGGTATTGATTTCTTTCTTTTCTACGTTCTCCGTAAAATCCTCCTTTTTATGATTTTGACGGAGTGCATAGCATATTTACTTTGTACTCCGTCAATCAAATGACTGTACTCCGTAAATATGCAATTTGCATTTACGTAAAAGCGGTTTTATCCGCTACA
>JAZRZM010000010.1:0-14016 GCA_045601385.1 Clostridia bacterium | reverse complement strand
AAGCGGAGGAATCCCTTTTTTATTCCGTCATTCCGACCGAAGCGGAGGAATCCCATTTTCTCCGTTCCGTCATTCCGACCGAAACAGCCAATAGGCTGTGAAGCGGAGGAATCCCATAAAGTACGGGGGATCCCTCGACTGCGCTCGGGATGACGACCGCACCCAAAGATAAGCCCCCGGGGCCCCGAAAAATCGCAGATTTTTTGGGGATAAATTTGCGCCCTTTGTCAAAAGGGAGAGCGTCCGCACCCAAAGCGTAAGCGACGGTGCGGAGAGGGTTTTCCACGAGATAAAACTACGGCAAACGGTATAATTGATTATTCCTTACATAAAAAAGGCGTTCTTCCGTTAAAAACCCCCATTCCCAAAACGTAGACGTTTTGGCAATCAAGCCCCCTTTTGAGAAAGGGTGTAAAGCAAGGTTCTTTCTCGTTAAAAAACCCCCATTTTTCGTCGCACGCTCCGAAAAATCAAGCCCCCTTTTGAGAAAGGGTGTAATTTATCCCCGAAAAACGGCTTGCGTTTTTTGGGGCAAATTATCGGGGCTCCCCGAAAAATCGCAGATTTTTTTGGGGCAAACTATCGGGGCCCCCGAAAAATCGCAGATTTTTTGGGGCAAAAAAAAATCAGTATTCGACCGAAAAAAGGCACAGTCCCTGCGCCGGAAAGGTTTTACCGGCAAGCGTACGGTCCTGCGTAGCCAGTATTTTTTCGATGTCCTCGACGTTTCTTTTGCCGAGTCCGACGTAGACGACCGTGCCGGCGATGATCCGTACCATATTATATAAAAAGCCGCTTCCCGTCACTTTCAGAGTGACGAACATGCCGTCTTTTTCCAGTTCGGCGGCGTAAATCGTCCGAACCGTCGACCGCACGTTGCTACCCTTGTTGGAAAACCCGGCAAAATCGTGCGTGCCGACCAGTTTTTCACACGCGCGGCGCGCTTTTTCAAAGTCAAATCGGTCTTCGGTGTAAGAAATCCACGCGTGCGCGTCGTTCAAAAGAGGATGATTTTCGCGCGAAAGATACATTTTATAGACGTACGTCTTTTTCTTCGCCGCGTATTGGGCGTGAAAGTCGCCGTCGACCGTCTCGGCTTTCAGAATGGCGATATCTTCGGGAAGAACGGTTTGCGACGCGACGGGGATCCTGTCGATGGGAAAATCGCCGTCGTAGTCAAAGTGCGCCGGCTGCGCCGCGGCATGCACGCCCGCGTCCGTCCGACCACTGGCAAAAAGGACTACTTTTTGTTGCAAAAGCACACCGAGCGCGTCTTCGACGACCTGTTGCACGGCAAGCGCGTTTTCCTGCCTTTGCCAGCCGGCATACTTTTTGCCGTTATATTCGATTGTCAAAAGTATTCTCGTCATAGCAAACCGAAAAAGCCGAGTCTGAAAAACACGGTCAATACAAGAAAAGCGCACAAAATCAAGAACGCCGCAAGGTCGGACAGGCGGAAAGAAAGCACCTTCATTTTCGTCCGCGCCTCCGTCGCGTTATAACACCGCGCGTCCAAAGCGAGGGCGAGTTCGTCCGCCCGTCTGAACGAGGAAACAAAAAGCGGTATCAAGATAGGAAGCATCGCTTTCGCGCGGGCAATCAACGAGCCGTTATCGAACTTCGCTCCGCGCGCTTTCTGCGCCATGATGATTTTGTCGGTCTCTTCCATCAGCGTCGGGATAAACCTAAGAGCGATGCTCATAATAATCGCCACGTCGTGCACGGGAAAGCGCAGATAGCGAAGAGGCGACATGATTTTTTCCAGCCCGTCGGTCAGTTCGGTCGGCGTCGTCGTCATCGTAATAAGCGACGTGGAAAGAACCAAAAACATAATTCTGAGTACCATTTGTCCCGAAAAGAGTAACCCTTCTTCGGTGATTCTGATTTTCCACCAAGAGACAAGAACATGCTCGCCGTCATAAAAAAGCGCGTTGATGACGACGGAAATAAGCACGATCGCAAGCACCGCTTTGACGGTCTTGACAAGATGCAACGGCGGTACTTTGGACGCGACGACAACCGCGGCGAGAAAGGCGTAGCAGACGAGATAGCACCAATAAGAATCGGCGACGAACGCCGCCGCGATAAAAACGAGCCCGGCAAAAAGTTTCGTCCTCGGATCGAGTTTGTGGACGAAAGAGTCTTTCGGATAGTACTGCCCGAACGCAACGTTACGCATGACTTTCCCCCTTTCCTTTCAGATAGGCAAGGAGACTTTCGGTCAGGTCCTTTTCGGTCAAAACGGTATGCGGCAAACATACGCCGCGCTTTTCGAGAAGTTTGACCACGTGTACCGCGTGCGGCTCGTGCAAACGCAAAGAAGCGGTATCCTCCCGATAAAACAAGCCTGCCGGCGTGTCGTCGCAGACGAGTTTTCCGTCCGAAAGGACGAGGACGCGGTCGCAATAAGCGGCGATTTCGTCCATATTATGACTGACGGTTATGACGGTAATGCCTTTTTCTTTTCTGAGCGAGGCGATAAGTTCGAGCATTTCTATCTTCCCGACGGGATCGAGCCCCGCCGTCGGTTCGTCCAGAACGAGCAGTTTCGGTCGGTAAGCAAGCACGCCCGCCATCGCCACACGCCTTTTTTGTCCCCCGCTCAATTCGAGCGGAGAGCGATCCTTTATTTCGTCCCAGTTCAGCCCGACCAAGCCTACCGCCTCCATGGCGGCGCGCTCGGCTTCCTCTTTTTTCATGCCGAAATTCTTCGGTCCGAACAGAACGTCCTCGCGGACGGTGTCGGCAAACAGTTGATATTCGGGATACTGAAAAAGCATCCCTACGTTCCGTCTCAAACGGTTCAGATCGGGTTTTCGCCCCCCGAGATCGGTATCGAAAACCCGTAGAGTTCCGCTTTGCAGGCGGATAAGCCCGTTCAGGTGCTGCAACAAGGTACTTTTGCCGCTCCCCGTCGCACCGATCAGACCGACGCTTTCCCCGTCACGTACGGTAAACGAAATATCGTCGAGCGCCTTTTTTTCAAACGGCGTCTTTTTGCCGTACACAAACGACAAATTCTTTACTTCAACCGACATATCGCCTCCGCGAGTTCTTCGTCGCTCGTCACGTCGCCCACGTCAAAGCCTTCTTTTTTCAGTTCGGCTGCCGCAGACGCCGCCGTCGGCAAAAGCAGTTTGCTTCGTTTTATCAATTCGGAATCCGAAAAAATCTCTTTCGGCGTCCCGATCTTTTCGATTTCGCCACGGTTCATAACGATGATTCTGTCCGCGTCCGTCGCTTCGTCCATATAGTGTGTGATCAGAAGGACGGTCATATTCTTTTCGTCGTGCAGTCTCCTTATCGCCGTCAGGACCTCTTCTCTCCCCTGCGGATCGAGCATCGCCGTGCTTTCGTCGAGGATGATTACCTCGGGCAGCATCGCAAGAACGGACGCGATGGCGACGCGCTGTTTTTGTCCGCCCGACAACTTGAACGGCGTTCCTTTCCGATACTCCGTCATATCGACCGCGGAAAGCGCCATATCGACTCTGCGGACGATTTCTTCCCGCTCCACCCCCAGATTCTCGGGCCCGAACGCAACGTCGTCTTCGATAATCGAAGCGACCGTCTGATTGTCGGGGTTTTGAAAGACCATACCGACTTTACTTCTTATTTCGTATATTCTTTTTTCATCGGAAGTCGGCGTTCCGTCCACTTCCACCGTTCCTTCGTCGGGCAGAAGAAGACCGTTCAGCAGTTTGGCAAGCGTGCTTTTTCCGCAACCGTTATGCCCGAGCAAAACGACGAATTCTCCCCGATACAATTCAAACGAAACGTTCTTTACGCCAAGCGTATCACCCTCGTCCGACTTATATGAAAAGGATACGTTTTTGACGTCGATGACTTTTTCCATGCTTGAAAATATACCATTTTTTTTTATCGAATGCAAGCGAATACAAGTTGACATCGTTTTTTACCCATGGTATAATATAGACAACAAAAAAAATCATTCAAAAGGAGTTTTTTATTATGGCTTACTTAATTACCGATAATTGCATTTCTTGCGGTTGCTGTGCGGAAGGTTGCCCTGTCGGCGCGATCAGCGAAGGCGACGGAAAATACGTCATCGACCAGGACACCTGCATCGGTTGCGGTTCCTGTGCGGCTACCTGCCCGAACGAAGCGATCGTCGAGAAATAAGGTTACGTTTTTCGTAATCATTCAAAAAATTTGGGCTGTAAAATTTTTTACAGCCCTTGTTTTTGGGTTTGATATGGATTTTTACGCCTATTATCTTTACCGCGGTTACGCGTTATACGCCGAAAATGAGGACGGCTGTTTTTCTTACGACCGTCCCTCCAAAAAATGGCTTCCGTTCGATCCCGAATGGAATCTTGCCGACATGGACGGCGTGGAAGAAATTTCTTTTGAACGCGCCGCAAATTTTTTAAGTTGAACAAAAAATGGAAAAGACGAACGTCATGCGCATACTCGATCAAAAAAAAGTTCCTTTTACGCCGCACTGCGTAGAGGGCAACCCGACCGACGGTCAAACGGTGGCGCGTCTTCTCGGTGCCGACGAAACAGCCGTCTTCAAGACGCTCGTGACCGAGTCGAACACGCTCGCGCATTACGTTTTCGTCATTCCCGTATGCGCGACGCTCGATCTGAAAAAAGCCGCCAAAGCCGCCGCCGTCAAGAGCCTTGCCATGCTCAAACAAAAAGATCTGCTCCCGCTTACCGGCTACGTCCACGGCGGTTGCTCTCCCATCGGCATGAAAAAGCCTTTCCCCACGTACTTTGACGAAACGGCATGCCTTTTTGAAACCGTCTTTTTCAGCGCGGGCAAAATCGGCGTGCAAATCGAAGCAAACCCGGAAACAATCGTCACCGCGTTCGGCTACTCTTATGCCGACCTGACCGTCTGAAAAAACACTATTCTATGGAAGACTATTTATTGATCCGCATCAACGAACTGGCAAAAAAACAGCGCGAAACGGGACTGAGCGACGAAGAAAAAGTCGAACAAGCCGACTTGCGCCAAAAATACCTCGCGCGCTTCCGCGCTTCTTTCACGGCACAACTGAAAAACACCTACTTTGTGGACGACAAGGGTAACGAAACGCCGCTGACGGAATTTAACAAGAAAAAGTAAACCGTTTTCAGCAAAACTCACGCACAAAAAATTCGGAATCGCGCAAAAACCGTTTTACGCGATTGTTTTTCACAAATTCGAGATACTTAGGACAGTCGGGCAGAACGGCGACGTACTTTTCTCATTCGCTTTTTCCCGACGCAAGACTCAACCTTTTTCTTCCGCGCATTTGATACGCGTGCACGCACGCGATATAGGGAGAAAGAGCGACGATCGTATCGATATTGTCGCGCACCCGTTCTTCGTCGGATACAAACTTTTTCCAATATATCGGTTGCCAATAAGTCTTGAAATTTTTTCTGTCAACGCTTTTTATCAAACGCAAAGCGTTTTCCCTGCCGTTATTGTAAGTGCCGCCGTGAAATTCGCAAGCGACCGTCTGCCCCCTTTTTTGCGCAAAATCGCAACAGCGGCGCAGCGTCTCCGTCAAACGCAAAAAGTCCTCTTCCGAACATTTTTCGGCGTCCTTTGTCCCCGCCCACACACGAATGATCTTCGCGCCGAGCGCGTATGCCGTATCCGACGTGCGCTCGAACTTATCCAAGTCGTCGCATCGGAAATAGGAGCCGTACGAATAAACGCCGAGCCCCGCTTTTACCGTCGCCGCGCCCACTTTTTCCGCCCGAGCCGTTTTACCGCAAGGCACGTGAATATCGCCGCCCCATTCGATGCAGTCGAGCCCTTGTTTTGCGGACAGGGATATGATTTTCGCTACCGTTTTTGTGCGGAACGTGACGGAACAAAGGCCTTTTTTCATAACGGAAAATCATCCGCCAAAAGGCGTTTTGCCGACCAAAGATAAAAGAGAATCCCCGTCGAATATCGGGGAGAAGACGGAGAGTTTTCTCCCGTTATGGGATCCAATTCCTGCCCTATCGGAAACCTATCGTATATTTTTGTCCAGGCTTCGAGCCACTGACGACACACATAGTCCTGCACCTTTGCAAGTCCGTATTTGTCCATCCAAAAAGCGGTGCGTAGCGCGGTATTCCCTTGCGTAAAATACCCCCAGTCGTTGCGATCGAAATGGTTTTTTGCGGACGGATCGCTTATCGCCATCGACGGAAAAGGATAGGGCGTCAAAAACTCTTTTTCGTTCAGAATATGTCTTTTCAGAAGACGGTCGACGACGTCTTTATCCTTTTCTTGATCCAATACGCCCTCCTGAAACAGGGAAAATATCGCGCACGAGAGATATTTGCGCCTTTTGCCGGTTTTGTCCACGTCATAAAAAAAGTCGTCGTTTTCGTCGAAGAGAATTTCAAACATTTTTCTTTTGACGGATTCCGCTTCCTCTTGCCACTTTTTTTCTTCGTCTTTCAGGCCGAGCCGCTCCGCCGCTTTTGCAAGCGAAACAAGATTTCCGTACAGGCATGCGTTCACGTCGACGCCCAATAGCGGTGCGACGGAATCTTTCCTTTTGGGCGCCTTTTCCGCGCCGACAAGGAGTCCAAACCTTTTTCTATTCTCTTTGTAAAGCATTCCGTCCAGCCTGCCGCTGTTGTCGTGTCCGGTGTCATAGCCGACAAAAATTTCATCGAGTCCCGTCCCCATGGTCATACGGTACTTTTTCAGCCACCCCACCCATTTTTCGATCGAACGGTAGCATTTTTCCCACAGCGCGTCGCTGTTTGCCATTTCGCACACGCGCAGACAAAGACTTCCGAAAGAGACGCATTCTTGCAGTTGCCCGTAGCCGACGTTGTTCTTTCCCCTCTTTTTACTGACGGCGGCGTCCCAAACATAACAGGGATACTGCCCGTTTTTTTGCAAACCGATAAAGGTTTCTACGGTATTCACAGCAACCGGCAAACCCTTTTTTGGGAAAAGCGCAGCGTACATGACGGCGTCGCCCACGTGTTCGAGCCACACGCCGCAGTAGACGTCCGATACGCAAATAAGGGGATCTTTCATCCCCTTAAAAACGCGCAGATTGTGACTTTCAAAATGTTGTAGGGCGTCCCTGCAAACGGACTTTATTCTGTCATTATCCATACGAACGCGAGCGGTCAAAGAGAATAGCGAACGGGCGGTTTTGTGAAAGAATACACGGTCGCCGTTCCGTCGGTCAGCATAAACACTTCGGTATTGCCGTCGTCGGGATCATACATTGACATAAGTTCGGGATAACATTCGAGCATATGCACACGTGCGGCACGGTTGTCGTCAAGGACCGCCTTTGCCGAAAGTCGCATCCAGTCGCCGCCTTTCATCGCGCATATTTCCACGTTCGGGTTTTCTTTCATCTGTTTGGATACGTCCTTTTTTTTGCCCGTCTGAATATAAAGTTTCCCGCCAAAAAGGTCGATTGTTCCAAAAGGGCGGACGCGCGGCGTTTCGCCGTCGACGGTCGCAAGATAATATGTGCCGCTTTCTTTCAAAAAACGATAAATTTCTTCCATAATTGCTCCTTTATTTTTGTTCTTGACAAACAAAATGCAAACTGCCGCCTTGTTGCACGTCACGTACCGAACAGGTAAAATCAGTCAGTTTTTTTCCGTTCAGGACCGCTTCGCGCACATAAATTCCTTTCCCCTCTTTGGTGACGGTCAAGTCGCCTTGCGGCAAGTGGACGACGACCTTATCAAAAAGCGGCAAAGAGATAAAATATTTATCCTGTCCTGTCGCTGGGAACAATCCGATCGCATTCCAGACGTACAGCGATGACAAGCCGCCCGAGTCGTTGTTGCCCGGCATGCCGCCACGCCCAAGTGCCCACATGTACTTTCTTGACGCGTCGATAATTTCACATATGCGATCATGTCTGTTTATGAATTGATAGGAAAACACCGCTTCCATGTCGGATTCGTTGTTGAACCCCTCGAACTTTCCGTATTTTACAAACGGCAGACGATAACCGAAAAAGTAATCGAGCAGGCGATTAAATTTCTTTTCGCCTCCGCCGTTTTTCACCCGTCTTGCGCCGTCCGAAAACAGCCGGAAAGAATAATTGACGTGGTTACCCTCATAGTAGGGAGAGCCAAGCAAAGCAAGCCCCGTTTTCTTTGAAAACACACCGTCGATATGCTCGTATCTATGACGCAGCGCCTCGGCAAACGCGGTATCCCCGTTTGCCTCCGCAAGCAAAGCAAGGCAGATTTCCCCCTCGAAAAGATCCATTGCATACGTCGTCCGTTCGGCTCCGAACCCCTCGCGGAACGGGCGATACTTATCGGACAAATACTCTTCTTTCAGCGTCCGATACATCTCTTCCTTATCGCCCACACCGCGTAAAAAAGCGTCCGCAAAAACGTTCGCAGTCAAAAACCGTGCCTGACCGTCGCACCTCGTGCAGTCGGAAGAAATCAAATATGCGTTAGGTAATTGCTTGTTTTTTTCGCGATAGGAAATCATTGTTTGGATAACCTTTTTGCCTATTTCGGGATACACACTGAAAAGAAGCGGAAATTGCGTCTTATACATATCCCATATCGTGGCGATATCGGTTACGCATTCCCCGTCGAAGCCGTACAGTCTTTCTCCGCTGACGTCGGTGGGCTTTATTAAGGTATGATAGAGATTAGAATAGAATATCTTTTTATCGGTTTCGTCGCCCTCGACTTCGATACGGGACAACGTTTCGTTCCACCTCTCGCACCCCCTTTTTTTCACCTCGTCAAAAGAAAGGACGAAGTCTCTTTCAAGCCGCGACAAGGCGTGCTCTTCGGACAGATAGGATATCGACAGCACCGTTTCCGTTTTTTCTTTGTCGCACTTAAACACGACGCCGAACGCTCCGTCGAACTTTTCGGCACTCCACGCGTTTTCGCTCACGACAGCCGCGCCGTGCCATATTTTCGGGAGCGTTCGGCATTTTGAACGCATAGCGAAATAGACGGGTACGCCGAAAAACGAAACGGTGCAAAAAGCGGTATCGCCCTCGACGTGACACGTCGCGCGCTCATAGAGAGAAAAAATATTTTTGTTTTTCTGCGTTTTGGACAAGCCGTTCTGCGAAAAATCGACGAACACGTCGTGTGCTTTTTTTGTCTCAAAGACCTGAAAAGCACTGTCGCCCGTCACCGTACAAGCCGCATTTTCGCGCTCTGTTTTGCAAAAATAAAAGCCCGGATACGCCTCTTCCGCCAAAATTTTCCTCGGATTAAATGCGTCGGCAAGTCCCTCTTCGGACGGCGCGGTCAAGGCGAAGTTATAAAAAAAGTCGATAAATCCCGTTCCCGATTGATGCACGTGACTAAGTCCGCAAAAACGGTGATACTTAAACATCGGCGGAATCTTCCTGCACGAATTAACCGAGCAATTCCCGTACCCGGTCGGATATGCTCCGCTGTACGCGACGCAACTCATCTTCCCGAACGGCAAGCACGCCGCGGGCGAGGTGTTGCCGGCAAGACCTTTGATCGGTCGCCAACCCTTCGCCATTCCTTTCCTCTTCGGCAGATCGACGTTGTCGCACCCGAAAAAGACATCTACATATGCGCAATAGTTTTCCATACGATATATGATACCATTTTCATATGAAAAAGTAAACATATGCGCTCCCTTTCCCCCCACATTTCCTGCCGATATGCCCAAACGAACATATCCCCACGCGTTTTTCCCGTTCTTTTTCGCATAAACTTTTTGCAAATGCACAAAATCGCTTGCTTTTCCCCCGTTTATCCGCTATAATGGATAATGCTCGTGGGGGTATAGCTCAGTTGGCTAGAGTGCTTGACTGGCAGTCAAGAGGTCATGGGTTCGAGCCCCATTATCTCCACCATATAACAAAAGGGCAGTCACTTGACTGTTCTTTTGTTATATACATAGGTTTTTGTGGGGCTCGAACGGGCGGATAGGGAGCAAACAACATATATGCGGATTATTGCTCCCGTAGTTGACGACGCAGTGCGTCGTCATACCGCCCCGGCCTGTCGCAAAGCCAAGGGCTTTGGTGCGAGGGAGCCCCATTATCTCCACCCAAAAAAACTAATCCGCACACCGTGATTAGTTTTTTTATATCAAATTCGCTTGCGATATTTGATTATCATTCGAGCCAAAGGCGAGTTTATCATTCGCGCAAAGCGCTTTATCATACGGCAAAGCCGTCGTAACGGATCCTTGCGAATTTGAATGATAATTCGGGCAAAGCCCTCAAATGATGATGCCTCACGGCAATGGTAAAAAGTCATATTCAGCGAGGGCATACGCTTATATATGCCGATTATATAAAGAGGAGGTGAGAAAATGTTTAAGGTAGAATTTACACAAGGCAACAAAAGCGAAATTCTTATTGAAACGGCTGACCGTGAACAGGCGGCGGCTGTCGCAGTACAGAAGCAAGCCGAATTCAAAGCGAAACAGAAAGAAGGTATTATTTCCTTATACGAAATAACTACCGAAAGAGGAAGGCCGATGCGTAAATGCTATGACTTTTGGGAGGTTTAATTATGTTCTATCAACCCCCAAGCAACCATATACTGACCGACACGGCGAACGTGAACGGATCAGAACGCATATACAACCAAGAGCAGATAGCCGCCGCCCTTACGGGGTGGGGGTTATCCTGCCGGGCGGTTGCGGTTGATACCGCACCGTAGGTTTTGACCTGTCATTTTGTTTTAGACAATGTTTTATACAGGGCAAAGGTGATTATGATTACGATCAGTCACTTTTGCACAGTTGATATTTTTTACCAATACGCACAAAACCATTGAAAAATCAACGAAATCGTGATATAATAAGCAAAAAAATGTGGGAAGCATGTATGTCTGTTCGATATAACAAACGGTTCAAACTACTTATAGATCTGAAAAAGTCGCCTTCTCGACTTGTTCACGAGGTTCAAATTAGCCCCAATATAGTAAGCGGATTAAAAAAGATGAACATGTGTCATTGGGAAGTAACTCTTACTGATTCCCTTTGAAAGGAGGATGCCTATGAAAACGTCCATTCGTTTTTTCGAAAATATCCCGGTTCGCGCCGTTTGGGATGAAGAAAGTTCAAAATGGTGGTTTTGCGCGATGGATATTGCAGAGGCATTAACGAAAAGCGCCAATCCCCGTGTATACTGGGCAACTGTAAAAAGAAGAAATCCGCAGTTGATTGCAATTTGCAAACAACTGAAATTAAAAGCAAAAGATGAAAAATTTTATAATACCGACGTCGTGGATGAAAGCGGTCTGAACACTGTGATTGCACTCGTGCCAAGCAAAAAATCCGAGATCTTTGCCAAGTGGATGAAAAACATGGAAACGTCCCTTGACGAAAAGAGTAAGCAAAAGGCATATGAGCTTTTTGAAAGTGGCTTTATCAACGAGGTAGAAGTCGGCACCGTGAAGGGCTTACAGCAGATTCACGGCTATATTTTCGGTGGTCTTTATGAATTTGCCGGACAGATTCGCACGCTGAACATTTCAAAAGGCGGATTCGCATTTGCGCCTTGTATGTATTTGGCTGAAAATCTTGCAAAAATTGAGGCAATGCCGGAAAAAACGTTGGAAGCCATCGTCAATAAATATGTAGAAATGAACGTGGCACATCCTTTTATGGAAGGCAACGGCAGGAGTACACGCATATGGCTTGATCTGATTTTGAAGAAAAATCTCGGCAAGTGCGTAGATTGGAGTCGTATTGACAAGACCGAATATCTTGCCGCTATGCGTGAAAGCGTTGTAAATCCAAAAAAGATAGTTGCCCTCTTGAACGGCGCTTTGACGGATGACGTGAATAACCGCGAAATTATTATGAAAGGTATTGACTATTCGTACTATTACGAAACGGAAGATTGAATCAAACCGTCACTTATGGCAAGACAAGACGCCTCGCAGCCGCATCTGGGAATTTACCTCAAATTTTTCCAAACGCAAAGCAATATAAATATTCCATCAAACGCCGGGATAAATCGGCTATCTTTCCTCGACGGCTTAGGCGTAAAAGGGATTTGAACGGCAAAAAGTTTTTCCGCAGTTCTTTCGTTTTCTTGACAAAAACAGGCTTTCAAACCACGTTTTTTGCGGTCAGAAAGCCCGTTACGTTCGGTATTTTGTGAGAAAACGATTATGCCTGATACGGATTCGGTTTGCCCAGTATAGCGAAAATATCGATAAGCCAACCTATCCCGCACAATCCGAGCGTGCAAAGGTAAACAATGCCCATTCCGCTTTTTCCTTCGTAGAATTTGTGCGCTCCGAACAAGCCGAAGAAAACACAAAGTATCCAGGCTGTCCACTTATTACAGAGTTTTCCCTCGGATTGTTTCTTTGATGATGACGAAGCGGAAGCCGCAGCCGAAGAGGAAGCCGACGCGCCGGCACTGGAAGAGGCGTTATTGTTATTGTTGTTGTTAATTACAATGCTTCCGTTGCCGCTGCTTCCGCTGCTTAATTCTTTTACTTGTCTTCCGCAACAGGGACAAATAACGCTCTCCGCACTGATTTTCGATCCGCAGAATCTACAAAAAGTATTTTCTATCGGTGTACCGCAGTTCGGGCATACGCCCGCTTTTTCCGAAATGTCCTTGCCGCATTCGGGACACTTAATCATTGCCATCGTCTTCTTCCTCCTCTAATGCAAATTCTATTTTGTTAAATCCATATTCGTATACCAAGGTATAAGAATCACTTTCTCCGGATGACGGCGTCTCAAATACAAGATAATATTTTCCGGATAAGCCCGCGTCAAGAGAGCCGTTCAGATACAATGCCGGATATAAATTCCTCTTATTTTTTTCGGCGTACCAGTACGCTTCCGTTCCTTTGGAATCAAACGTGCTACTTCCGTTGCTGACTTCAAACGAGCTATAACTGATCGAGCGCGAATACTTTCCGACGTTTTTGACTTCAATCAAAATACACATAAAATTATTTTGTGTGGTATAAGGATTTCCGGTGAGCGCTTGGATAACTGCGGTATTCTCTATGCTGACGACGCGAATCTGAAAGTCGTTGAGTGCGCCCCATTGATTTAGTTCAATCGGACGGACAACGTCCGACGTTTCGTCGTCCGACGAATTCAAATCACACCCTGCCAACATGAACATGCAACAGCTCATAATGACAACTACTACCAAGAATAACCCTTTTTTTACTAATTTTGCCATACTGTCCTCCTTTGATGGTCTTTATATAGCCTTATCGTATCATATATAGCCCTAATTGTCAATACATTTTTTGTAAAATTATTGAGAAAACAAAGAATTTTATCGGAGGACAATATGAGCACGTACGAATTGACAAAAAATCGTATCTTACAACTTTGTGAAGAAAAGAAATATACTATTTACAGACTTGCAATGGAATCGGCGGTACCGCCGTCCAGTATCAAAAACATTTTATACGGCAAAAGTATCAATCCGGGGATCGTGACGATAAAAATGCTTTGTGACGGTTTCGGAATATCCTTATACGATTTTTTCAATACCGAAGGATTTAAGAATATGGAACAGGAAATAGAATAAACGATATTTTATAAGATACGTTTTTATCGTGTAAAAGCTTGACCATAATTTCGGCGGGGGGGGTATAATAAGTATGAAAAGTATGATTTGTTGGAATCGGAGGTGCGCTTGAAAGGAGAAGAAGGTAAGTACGCATGGGCTGTTACCGTCGGCGAAAAGGGACAAATAGTGATACCCAAACAGGCGAGGGACATATTCGGGATAAAGCCGGCCGATACGATTATCGTACTCGGCGACGTCGACAGGGGGATTGCTATTCCCAAAAAAGAAGACTTTGCCGCGTTGCAGAAAAAAATGATTTTTTAACGTTTCACACTCTCCGCCGGACAGAGTCGCGTTTGAACACGCGGCTCTGTTCTTTTTATAAAAACGGCTTCTTTTGCTTTGTCCCGTCATAAGCCTTATTCCAACGCATTAACGACGCTTTGGAAACTTTATACTTTCGACATACATACAAGACGTCTTTTGTAAACCTATAAGTTTCGACAGAATGCATTTTTGTATTGATTTCGTGTGGACA
>JAZRZM010000009.1:0-164702 GCA_045601385.1 Clostridia bacterium | reverse complement strand
GCGCCCTTTGTCAAAAGGGAGAGCGTCCGGAGCGGAGCGAGGGAGAGGGTTTTCCAAGGAATAAAGCCGTTACAAACGGTATATTTATCCGTAGCATAAAGCAGACTTTATTCTCGTAAAAACCCCCATTCCCAAAACGCGGACGTTTTGGCAATCAAGCCCCCTTTTGAGAAAGGGTGTAATTTATCCCCGAAAAACGGCTTGCATTTTTTGGGGCAAGCTGCGCTCGGGATGACGGGTGGACAGAGATCCCTCGGCTTACGCTCGGGATGACGAACAAACGTCGAAGAAAGTTGTTATAACGGTAACGCGCTTGCCCGACATGTGCGCCAAGCCTCAGGCTTGTCATTCCGACCGAAGCGGAGGAATCCCTTTTTCTCGTTCCGTCATTCCGACCGAAACAGCCGATAGGCTGTGAAGCGGAGGAATCCCACCGATTAGGTTAAATTTTCCTTGATTTGTCGCGCCAATGCGCGCTCGCGTGTTGACTTATTTTGTTTTGTATTGTATTATATTTATAACATAGCAAAAGGGGCGAGTATGCCCTTTCGGAGGTTGCGTTATGAAAAAGAACAGTTTGAAAGCGGATAGACGGTTGTTTATCTTGGCGACTTTCTTTTTGATTATTTCGTTTTTCGCGTGGGGCACGTTTGTCGGGGGCGGCACGGAATATGCCGGCGCGTCGATTACGAGCGTTTCCGAGCGGAGATCGACGGTCAAACTGTTTGACGGCACGAAGACGGGTACGAACGGTACGATCGCTCTTTCCGACTATACCTCCAACATAAGTTACGATCCCGATTTCGGCTTCGGCAAAAAGGACTTTTATAAGCAGTACGACGACGCCGGTTCGACGCTCTATTCGTATACCGGCGCTCTTTTTAACGAGCCGGTGGACACGTCGACGTATTCCACGTCTTTTTGCGTGCAGGAAAACGGGCAGAACAAAATCAAATCGTTAAGTCCGACGTCCGGGGCGGGATTGGGTACTTTTCCTTTCTATGCGAACAGCGGCATGTTTATTTATCGCGTTTATACCGACGAAGACGGCGCGACGCAGGTACGCTACGGGGACGAGGATTCCGACTTTGCGAAACTCTCGACGAAGTACGACGATCGGTTTTTGGCGTTTTATTCCTATCCGGTCAGTACGATCGGAATGCATCTCGGGTTTACGTTCGCGTTCAGTCCCGAACTGCGCGCCGCGCTCGAAGACAGACTTCTTACGGTCAGTTTTATGCCGTACGTCGTCACATGCGCCGTGGCGGATTCGCCCGGTTTGTCCGCGTGGCAACAGATCTCGACGGCGAGCGAATATCTGGTGAAAGACACGGTGGAGGACACCTGCCGTATATCCTGGTGGTACGCCACGCAAAATCAGTCGGGGACGTATTCGATCGGTGCCGCCGAAGCCGGTATGGAAATCCCCGCCGACAAGACGGCGATCGCCTATCCGAAAGGATCGTCGGCGCTTGCCGTTCCGAACGGATCTTACACGGCGGACAGTTTTTTACAGGTCGATATTCACGATTTGAGCGTCGGCGGCACGGGTATCAGTACCTTTATTGCCGAAGTCGGTATCAGAGTGGGCGTCACGCCCAACTCGGGTATTACCATTTCCAACAACAGCGAATACACGATCAGCGGCTTGCCCGAATACGTGGACGCCGAGAACAGGGAAGGCGCGATTTATTTGAAAGCGGACGAAGACGCGGCGTATTTTCTCGGGACGGAAGCGAAATTCAAGTCGAATTACGACCGTTTTTATCAGTGCGTTTTAAGCCCGGCGACAAGCGCGTTCGAGTATGACAAAGCCTATTACGACGCGTCGGGCAATTATGTCGCCGTCAGCGACGACGATATTCAGAACTGGGCGTCCCGATATACGGCGTACCGGTATATTTCGTCCGCGACGATGCTTTCTGCCGAAGACGCGTACGACGAGAACAAGACGTACTGGCGCGCGTTGACGTACAGGAGCGGACTCGAAACGGTGACAAAGGACAGCGAAACGTATAATTACGCTTCGCCCGGCTCGACTTTGCACTTCAATATCGTCGTGCAACAAGGGGGCAGCGTGCTGTATTTTGAAGCCGGCGGCGTGCCGACGGGCGAGGTGCAAAGCGGCGTTATGTTCCGCAGACTGTTTCCGTCGAAAGAGACGTACATTATAGAATACGTCCTGATCGACGGCGATATGGAAGTCAACCAGGCGGCGTCTCCCACGGGACAAAAGGCGTCGATCGTCGTCAATTCGGGCGGCGAAGGCAATCTTTTGCAGTTCAAGGCGGTCATTCGCTACACCAATTCCAAGACGGGCGTGCAAAAGTCCTTCTGCGAAAAACTTTTCAGAATATACGTCGATAACGAAAAGCCCGCCGAACCCGTGCTCGAACGGAACTCCTTTTATCAAACTTATATCAGCGACTCGGGGGCTATGCAGTACTATACCGGCTCCGACGCCGAATCGCTCGAAAGAAAAGACGGTAATATCGTCGCGCTCAACATCGGCTCGGTCGGCGGCGAATACAGTAAAGAAGACCAACCGATCATGACGGACAGCGCGTTGGGCGTGATTGCCGACGGAAACGATTTTATCTCGGCAGGAGGCAGCAATACCACCGTTTATTACCGTTCGACCTACTACGGCACCGTTTTGCCCAATACCGACGGGGATCGGATTTCGGACGGCTTTACCGTCCCGGTCAACGACGCCAACTTGCGTGAAAAGGGGTATCTGTATACCGCACCGCAAGCGACCGACGATCCTTCGACCGATTTTATCAATGAAAAAACGGGCGTTTATATCGGAAAATACGCTTACGCGCGGCACGCCGGCAGCGACGACTCGGCGGAACTCGACTATTACAAACTGCTTTTGAGTTTTGCCTATTACGACGACGCGACAATGGACGTGCAGTATCGGAAAGAAGGGGTGTGGGCGATCGAATTCGCCACCTACGACAACGTGGGTAACTACACCTATTCCGAGCAAAAATACTTTATTCAGGTCGATATCAACGAGTATTCGTTCGGCTTGCAATATTTTGTCGGGAACGTGGCCGGCGTCGATCTCGATCTCGAAGACGTCTCTTTCGCCTATGAAAAACTGTCCGCTTCGGGCTCTCTTTCGGAAGGGGGCAAATATAACAACGAACCCGAGCCGTCCGCCAACGAAAGTTATGTGGGCGAAATCAATCTGCACCGCGGCGACCGCGTCGTCGTGCGCGTTTCGTTCGTCGGTTCGTGCTATAACAATTATGCTCTGACCTCGATGAAAATCGGCGGCGGCAACAGCAAGGACTGCACCGGCTTTTCCTACACGGTAAGCAACTCCCTTTACCGTGCGGTTCTGTACTTTGAAGAAAGCAGTTTTTCCACTTCTGCGGGCATAACGACGGCTCCGTTTACTTTTGAAGTCAACGACGTCATGTGCAAAACGGGCAACGAGTCGAGCCGCGTCATCAACCTGTATTTCAAAAAGCGCGCGGCGATTTCGGCGACGAACCTCAGGCAGAAGTATACGGGTGCCGACCGCGAAATCGTCACCTATTCCACATACGGCGGCGCGAGAATACCGGCTACGCAGGTCAAAATCGGCACGACGTACTACAAGGCTCTGACCGAGACTGCCGGCGACTACACCTACGGGGCGAATATCTACGACGCGACGTACAGGGACGTATCCGGACAAGCCGCGCTCGACAGCGCGATGTGGGCGAGCAGTTATGCCAAATATTATGTGAAAAATTATAAATACGATCCCGCAGGACTTATTTTCAACGCGAAAGAAAGTTATTATTACGTGGCTTCGCGTTACGTTCTCGCCACCGACAAGGCGCAGGCCGAATACGATAGCGGCAACTGGGCGGACGTATATAGCAACTATTATATGCTCTCGGAAAGCGGCGAAAGAGTCAACGCGTCGACTTATTACAGCGACGACCTGATTTACTACTACTACAAAGACGGCGTATACGTGGACGTAAACGACATCGCCGCCCTCGACGACGGCGACGAAATCTGGGTAAACACTTTCCCGAACTATTGCTACATAGCGAACGGCGGTTTTGTCGGCGCGAAGTCGAAGTTTGACAGAGAAGCCCGGTATTACGTCTTGCAGACGGACGTCTACTGCGACATCACGCCCATCGTGCAGGCGGCAAAGGACGTCTATACCTACCGCTATCAAAACTATTTTTATTACAGCGGATACCGCTACGAACCGGCTCCGAAGCCCGTAACGGACGACGGAACGATCCTGTCGGGCGGATACGATCCGAACGAAACGTACTATACCTTCGACGGCGACTTTTATATTCTCAACAACTATTCGTCGAAAGTCCCGACCGAGGCTTTGCTCAATAACTACTACTTCTCGGTCACGACCGACGAAGTTTTCCGCGCCGGCGTCGTGTATTACAAACGGCTAAACGATAACGGCTCCAACATACCGAAGCACCAGGGGACGTACTACGTTTACAGCGGCGTCGCCTCCAATATAAACTATTTCGGTCAAGCCGTGTTTATCCTGCGCGTCGAGCCGGGCACGCCCGAACTCAATACCCTCAGCGCCCTCAAAAACGATCCTGCCGGGCGGTATATACAGATTTCGTACGGCGACAGTCTGGAAAAAATAGACGGAAAAGAGTTGTTCGACGGCGAAAACAGGCAGACGTTCAGTTCTTATTTCAAAGCGGAAATCAATAACAACATTTATCTTGCCCTCTCTTCGGACGGCGTGTTCGGGTACTACTCGATCGCGCTGGACGGCTCGGATCCCGAGTATCTCCGTCCTTCGGCGGGAATGCATACGATCGAAGTCGTCTTCACGCCCATACTCGGCGCGTACGAATCGGGCGAGCCGATGCCCGTGTATACCGAAAGAAAGGTAGGCGGCACGACCTATTACGTTTTCCAAAGAAACACCGACTACAATACGAGCACGGCGTACATATCCGTTTACGTCGCGCCCGGCACGCAGGTAAACTTCTCTTTGGAGAACGCCGAAGACGAAGGCGCGTTCGTGTACGACTATACGGGCTCGCAGGTCGTATTCAAACGGGCGAGCGACCGCGTCGGCAACGAAAAGCAGGGCTACAAAGTCGTGTCCACCTTTGAAGACGAATACGGCAACAAACTCGAAGAAGGGGGCACGGGAATGGATCTGACGTCCTATACCGTCGTTTCCTATGCAAAAATATCCTCGCCTACGGTCGGCGTACCCGAGGGGAGCGCGTTTTCTTCGGTACTGCCCGTTGACGCCGGTTGGTACTGCGTCATGGTATCGCTTTTGCCGAAAAAGACGGCGCAGGATACGACCGGTTGCAACTACGCCGGCACGCAGTACTGGTATATGCACGTCCTGCCCATATCGCTGACGCTTTCGCTGTCCGATATGGAATACGAGTATCAGTACGAGGCGATCCCGTCGGTCACGTTCAGACAGGGCGACGCGGCGTTTTTACGCACCGTGCCGTGGGAATACCGCTTCTACCGTCGGGACAAGTCTCTGTCCGCGGAAAACAACATCACCGACGGCTTCCTTTTGTCCGACGGCGAACTCCGTATCGGCGAAACGCAAAAAACGCCGAAGAACGCCGGAGAGTATATCGTATACGTCGTCGTCACCGACAACAACTATACGGGCAGCACGTACGCGCTGTACACGATTGGCAAGGTCTCCGACGGTAACGGGTACGTCAAGAAGTCGTGGCCGAGTATTCTGCAAAGCGCGGTCAGTCCCGAATATAACCTGACGTACGGACAGCCTTTGTCGGAAATCAGATTGTCTTCGGGTAACGGCTTTTACGTTCGGTATCCCACCGTTTCGTATCTGCAATCGGGGGCTTTGACGACGCTGAAAGACGTGCCGGGCGAGTTCTTTGTCGCGACGGAGAACTATGCCGACTGGCGCAAGGAAAAGGATTTGCCCGATACCGATCTGAACCGTGCCCAGTACGTGACGGAAATGAAACGGTTTGTGCCGCCGGCGGTGCGGTTCGATAACGGAGAAAGTTATCCTTATTGCATTTGCTTCGCGGCGAACGATCTTGTCAATTACGATTTTCTTTATTACGGACTTGCGGCGAGGGAGTCGGTGGCGGTCCGCGTCGGGCAAGCCTATCTCGACTGGACGAACGTCCGTTTTGAACCGATCACTTACGAGACGGAGATTTCTTCCCGTTCGGTGGAAGAGGGCGTGATCTCCATTGGCAAAAAAGTGGCGTATCTGTATTCTTCAAACGGTACCGTCCCGACGGGGCTTACGCAGGGCGAAGACTACTACGTCGTCGTAAAGAGCAACGTCCGCTACGTCTATTGCTATATCGATCCCGATCTGTATACGCTGTCCGTTACGGTGGACGGGCGCAGTCTGCTCCCCGTCGGCAATCACAATATCAAAGTCGCGTTTGCGACCGGCAGCGGCAATTATTCCGGGACGGATTATAACTGCCAACTCGAAGTCAGACAAAAAGAACTGACCGTTTCGTACGTGGGCGGCGTATATTCGCCCGTTTACGGAAACCACAGCGAAGCCGAACTCGACAAAAAGATGAGTTTTTCGGGCAATCTTCTCGCAATCGGGACGCTTGCCGGCAGATACGTCTATTTTGACGGAAGCAAGTATTATCAATACAGTCCGAGCATGAAGACGTACCTTGTTTCGCTGACGAAAAGCGGCGCGTTTATCGATACCGCAAACGCATTGCCCGTGGGCGAATACGGCGTGACGTACGAGATAACCGAGAGTAACTATAAGGGAACGTACGATTTTCAACTGGTAATAAACAAAGCGACGCTGAAAGTGTCGCGCAAGCCGGAATTGAGCGCGGAAGACGCGGCGGCGCACCTTGTCTACAATGCCGACGTCGTCGGCGTGCAGGATTATTTCAGAAACGGGTTGATGACTTCGGCAGGAGAAAGTGGGGAGACCGTCGTCGGTACGTTTGTCATATCCGAAGAACATCTGACGCAGAAGTTCGGCAACGCCGGGACGAATTTGCGTATTTTCTTTAACTTTATTCCCGTCGACGGAAATAACTACGAAGATTTTGTCGGGACGGCGGGCAACAACGGCTATTACGACGTGACGGTGCGGAAAGTGGACGTATCCGACCGTATGGCGATTTCCGCCAATCCGTACGTGTACGCGCTGGGACACGGCGAGAAAGGCGCGCTGACCAAGGACTACTTAAAGAGCGGCTACACGGCGCAGGGCAAGACGGAAGAGACGAACACCTATGCGAAATTTGTCCGTGCGTACTTCGACTACAATGCGACGGTGCCGACCGAACTTGTGGGCGAGAACTACGAAATCTCGATTGCGGGCACGGCGAGCGGCGCGTATGTGGACGCCGGATCCTATCTCGTCACTTTGTCCGTTACGGACGAATGCGAAAACTATCGCGGATCGGTGACGACCTACCTGTCGGTCGCAAGAGACAAAGCGTATATCCGCGTCGCTTCCGACAAGACGAACGAGGCGGTCTTCTACGACAACTATTTTGCGGAAAAGTCCTATTCGGGCGTACCGCAGACGGTCGTGGCGTATACGTACAATTCAAACGGCGTCAAGGTGGACAGCCTGACCGTTTTGCAAAGTTGCTATCGGCAGGGAAGTCCGGTTACTTCGCCGACCGACATAGGCAGTTATGATATTCGTTTGAGTCTTGCGTCCACAAACAACTACTACCTGGTGGCGGCTTCGTACAATGCCGGCACGGGCGTGTGGAGACTGGACGACGCGGAGGCGTCTTACGTTTCGGCAAATCTGACGATCGGCGTCAATACCGACGAAATATCCATCGACAATCTGAACCAAACGTACACGCAGACGAGAAATCTCGCGGTGCGTATGGGCAGTAACAACGCGACCTGCTCGGTCGAATTCGTCGCGCTGGACGGCGAAGGACGCGAGACGGGCGAACGGTATACGAACATACCGACCTTTGCCGGGACGTACGCCGTGCATCTGATGTTCGACGCTTTGCAAAACAACGGTTATGCGGACGATATCGTTTGGAAAGAAACGCTCGTTATCGGCAAGTTTACGGCAAAAATCACCTGTCCGAACCGCATAAACGCGTCGTTTACGGGCAAGGCGCGCAGTCTTATCAGCGCGTATACCGAGCCGTACGGACTGGGGCTTATCTATGCTTACCGCGCGATCGGATCGGGCGACTTCATACCGTGTACGGCAGCCGACATCGGCAGGCTGAACGCGGGCGAATACGAAATCAACGTACAGATAGACGACCGCAACTACATGGGGAACAAGGTAGTCGTATTGGAAATGGCTCCCGCCCTGCTTACGATGACGAGTCTGCCCGTCTTTTCGGAGTATACCTATCACTCCGAGAGCGCGCCCACGGTTGTTCGTCCCGGTTCGGCTTATTGCCAGGGCGCGGGCGTAGACAATATCTCCGGTACCTACTCCGTCGACGTGGATTCGATCCGTTATCTGAATACGGGTAATCATCAAGTGACGTACACCTTTACGCCCGACTGCGGCGACTATGCCGTCACGACGGGGAAAGTCACGTTGACCGTCGTCGCGGCGACGTACGACATGAGTCTCGTGACGCTGTGGGAAAACGGACGGGAGATAAAACTGGACGAGGCGGACTATTCGGTCAACTATGACGGACAGCGTCACGTCTTTACGGGTAAAAACGTTTCGTATCCGACCGAGAACATATACGACTATGCGGTCGGCAACAAAGATTTTACCGTACTGATCTCGTATTCTTATTATAATGCGTCCGCGGCGACGTGGGTGGAGAACGCCGTACCCAACGCGATCGGCACCTACAAAGTCATCGCCACCGTCAGTTCCAAAAACTATATCGGACGGAAGACGTGGGAAAAGAACCTTTTGGTCGTGCAGGGAATCCCGACGATCGGGACAATGCCGACGATTACGCGGACCTTTGCCGTCGGGGACGAAATAAAGTCTACCGACCTGGTCGGAGGAAAAGCGATCAACATCGCTTCCGGCGAGACGATCACAGGTACTTTCTCGGTGCCCGCGACTCTTCTTGCCAAAGCCAACGACAATACCGTGCGCGTGACGTTTACGCCCGACGCGGGCAATGAAAACTTCCGCGCCGTATCGTTCGATATGACCGTGCGCGTCATCGGAAAAGACGTTTTTGCCTTCTATAACGGCGACGACTTCGAGCAAAAAGCGCAGGGAACGACGGTAAACGGTACCGACTGGTCGGGCGAACCGACAGTCGGAGCCGCGTGCAGTAAAATCTTTAAGCCCTCGTTCAGCCGAGGCGGAGAAATAATCGGCGTTTCCGTCCCGACGCACACCTGCGGCGTTTATATGGCGATATATCCGAAAAACGGACGGGAAAGCCTCGTTTACGGCGCTTCGCTCGCCGATTTTGCGGTGGCGTTCCGTCCCGTTTCGGATTCGTGCGACGTCTGTCGGGAGTATGTAAACAAACTCAACGAATGCGGCATTCTGTCTTTTGCAAGCGACGAATTTGTACCGTCCGTCGGCGATAAAGTCGAGGTAAAATACGTCCTGCGCGGCGACGTCGGCATAGACGACATCGGGATTATGAACGACATGCAAGGCTTGATTTCTCTCGGCGGTATTCTTACCAAGAAGACCTTTATAAAGAGCGACCTTTCTGTCGAACTTGTCGGTTTTAACGGAAAAACGCTTCAACAGGCGGACGGATACAAACTGATTATCAAAAAAGCGAACGGCGAAGAGATCGATTTCGGACAGACGAACGTCACGTTCGATTATACCGAAGTGATTTCGGCGCAAAACGGCACCGTTTATGTCAATATGACGGCGTTTGACAATAAAAACTACTCTCTTTCGGGCTTGCCGTACGCATTGCCGATGACGCCAGACGCCTTTATTCTTCCCGAAAACATTTATGTAGGGAACACCGAGAAAGTCTACGACGGCAAGGTCATGACGGCGGACGACTTTGTTTTCGACGTAAGGAACGTGACGATCGCGGCAAGAAAGGACGCCTATACGATTCGCGTGCGCGACAGTCGCGGTTTGGACAGCGACGGCAAGGACATCGGGACGTATACCGTCGTGGTGACGGTGCATGACAAAGAAAACGGATATTTCGGCGAAAAGACCTTTGAAGCGACCGTCGTCAAGAGAAAACTCGTCGCAAAGGACGTCACCTTGTCGAAGACGGGCGATCTGTTCGGATCCGACACCTACCGAGTCGCGCCGTCCCTTTTCTTCGGCGAAGAAAAAATAGACGACGGCGACGCGGAGGCGTCTTTCCGCAAAGAGGGATCGACCGTCTTCGTTTCGGCGCCGACCGACGCGGGAAAATACGACTTGATCTATAACGTTTCGTCCGACAAGTTTTACGGCGAAGTGATGTTTACTTACATCGTTGCGGCGCAAAGCGTGCGGATGACGCCCGAGCAGTCGAGTTATAACTTCATATACGGAAACGAGAAAAACGAAGGGGGCAGGAAGATAAAACTGTTTTTCTATAACGATCGGAACGAGAGTATCGGGCTGGATTATAAGTTGTACTTTGTCGGCGAGAGATATTCGCGCACGACGGTCGTACCTACCGACGCGGGCGACTATACCGTGTACGTCGTGCCGAGCGACGACAACTACCGCCTTTTGACCGATTCTTTTGCGTACCATATTACCCGTCGGACGCTGACGCTGGAAGAAAAACCGTCTTTGCAGACCTTGTCGGACGGCAAGGGCGGCGTGTACCATATCAAGTACGGTTCGTCTTTACGCACGCTGAACACACTGTTTGTCGGCGGCAGAGCGGTATCGGACGGAATCGATATGGAGGGGACTTTCTCCGTGCGCGAGAGCGACGCGGATAAGGTTCTTGCCGCAGGCGAACACGCTTTCGTCGCGGTGTTTACGCCCGTCGATAAAAACTACGCCGCACTCGAAACCGAAATGACCGTCGTCGTCGCAAAAGTGGACGCGACCGTCCTGTTTACCGGTTTGCAGGCGTCTTATACCGGCTACGGCGTGGGCGGCAGTATCGCGTATACCGTTACGCCGAAAGTGGACGTGTCGATCACGTTCGTTTCCATGTCGGACGGCTCGGAGTGCGCTTCGCCCATCTACGCCGGCAACTACGCTCTGCGCGTGACGACGACAAACGCCAATTACAATATCATTACGATGGCTACGCCTTCGGCGTACGGTTCTTCGGTGACCGTCGCGGGGGACGATATGCTCGGCGCGCCCGTTTTCGTGGTCAACAAAGCGTCGGTGCGTAGTTTTGTCAAACCGACGGCAATTCCCGTTTCGGTCGGCGAAAGCCTGGAAAAATCCTCTCTTTCGGGCGGATACGTCTATTATTACGGCTTCAACTCGGCTGTCAGCGGCAATTTCGTGTTCGTTTCGAGCGCGCTCGCTTTCCGCAACGCAGGGACGTACGCGGTCGATTATAAATTCGTCCCGACGGACGAAACCGACTACGAAGCCATGTACGGCACGGTGGATATCGTCGTCAAGAAAGGTATGGCGACCGTCAGCGTGGACGAACTGTCCGCGACCGCCGTATACGGCACGCCGGCGGACTTTAACAAACTTGTTTTTGTGACGAAGCCCGCTAACCTTGCCGTAAAATTCGAGACCGTTTATCGCGGCGTGACCTACAAAAACGGCGACATCATGCCGGCGAACACCTACTTCTTTACCTGCTACGTGGAAGACGACAACTACGTCTCCGAGGAGACCGAATTCCGCTTTGTGGTCAACAAGAAAAAAATCGACATGGACTTTATCGACGAAAGCGGCGTCCCGATTACGTCGATTTCGCCGAAGTACGCCAAAGAAGTCAACCTCGCCGTGCAACTGTACGACAGTAACGACACGTCGGGTAAGGAGACCTATCTTCTGAAAGACGCCGACGGCATCTATAATAATATTCAATATTATTTTGTCGCGCGCGAGACCGAACAGTTTACGTACGAAAGTAACCTGCGCCCGACAAAAATCGGCAGTTATACCGTGACCGCCACCCTCGTCCACGACAACTATACGGCGGTCGCCACCGCGACGTACCGTATCACGAAAGGGGAAGTGGAGCAGATCATTTTCGAGGAAAACTCCCTCACCTGCGAGTACGGAAAGGTCGCTCCGCCGATCGTGACGACGGTGCCTGCCGGCGTGCATTATTATATCATTTACGCAGGCTACGAAAAGACGATGCCGACCGATATAAACAGTTATAACATCACCGTCTATATCGACGACGAAAACTACGCCGCGACGCAGATCAACAATACCTTCCGCATCGTACCGAAAACGATATCGGTGACCGACATCAAGGTAAAGGACAAACTCTATAACGGCACGCCGACGGTGGATATCGAAGCCAAACTGTCGGGCGTACTGTATAACGACGAAGTCTTCCTGACCTTGACAGCCGAGACAGCCGACGGAAGCGCGGCGGTAGGCAAACACCTTGTTTCCGTCACCTCGTACAAACTGTCGGGCTTGAAAGCGCAGAATTACGTGCTGACCGAACCCGTCTGCAACGAGACGATTACGATTTTTGACAACGTGATCTATTCTTCCACGGACAGTTCGTACGTTTCCACGCAAGCGGGATTCGCCGTCGGGACGGAAGTCAGTTTTTATAAGGTCGCAAGTAAGGAAAACCAATCCAGCGCCTTTACGCGCTCGCTCGGCGTCAACGCGACCGTGGTAGGGTATACCTTTACCGTCAACGGCGAGCCGACCATTATGGCAAACCAATACAAAATCTATCTGGAAATACCGGAAGAATACCGTAACCAAGACTTCAAAATAGAAGCGACGGGCGGACTTGCCGAACAAACGGTCGCCTTTACGCGCGAAGGAAACTACATATCTTTCTACGCGTCCACGACCTCGGGCGAAGTCGTGTTTTCCCGTGCCGAATTGAAATACACCTATATCGTCATCGGCGTGGCGGCGGGCTTCTTCCTGATAGGACTGATCCTGATACTTATTCTCAACCCGTTGCAAAAGAGGAGCGCGCTCGGCAATAACGGCGCGCGCCGCGCGGCGATCGGGCGTATCAAAAAGGGGTTCTGATGAAGAAAAAAATCTGCACGCTGCTGCTTGCCCTGCTTTTTGCGGCGCTGTTTTTCGTCTCCGCGACGGACAAAACGGCGTATGCGGAGGCGGGACAGTATCAACTGACCTACGATAAGGAGGGCGGCTTTGTCACCGCCGAAACGGGCGAACGGCGCGTTATTTATTTAACCGAAACGCTGCAAGACCGCCTCGTGTACATATCGTACGACCGCTTTATCACGCCTTATGCGGGGCAGACCGTTTCGGTACGCGAGGGTAAAGTCACCTCTTCGGGTGCGACGGTGGTGGAAGACGACGTTCGGATTTATCCCGACAGCGTGCAAAAAAACGAGGGAAAAACGGGGAAAAACGCTTATTATTACGTTTTGCCGAAAGTTTCGTCCTGCTGCGGATACGTTTTTACCGTTTGCTACCTGAACGCCGATAAAGAGCCGACGTTCGATTATGCGAGCGACGTACTGTACGTGACCAAAATAGACGACTTTGTGCCGACGATCGAAGTGACCGACTACTATCCGTCGGCAGGACAGTACAAAGAGATATTCACCCTGTCCGATTACAGCGAAAAAAGCGCGGTTTCCGGCTTGTCGGGCTACGTCGTATACCAAACCGATTTATACGGGCAAAACAAAAAAGTGTATGCCGAGGAGACTTTTTCGGTCGGGAAAGACAAGCGCAGTAACGTGCCCGTTCGGCTGGATATGGGTAAGTACAACTATTATATGGTATTGACCGACAACGTCGGCAACGCGACGAGCGAAACGCTGATCGCCACGTTCGACACCGACGCGCTGACGCAAAAGGCGTGGTCGTATCTGGAAATCATGAACAACACCAAAGAGATGTGGTCGGACGTCTTTGTGTACGAAATGGGCGTAGCCTACACCGCGTACTATAACGCCATACACGAAATAAACGGCGAAGAAAGCGAAGAAAGCGTCGCCGAAAAGACGCAAAGGCTGACGGAACTCGTCGAAAAATACGACGAAATCACCTTAAAACGCAAACAAGGCGAAATTCTTTGCGATGTGCAGGTTCAGAACGGCGACTATCTTGCGAGCGCGCTGACGGTCGAGAATACGGCGAAAGCGATGGCTTTTGTCCGCTACGGAGACGAGGCGAGCCTGCGTATCGGTATAGGCAGGTACGATAACGGAAAACGCTACGTCTTTTCTCCGTCGGTATCGACCACAAGCGACGTAAACGTGGAAGGGGACTTTTCCGAGCCGCTTGCGCTCCGCTTTTCGATCGGAGAATATAAGAAGGTATCCGCCGTGCAAAAAATTGTCGACGGCGGCGAAGAAAAAGAACTTGCCTGTACAATAAAAGAGTATGCCGACGGCACTATTGTGCTGTTTGTCCCCAAAGCGAGCGGCGACGTCGTACTGACGGTCGAAAGAGGCGCCGATTTGAGATGGCTGTATCTGCTTTTTTTGACGGTTCCCGTCGGCGGCGGAATCGCAGTGGTTATTTTGTATAAAAAAGGAAAAATTCGTCCGATAAAAAAAGGGCGTGAAAAAGAAGGAGAATAGAAATAATGGAAAAACAACAAAGCGAACTGAAAAAGAACCTTGTCGTTAATCGCTACACGGTGTGGACGGTACCGAATATTTTGGTATTTTTCCGCATTTTGTGCGTGCCCGTGTACATGACTTTGATTATTTTGAGTTCGAAGCCGCAGTATCCTGATTGGTGGATCTACATCGCGCTCGGCTTGATGGCTCTCGCCGCGTCGACGGACGTATTCGACGGCATGATCGCGCGTAAGTTTACGAAAGGCACGAAGATCGGCAAGCACGTCGTACGTCACGATCAAGGGACGTACGTCGGACAACTGATCGATCCCATCGCCGACAAAACGATGCATATCGGCGCGCTGATCGCCCTCTCGGCAGGCGGCTTTTTGCACTGGGCGTTTATCATCGTCATCGCTTTCCGCGAGTTGGTTATGATCGTCGCCGGCAGTACGCTGATGAACAAGATAAACGTCAAGTCGAACATGCTCGGCAAGGTGGCGAGCGCGATACTCAGTATCGGTATCATAATGACGTTCTTCCACACACTGATTTGTGAAAATCTTTGGGCGACGTTCTCGCTTGACTGGATCGTCGTCACGATCGGTTGCGTACTGAACTGGGCGGCGGGCGTAGGCTACCTTTTGTATGCGATAAAAGAGAAGAAAAAACTCGCCGCGGCAAGCGTGACGGACGTGGAAGGTCAACCGCAACAGGTCCCCGAAAGCAGCGAAAAAGCCGACGTGTCCGAAGTGGAAGTTATCGAATAAAAAGGCCGAAAAAAGCGGCGTGGTCTCCTTGTTTACGCAACGAGACAAACGTACAAAACAAAAAATATTTTTTGAAGAAGGTATATAGAATATGATGGATAAAACATTCAATCCGCAGGAATTCGAACAACGAATTTACCAAAAATGGTGTGATAAAGGGTATTTTACTCCCACGCCCGACCAAAGAAAAAAGCCGTTTACCGTCGTCATTCCGCCGCCGAACATTACGGGGCAATTACACATGGGACACGCGCTCAACAACACGCTCCAAGACATCATTACCCGTTATAAAAGAATGGACGGCTATTGCACGCTGTGGCTTCCGGGGACCGATCACGCGAGTATCGCGACCGAATTGAAAGTCGTCGAGCAGATTCAAAAAGAGGGCTTGACAAAAGAACAGGTCGGCAGAGAAGAGTTTTTGAAACGCACGTTTGCCTGGAAAGATAAATACGGCAACCGTATTGTGGAACAACTGAAACGGCTCGGTTCGGGTTGCGACTGGACGAGAGAAGCGTTTACGATGGACGAAAAATGCAGTAAAGCCGTCCGCGAAGTGTTTGTCAACCTCTATAATAAGGGTTTGATTTATCGCGGAAAACGGATGACGCACTGGTGCCCCGGGTGCGGTACCGCCCTGTCCGACGCCGAGATAGAATACGAAGAAAAACCGAGTTTTTTGTGGCATATCCGTTATCCGTACACCGACGGAAGCGGCTACATGATCGTGGCGACCACCCGTCCGGAGACGCTGATAGGCGACACCGCCGTCGCGGTCAACCCCAATGACGAACGGTACAAGGACGTCATCGGCAAGACGATGGATCTGCCTCTGACCGACAGAAAGATACCCGTGATTGCCGACGAATACGTAGAACTCGACTTCGGTACCGGCGCGGTAAAAATCACGCCCGCGCACGATCCGAACGACTTTGAAGTGGGCAAGCGGCATAATCTCGACTTTATTTCCGTCATCGACAGCAAGGGCAAAATGAACGAACTTGCCGGCAAGTATCAGGGGCTGGATCGTATGGAAGCGAGAAAAGTGATGGTCGAAGATCTGAAAAAAGCGGGACTGATCGAAAAAATCGAACCGTATACGCACAACGTGGGCGTATGCTACCGCTGTCACAGCGACATCGAACCGCGCGTGGGCGAGCAGTGGTACGTCCGCATGGAAGAACTCGCCAAGCCGGCGATCGAAGCGGTGCGGAGCGGAAAAACGGAGTTTGTCCCCAAACGTTTTGAAAAAATATACTTTAATTGGATGGAAAACATCAAGGATTGGTGCATATCGCGGCAACTGTGGTGGGGACACCGCATTCCGTGCTGGTACTGCGACGACTGCGGCGAAATGATCGTCTCGAAGACCGATCCGACCGTCTGCCCGAAGTGCGGCGGCAAACACCTGACGCAGGAAAACGACGTCCTCGACACCTGGTTTTCCTCCGCGCTGTGGCCGTTCAGCACCCTCGGTTTCCCCGACAAAACGGAAGATCTGAAATATTTTTACCCGACGAGCCTGCTTGTCACCGCGTACGACATCATCTTTTTCTGGGTGGCGCGAATGATTTTTTCGGGTATCGAACACATGGGCGAAGTGCCTTTCCCGAAAGTGCTCATCCACGGCATCGTGCGTGACGCGCAGGGGCGCAAAATGAGTAAAAGTCTCGGAAACGGCATCGATCCGCTGGTCATGATCGACAAATACGGCGCGGACAGTCTCCGTTATTCTCTTTGTACGGGCGTCGCTCCGGGCGGCGATATACGCTTCTCCGACGACAAAATCGAATCGGGCAGGAACTTTATGAACAAGATCTGGAACGCTTCGCGCTATGTCGTAATGAATATGGAGGGGAAGAAGACGAAGCCGATCGAAAAAGTTAATCTCACGTCCGCCGATAAATGGATGCTGACGAAATTGCAACTCGTGTGCGACGACGTAAGAAACAACCTCGAAAAATACGAAATCGGGCTTGCTATTGCCAAACTGTACGACTTTACTTGGAGCGACTTTTGCGACTGGTATATTGAACTGACCAAGCCGATGCTGTACAGTCAGGACGAAGAAGCGCAGACGGGCGCCGTCTCCGTGCTGAAATACGTCCTTGCGGAGATACTGAAACTTTTGCACCCGTTCGTGCCGTTTATCACCGAAGAAATTTGGTCGCAACTCGGTATCAGCGAGACGATTATGCTTGAAAAATACCCCGAAAAGGACGAAAAACTGATTTTTACCGACGCGTACGATGAATTCGAGGGCGTAAAAGAAACGATCGTAAAAATCAGAAACATTCGCGCCGAAATGGGCGTCGCTTCGACAAAACGCGTTCACCTTTATGTCAAGACGGCTGAAAAGAAAGTGTACGAAGGGGCAAAACTCTACCTCGAACGGCTTGCCGGCGTGGAGAGCCTTTGTTTTATCGACGACAAGTCGGAAGTGGGTAATAAGGTGTGCAGTGCGGTGACAGCCAATGCCGAACTCTATATCCCGCTCGGAGAACTCGTCGATCTCGATAAGGAAGAAGCGCGGCTCACCAAAGAAATCGAAAAAGTCGGCGCCGAAATCAAACGGAGCGAAAATATGCTTTCCAATGCCGGTTTTGTAGCGAAAGCGCCGGCGGCTTTGGTCGAAAAAGAAAAAGAAAAGTTGGGAGAAAATAAAAAATTGCTCGAAAAACTGACCGAGCAATTAAACGATTTGAAATAATGGACAGAATACTGACAGGGACGATTTTCGGAGGGTATGCGCGCGTCGCGATCATCACGATCAAGGACGCGGTCAACGAAGAAATCAAAATTCATAATTTGAGTCCTCTTTCGGCGGCGGCTCTCGGCAGAACCATGACCGCCGGGGCGTACATCGGCGCGAATCTGAAAAACAAGGACGACTCGTACAGTCTGTCGATCAAAGGGGACGGCGTCATCGGCGGCGTAATTGTGGCGGGAAAAGGAGACAACACCCTGCACGGCTACGTCGTCAATCCGGCGGCAGACTTGCCGCTGAAACAGAACGGGCATCTCGACGTCGGTATGGGTATCGGCAAGGGAAAAATGACCGTCCTCAAAGACCTCGGCTTGAAAGAGCCGTATTCGGGACAAATCGAACTCGTTTCGGGCGAAATAGCCGAAGACTTTGCTTGCTATCTCAACAAAAGCGAGGGGATAAACAGCGCGGTCGCGCTCGGCGTACTCGTGGACAAAACGGGCTGTATCGGCGCGGGCGGTATTATTTGCGAGGCGCTCCCCGGCATCGACGAAAATATGCTTTTTATGCTCGAAGACATCGCCGGGCAGTTTACGAACGTAAGCAAACTCCTTTCCGAAAAAATACCCGAAGAGATTTTCGACTTTTACTTCGGACATCTCGACGCCGAAGTTTTTCCGTCGAAAGAACTGAAAGTAAAGTGCAGTTGCAGCGAACGGAAAATCAAAAACGTTTTGCTCGGACTCGGGAAAAAAGAATGCGACGACATTTTGTCCGAACAGGGAAAAATCGAGATAAACTGCCGTTTTTGCGAGAAAAAATACCTATATACAAAGGAGAAAATCGAAGCGTTATGGCAAAAATAGAATTGGAAATAACGGTTGAAAAACTGCTCGGATTCGCGGCGGAGGCGACAGAAGACGGGAAATATATGCTCGCTATCCAGAACCTCAACGAGGCGTTTGGACTCGCGACTGAATCGGAAGAAAAAAAGAGAATTTACCTTGCCTATGCGGACGTTTTTCTGATCACGGGGAACGATCCGATGGCACGGTACTGCCTCTTTATGGCGAACAAAATCGGGGGCGAAAACCGCCACTTTAATCTGTTCGATTTTTCACGTTTTTTCCCCGAAGAACCGTTGACCGTCGTTGCCGCCGAAGAAGAACTCGAACCGCTCTCCGCCGCCGAAGTCTGCCGCTTTAACGAAGTGTACGGGCTGGTCGCCGAGAAAAAGTATGGGGAGGCGTTGAAAAAAATGATGACGCTTCCGCTGAATCGGAAAAATATGAGCAGTATCGTCGATATACTCAACATGGCGGTGGAACTCGATCCGACGTTCGACCTCGACGCCTTTTTTGTCGGACTTTTGCCGCTCATCGGCACGTACGCGAGCGGCGACAGCGAGTTTATCAACTTGCTTCTCGAAGGCGGCGAAAACCTTAAAGAACTTGCCGTACAAAGCGCCGTTTATTTTGCCGACGAAAACGAGGACGTCAATATATTAAGAGACATCGGAGAGGTCTACTTTTTGGCGCGCGAATACCAAAGCGCAAAACTGTTTTTCGACAAAGTGCTTTCGCTGTGCGAAATCGACGAAGTAGCCCTGTATTACGAGGCGGCGATATGCTCGGCGGAAAAAGACAAGCAAAAAGCAAGCGAATACCGTGCGAAGTACTTTGCCGTGTGCAAAATCGGTCTGCCGCCGATGCGCCTTATCGACAGGTGTATCGATGGTATGGCTGCCGCGGACGCACCGAACTCGTATCTTACGCTTTCGGTATCCGAAGAACAAAATATGGATACCTTTTTCCAAAGCATTGACTTTGCCGAGGAACCGGACGAGGAGACATTTTTGACGGTAAGGAACTATTTTTGCTTTTCGCAGACATTTTTCTGCGCTCAATTTTTGGACAGGCTCGCGGACAAAGCGAAGGTCAAAGAAAAGTGGTTCGGACTGCTTACGTCGCTGACTTGTTCGCCGTTTGCGTCGCGCGAGATAAAACTGTCTGTCCTGCGTGCGCTGATACGGATGGGGTATGAGGGCGAATTGTCTTTTACCACGCCGGAAAGAGCGGTCACATTTGTCTGCGCGCAGGCTCATCACCGCTTCTACGGCGCGTGGTACTCGGCGTACGGCGAGATGATCGTGCGCTTTTTGACGGCGGATTTTTATATTCCCGTCTATTGCAACGTTCTTGCCTCTGCGATCAAAAAGTGTCAGGAAACGTTTTATTATACGCCGTTCGAGGAGGATAAACCTTTTGCTATGCTGATCGCGGCATGCACCTATATGCGCAAAATAAACGTCAACGTCGGCTTGCGCGAAATATTCGGACTGTTCGGTCTCGATTATTCCGAAGTCGACCAATGTATGAAAAAGTTTCGTTTGGACACCTTATTTTTATGAGAAAAAAAGTCTTTATCGCTTTGCTTATTCTTCTTGTCCTTTTGTGCGCTTGCAGCCCGAGAGAGGAAGAAGTCGTCTTGCAATCGGTCACCGTCACTTTCAATACGAACGGCGGCTCAGCCGTGCAAACGAAAGTCGATAAAACGATAAAAGAGGAACCCTTTTCGTCGAAAGTGGGAGCCGTATTGGACGGTTGGTACGAGAAAGAGGACTTTTCGGGCGACAGAATTATTTTCCCGTACAAAGCCCCGTCGTCCGTTACTTTATATGCGAAGTGGATCGATATGGACGTCGGCAACGAAGAAATACAATACGCCCCGACCGCCGACAAGGGGGGATATATCGCGCGTTCGGTTTTGACCACGTCGGCGAACATATTTTTACCCGACGAACATGACGGCAAGCCGGTCGTGTCGATTTCAAAGGGTTTTCTGAAAGAAAAAGGACTCGTGCGGCGTTTTCATATCGGAGCGTATGTGCGCACGGTGGAAGAGGAGTTTTTCCGTTGCCCTATGCTGGAAGAGTTTTCGGTCGGCGAGGGGAACGAGAACTATGTCGCGGAAGAGGGGGTTCTTTTTTCGGCGGACAAAACCGAACTTGTCGCGTACCCCGCCGCAAAAAGTGACCTTACCTATGCCGTCCCCGATCAAACGCTGTCGGCAGGGGAGTTTGCCTTTCGGAACGCGGCTTTTCTTACGAGTCTGAACATCAACAAAATCGCCTCGGCTTATACCGCTTTTTCCGATATGACGGCATTAAAAAATTTTTCCGTTTCGGCGGAAAACGAAGTTTATTCGGTCAAAAGCGGCGTATTGTATTCCAAAGACGGGACTGTCTTGTATGTCTATCCGACGCGGTCGGAAAAGACGAATTATACCATCGAAAACGGCGCGAAAAAAACGGTTCGTGACGCTTTTTCCGGGAGCGACCTTGCTTTTCTTACGGTGCCGGAGAGTTTGACGGAGATGGGACTTTTTGAAAACGTGCCGTCCTTCGGCGGTTTTTCGGTGGCGAAAAGTAACGCCGTTTTTTCGGACAAAGGCGGCTGTCTTTATGATAAATCGGGCGCGACTTTGTACCGCGTACCCGAGTCGGTCGGGGGCGTGTATCGGCTCGATACCGCCGTCAAAGTGATTTTTGACTACGCTTTCCGTAATTGCGGCGTAACGCAACTGGACGTCCCCGAGTCGGTCGAAGAAGTCGGTCCTTTTGCTTTTTATAACTGTTCTTCGTTAAAACGTATTGTCTTTGCCGAAAAAAGTCGGCTTTCGGTGCTGGCAGAATCGGCTTTTTCCGGTTGCGGCGCGCTCGAAAATATCACGTTTACGTCGCGCATTCCCCCTGCGACGGGAGAACACGTCTTCGACGCCTGCGCCGAGGGACTGTATATCAAAGTGCCCCTCAACGAAGGCGACTACTACAAAACGGAATGGGCTTTTTGCGCCGAAAAGCTGAACGCGAACGGCTTGTCCGTGCAGTCGTTTACCGTTACGTTCGAGACAAACGGCGGAAGCGAAGTCTTGTCCAAGCATTGTCCCGTTCTTCTTGCCGCGCCCGAATGTACGCGCAAGGTCGAGCCGAGCGCGCAGGGCGGATACCAATCGGGACAGGAATACTATGTCCTTGTCGGGTGGTTTGATAACGTGAACGGTTTCGGCTCTCCCGTGTCTTTCCCTTATGCGGTGACCGAGAATACGACGTTGTATGCAATTTGGGAATTGAAAGTTTCCGAATAAAAAATGACAGAATAAAAAAGGAGTTACCTTTGTCGGGGGTAACTCCTTTTTTTTATGCAAAAAAATCAGTCGTGATAGGGCTTGAAACGGAATTTGAAGTGATACTGTTTGAAAAATCCGGACAGCGTATAACTGAACAAGGGAAGCGGACCGCAACTGTTACTGCCGACGCCGCGCCAAAAACCGTCTACGGTCGTGACGGACGAGGGCAGGGCGGTGACGTCTTCGCGGTGTTTCCACCTGTCGACGTGCGCCTCGGTATAGGGCTTTGCCGTCCAGAAGTACGGTTTTCGCAGGGCGTCGAAACGTACGCCGGTAAAACCGTCTTGCGTGGAGACGGAGGAGTGGCGCACGCTGCTGTGGGTGCCACTGTGTTGCGGGAAAATGTACGGCTCTTCGTCGGTGATGTCGGCGCGGAAGTTGCCGAGTTTTACGCCGCCGGAAAAGTCGGGATAGTCTTCGCCGTCGCCCCTGCCGAACCATTGAACTTTTGTAAAATCGGACGACCACTCGAACACTTTGCCGATACGACCGAGGAAAGGCAATAAGTAGGGGGTAAAATACACGTCGTATACGACCGTACCGTCGGAGAAGAAAGTGATTTTGTCCGTTTCCGCGGCGATCGGGCGTTTTCCTTTATAGCGGAACTGTACGAAAAGACTGCATTGCGACGAGTGCTTTTCGGTCAGCAGAAACTTCGGCTTGACGGTGTAGGAGTCGGCGCAGTGGGCTCTCCATATCGTTTGGATATTGCGGTCGTTATCGAAAGGCGCGCGGAAAAACTCGGTGTAAGAGCCGACGATTCCGTGACGGTTGATAGGCTTCTGATTGACGAATTCTACGCCGCCTTTTTGGGCGGAAGTAATGGTGCATGACTTTTTGTCGAAAGTGTACACGATACCCGAAGCCTCGATACGGATAAGCGAATTTTCTTCCGAAAGAGAGATTTCTTCTTTTTGCGCAGGCGTATAAGACGACTCGACGCTTTGACTTACGACAAGTTGCGTAAAGCCGATCTCGCGGCGCGTTTGCTTGTCGAAGTAATGCACGAGAATATCGACGTTCTTCGTTTTTTGCGGCAGGATAATCGGATAACCCGTCTGCGTTTGCGGCGGAATGGTAAACTCTTTCGTCGTCTCGGAAATGATTTTTTCATCGGCGCGAACGACGATACGGAACACAATGTCCGACGTATCGCGGAAATAACGCTTGTTTAAGAAAATAATACATTTGTTACCCAAACGCGCGGTTATGGGACAATAAACGTTCTTCATTTCGTATGCGCTTCGGGAGGGGGTACGGTCGGGATAGAACAGACCGTCCACGCAAAAGTTGCCGTCGTGCATATATTCGCCGTGGTCGCCGCCGTAGGTATAGGTGCCGTCTTCATGTCTGACGGCGTGGTCCGCCCACTCCCAGATGCAACCGCCGAGATAGTTTTTGCTCATCATAAAGAGGTTGTAATAGTCGCCGAGACTTCCCGGTCCGACGCCCATCGCGTGCGCGTATTCGCACAAAAAGTAGGGGCGATAACGCTTTTTTGAATGGGAAGCGACGGCGCGGCGGTGACGGCGGCGCATGAAAGAAATAGGCGTATACATTTCGCTCACGACGTCGTAGGCGACGCGTTTGGTACGGACGACCGCTTCGTAATGAACGGGAATCGTCGTATTTTTTTTCAGATATTCGTAGCAATAATCCTGGCATTTGTAACCGCCCGATTCATTGCCGAGCGACCACATACACACGCACACATTATTACGGTCGCGCATAAACATGCGGCGCACACGGTCGAGATAGTGGTGTTTCCATGCGAGGTTGTTGCTGATCCCGTTGATGCCTTTTACCGACGGGCCCATACCGTGCGTTTCGATATCGGCTTCGTCGACGACATACAATCCGTATTCCGAGCAGAGTTGCAAAAAAAGCGGATCGGGCGGATAGTGGGAAGTGCGGACGGCGTTGACGTTAAATTCTTTCATCAAGCGGACGTCTTTTTCGATTTCTTCGGGCGTCATACAGTAACCCGCCGTCGGCGAAGTGTCGTGGTGGTTGACTCCGAGATACTTGATCGGGGCGTCGTTCAGATAGTAAACGGCGTCCTTGATGACGATCGTCTTAAAGCCGACGCGAGCGCGGACGAAAACGGAATCGTTCAGTCCGATATAAAGGTCATAGAGGGCGGGACTCTCCGCCGACCATTCTTGTACGGGGAGGTCGGCGAAACGGAAAACGTTTTTTTCTTCCGCCGTGGTTTTTGCCGAGTAGGTCGCGTCGCCGATTTTCAATTCGAGAGACAAAACCCCGTTTCCGGACGGATTTTCGACGTTGACAGACACCGACAGATCGTAGCCTTTTTCGTTTTTTTCCGGTTTCAGTTCGTAGTCAAGGATATTTTCCCAAGGCGTTTCGTACAGAAGAACGTCACGGAAAATACCGTTATTGCGGAACATATCCTGACATTCGAGGTAGGTAGCCGTAGCCCAGCGACGGACGACGGCGACAAGTTCGTTTTCGCCCTCGACAAGATAGTCGTTTATATCGAATTCGGCGGTGTTGTGCGCCCCTTCGCTGTAACCGACGAATTGCCCGTTGAGATAGACGTCAAGGCAGGAAATCGCGCCGAGAAAAGCGAGAGAACGTTTTTTTGCGGCAACGTTTTCGACGGTAAAGAAAGTGCGGTAAATACCGATATTATTGTATGCGTCCGTGGGTGTAAAAAGCGTGATCCCGAGACGGAAAGGCTCGGCTTTGACCGCCGGGATATGGGGCGGATCGGGCTTGAAAGGATAACGCGAGTTGAGGTAAAAGGGCTTTGCGTAGCCGGTAAACTGCCAGCAGGACGGAACGTAGACCTTATCGAAAGTCACTTCGTCGGTGTCGAATACGTCGGGTAGGTCCAGTGGGTTTTCGATGAAAAAAAAGTCCCACTCTTTACGCGAAAGACACCGCACCATATCGGACGAGTATCTCTCGGAAAGGATCGACGCTTTGGCGGCGTCCTCTTTTGCGGAAAACGGAATGAAATAGGCGCGCGGTTCTTTTTTGCCGATAAAAATCGTCTCGAACGAACGGTAGTGGTCGTTTTTCAAATGGTATTGCATTTTTATACTCCGTAAAATATATTATTATGTATATATTACAACACAACGCCGTCTTTGTCAACGTTTTGCCTTTCGTGTCCCGCGCGGAGGATTTTGATAAAATGTAAAAAGGGTTACTTTTATGCTAATTACGGATACCCACTTTTATATTTCTATGCGCAAACCGAGTTTTTGCAATAATATGTTTTTTGCTTGCGCGCGGGAAATAAAAAGATAAAAATATATACGGTGTAATATTTGCAAAGACAAAAAAAAAGTGATATGATATTGCTATTGTCGGATTTTGTCCGAACAAGAAAGGAGATTTTTTTTATGAAACTCAGTTTTTCGACGCTTGCCTGTCCCGATTTTTCCTGGACGGAAATCTATTCGATGGCGAAAGATTTCGGACTGAACGGAATCGAAGTCAGAGGACTCGGCAAAGATCTTTCGGCGGTCAAAGCGAGACCGTTTGAAAAAGAAAACGCCCTTTCCACGGTGAAAAAACTCAACGAACTCGGACTGGAAGTGTCCTGTTTTTCCACCGGTTTTTCTCTGAAAGACAAGGAAAACGAAGAAAAGAACGTCGCCGAACTGAAAGAATATATCGACCTTGCGTATACTTTTTCGACGCCGTGTATCCGCGTCCTCGGCGACCTCGAACCGAAGCCGTGCGGAGAAGTGGACGACGGGTATATCGTAGGCGTACTTCGTCGCGTCGCGCCCTACGCTGCGGAAAAGAACGTGACGCTTGTCGTCGAGACCAACGGCGTATTTGCGGACACGCTCCGTTTGCGCCGTCTTTTGGACGCGGTGGGAAGCCCGGCCGTCGCCGCTCTTTGGGACGTGCATCATCCCTATCGGTATATGGGCGAAACGCCTGCGCAGACGGTGGAGAACCTCGGCGGTTATATCCGTCACGTCCATATTAAGGATAGCGTGGTGGAAGACGGAAAACTGCGTTACGTTCTGATGGGCGAAGGGGATATGCCCCTCGAAGAGGCGATCGGCGCGTTAAAATCGATCGGCTACGACGGCTATATTTCTCTCGAATGGGTAAAACGTTGGGCAAACGAACTGTGCGACGCCGGTATCGTAGTGCCGCAGTTTGCCAATTTTATGGCGCGGTTCGTCGCTCGCGGCAGGACTTTGCAGGATAACAAAACGCACACGGGCAAGTATCCGTGGAAGAAAGAGACGCTGATCGACGAGACTTTTCCCGACGTGCTGGATCGGATTTGCGAGGACTTTCCCGATCAATACGCTTTTCGTTATACCGAACTCGATTATACGCGGACGTATCGGCAGTTCCGCGACGACGTCGACACTTTTGCGCGTTCTTTGATCGCTATGGGCGTCAAACGCGGCGATCACGTGGCGATTTGGGCGACGAACGTGCCGGCGTGGTACATTACTTTTTGGGCGACGACAAAAATCGGCGCGGTGCTTGTCACGGTCAATACCGCCTACCGCATTCACGAAATAGAATATCTGCTCCGTCAGTCGGACACGCATACGCTTGTCATGATTTCCGGATATAAAGATATCGATTATCTCGGCATTATCAAAGAACTTTGTCCCGAACTCGCCACCTGCGAAAAAGGACAACTGAAATCGGCAAAACTGCCTTATCTGAAAAACGTCGTGCTTGTTGACGGCGAAGAAATCGGGTGCCGCACGTGGAAAGAAGCGTGGGCGCTTGCCGAAAACGTGCCCCTTGCCGAAGTGGAAGAGCGGCGCAAAAAGGTGCAGAAAAACGACGTGTGCAATATGCAATACACGTCGGGTACGACGGGTTTTCCCAAAGGCGTCATGCTCACCCACTATAACGTAGTCAATAACGGCAAAGCCATCGGCGACTGTATGGACTTATCCACGGCGGATAAAATGATGATACAGGTGCCGATGTTCCATTGCTTCGGCATGGTGCTTGCGATGACGGCAAGCGTAACGCACGGCGTGACCATGTCGCCTATCACCGCGTTTTCGCCGAGGAAAGGTCTCGCGTGTATCGATCGGGAAAAAATAACCTGTTTTCACGGCGTCCCGACGATGTTTATCACGATGCTCAGCCACCCCGACTTTGCAAAAACCGATTTTTCGCACATGCGGACGGGTATCATGGCGGGCAGTCCGTGCCCGATCAAGGTCATGCGCGAAGTCATCGAAAAAATGCATATGCCCGAGATTTGCATCACCTACGGTCAGACCGAAGCGTCTCCCGCCTGCACGATGAGCAAAATCACCGACAGTATCGAAACGCGCGTCAATACGGTCGGCGCGCCCATATTCGGCGTGGAGAACAAAATCGTCGATCCCTCGACGGGCGAAGACTTGCCCGACGAAACGGACGGCGAAATCGTCGCGCGCGGCTATAACATCATGAAAGGCTATTACAAAATGCCCGAAGCGACGGCGGCGGCGATCGATAAGGACGGCTGGCTCCATACGGGCGATATCGGACGGCGGACCAAAGAGGGTTATTATAAAATCACCGGTCGTATCAAGGATATGATTATTCGCGGCGGCGAAAATATCTATCCCAAAGAAATCGAAGACTTCATTTATACCCACCCGAAAGTCAAAGACGTGCAAGTCATCGGCGTGCCGGACGTCGATTACGGCGAAGAAATCATGGCGTGCGTCATTCTGAACGAGGGCGAAACGATGACCGAAGACGAACTCAAAGAGTACGCCCGCACCCATATGGCAAAACATAAAGTACCCAGATACGTCGACTTTACGGAAGCGTTCCCCATGAACGCCGCGGGAAAAATACTGAAATACAAAATGCGCGAGAATGCGATCGATAAATTGGGATTGCAGCAGGCAAGTAAGATTGTGACCGCATAATCGCAAAGCGTTAAAATTGTGCGGAACTTCTGCTCTCGCGGTACTCCTGTACAACTTTTGGGGATAAATTGCACCCTTTTCAAAAGGGGGCTTGATTTTTCGGAGTATGCGACGAAAAATGGGGGTTTTTAACGAGAAAGAACCTTGCTTTATGCGGCAAATAATATCATACCGTTTGCCGTAGTTTTATCGCTTGGAAAACCCTCTCTCCCGACCGTCGGTCGGCAGACGATCTCCCTTTTGACAAAGGGCGCAAAATTTGCCCCAAAAAATCTGACGATTTTTCGGGAACCCCGATAACAAGCCCCAAAAAATGCACGGCATTTTTCGGGGTATACATAGAAAGAAGGCATAGAAATGAACTATTTCGAGATACTGTTGCCGCTGGCATTGATATTACTGTTTTCCAAACTTTTCGGTATCGTTTTTCGCAAGATTGGGGTACCGCAAGTCGTCGGAATGCTCCTGTCGGGCGTTTTGATCGGTTTGTTAAAACTGATCCCGGGGCAAGCGGTTTTGACCGATTCGGTTATGGAAGGGATCGGTTTTATTGCGAAAATCGGCGTGATTCTGATTATGTTTTCGGCGGGGCTGGAAACGAATTTGAAGACGGTCAAGTCGACGGGTGTGGCGGCGACGTTCGTTACGCTCGGCGGCGTACTCGTGCCGTTTGCGCTCGGCTTTATTGTCGCCTGCGGTTTTAACGGCGGATTCCGCGACTGGTCGCACGAGACCGTTTCGTCCAACCTTTTTTACGGGACGATTCTGACGGCGACGTCGGTCAGCGTGACGGTCGCTACGCTGAAAGAACTGGGCAGACTGTCTTCGCCCATCGGTACGGCGATCGTGTCGGCGGCGATCATCGACGACGTCATCGGCATCGTCGTGATGTCCTTTGTCATCGGTATCGGAAAAGGGGGACAAAGCGACGCGCTGGTCGTGCTCGGTAAGACGGTCGCTTTCTTTGTCGCGGCGATCGGAGTCGGGCTTCTTATCCGATTCCTTTTCAAAAAACTCGCCGACAAGTATCCCCATAATCGCAGGGTGCCCATTTTCGGATACGCCGTCTGCTTTTTGTATGCCTACTGTGCCGAAGAGTTTTTCGGCGTGGCGGACATCACGGGCGCGTTTATCGCCGGACTGATGCTTGCGCAGTTGCATGAGTCCGATTATATCGACAGAAAGGCGGACATAACCACTTACATGCTGTTCGGTCCGGTGTTTTTCGCCAATATCGGCTTGACCGTTTCGTTTGGCGGTATCAATCTCAACCTCGCTTTGTTCGGCGTTTGTTTTATCTTTGCCGGTTTGATCGGAAAATTTGTCGGGTGTTCTCTCGGTGCAAAAATCTGTCGGTTCTCATGGAACGATTCTTTTAAAGCGGGCGTCGGTATGATGGCGCGCGCCGAAGTCGCGCTCGTTTGCGCGCAAAAAGGCGTCGAAAACGGCTTGATCGATTCGGCGATTATGCCGTTTATTCTGATTTTGATCATTATTACGAGTTTCGCTACGCCCGTTTTGTTGAAATTGCTTTACAAAAAAGAAAAAGCATGTTAAAAAAAACTTTTTTTCGGGTAGCCCGTGTTTTGCCCCAAAAAATTGATTTGCACCCTTTCTCAAAAGGGGGCAGATTTGCCCCAAAAAATCTGACGATTTTTCGGGGGCCCCGGGACGCATGCGCTTTGGGAATGGGGGTTTTTATGAGAAAGAATCCTGTTTTATGCTGTAAATAAATTCATACTGTTTGCCATAGTTTTTTTCTCGTGAAAAACCCTCTCTCCCGACCGCAGGTCGGCAGACGATCTCCCTTTTGACAAAGGGCGCAAAAATCGTGTACGGAGGAGAGAACTTTTTTTATAACGGTAACGCGCATTCCCGACATGTGCGCCAAGCCTCAGGCTTGTCATGCGGAGGAATCCCATAAAGTACGGGAGATCCCTCGGCTACGCTCGGGATGACGACTTTTTTTCCGTTCCGTCATTTCGACCGAAACAGCCGATAGGCTGTGAAGCGGAGGAATCCCATAAAGTACGGGGGATCCCTCGGCTGCGCTCGGGATGACGGGTGGGCAGAGATCCCTCGGCTACGCTCGGGATGACGATCTTTTTTCCGTTCCGTCATTCCGACCGAAACAGCCGATAGGCTGTGAAGCGGAGGAATCCCATAAAGTACGGGAGATCCCTCGGCTGCATTCGGGATGACGACCGTGCCCAAAGAAAAAGCCCACGGGGTCCCCGAAAAACGCGTGCATTTTTTGGGGCAAGTTGCGCCCTTTGTCAAAAGGGAGAGCGTCCGGAGCGGAGCGAGGGAGAGGGTTTTTCAAGGAATAAAGCCGTTACAAACGGTATATTTATCCGTAGCATAAAGCAGACTTCTTTCTCGTTAAAAACCCCCATTCCCAAAACGCAAGCGTTTTGGCAATCAAGCCCCCTTTTGAGAAAGGGTGTAAGGCAAGTCCGTCATTCCGACCGAAACAGCCGACAGGCTGTGAAGCGGAGGAATCCCATAAAGTACGGGAGATCCCTCGGCTACGCTCGGGATGACGAAAGAAAGGAGATCCCTCGGCTGCGCTCGGGATGACGATCTTTTTTCCGTTCCGTCATTCCGACCGAAACAGCCGATAGGCTGTGAAGCGGAGGAATCCCATAAAGTACGGGGGATCCCTCGGCTGCGCTCGGGATGACGGGTGGGCAGAGATCCCTCGGCTGCATTCGGGAAGACGGTCAAGCGGCGGGGACGTTTTGGCTTTTGTGATAAGTATTTTTCAAAAAAACAGCCCCAAAAAGTCGGATTTTTTTGGGGCTTTTATGCGTGTTTTGTCCGCTTTTTTATATTTTTCGACAAATATCAGATTTTCCCGGCGAAATAATTATTCATAAAGCGTATCATACCGGCGTTGGCTTCCTTTGCCGCTTTGGATATCCAGGTGGACGGGAAAGTGTGGTTGTCGAGGAATTTATGCGAACCGTACGTTTCGTTGTACACGCCGCACTCGGTCAGTTTTTTGGCGAGAGCCTGTCCCTGACCGCCGCAGAAGACGTCTTTGTCGGCGTAGATAATGTACGACTTGGGGAAGTTTTCGTCGATGTAATCGACGGGGCTGACCGCGTCTTTATATTTATAGGTATCGAATTGATCGGGAGTGATACCGGCGAAGTCGAGGCAGACTTGTTTGGTCATGTTGAAGATAATGCGCGTCTGCAACGCGATTTTCAGATCGTAAATGCCGCAGTTAAACGCCGCCGCGCCGATTTTCAGTTTCAGCGGAATGCCGCCGCACGCTTCCTGCATGGCGGGACAACGGTTATAGACCGAGAGAACGGAAGAATAATAGCCGCCCGCGCTGTCGCCCGTGACGAGTACTTTGTCAAGGTCGAGGTTGAACCTTTCGGCGTTATCGACAACCCAGTTTGCCGCGTTGACCAAGTGGATAAACGGCTGCGGAAACTGCACTTCCCGACCGAGCCCGTAGTTGACGTTGACGACGAACGCACCCGTTTCGTGCGCGAACCAATAGCAAAGGGCGTTACGATACTTTTTGTCGCCCGCCGAAAAGCCGCCGCCGTGGATTTCGAAAATAACGGGACGTTTGCCCGTCGTATGCGGTTTGTAAAAATAGTCGAGTTTGTATTCGGGCGTGTTTTTATCGAACACCACGTCGCGTTCGACGTAGACCGAAACGCGATTCTTTTTGATGATTTTACTCGGATTTTGCGGGTATTTGAACAGGTAATCGATGGCGATAAAAAGGATTTTCGATATGGATTTCATGATATGCAAGCACCTCTTGTGTAAAAAAACGTTATTACCATTATAAACGCGTTATGCAAAAAAATCAATGTTTTTTCCGCTTTTTTTTGCGGAGATTATTTCGGGCAGAATCGGGCAAAAATCAAAAGAAAGCGACCTGTCTTGAAGGCGCGGCGAAAAAAACGGCGACGGAAACGGAAACTTATGAAAAAACAAGGTGAAATTTGTTGAAATTTTTACGGGCTTGTGGTATGATAGTCAAGAATTGTTATCATGTGGGCGTATGCTCGCGTGAGCGCAAGAAAAGAAATACTACATAATAGGTGGTTTGTATGAAGAAAAAGAAATTTTTGCTACTGTTTTCTCTTCTGACGACGCTCGTTATGGCTTTGGCTTTGGTCGCATGTACCGACTACACCAAAGACGAGACGCCGGAAGAAAGCACGCCGACGGTCAAGTTTGAACAACTTGTGACCAACGGCACGTTCTATGACGCCAAGTCCACGAACTCGAACGGCTTTTACGACGTGGTTGAAGGCTGGACGCAGACGTCCGCCGCTTCTACGACGGCGGCTTCGGGCACGGGCAGAAACGAGTCCACGGGGATCATCTCCGCGGTTGTCGATCTTGCGTCGGGTATGACGGATACCATTCTGAATACATGGCAGATCGATACCAAAGAGAACGAGACCGACGAAGGCGGTAATCCCGTCCGTCTGGATACGCCGATCAAACTCGAAAATCCGAAAGTCGATCCGGCTACGCCCCAGACCGACAAACTCGACGAAAAGGGCAACCCCGTCAAAAACGGCGATACCGTCGTCCGTGAAAATCGGGATACGAACGCTCTTCTTCTCGCAACGACCATGACGAAAGGCAGTCACTATATGGCGGGAGGCAGTTATACCCTCGAAGCAAACAGCCTGTACCGTCTGCAATTCTCCGTTTGCTCGAAAGTGGAAAACGAGAACAGCGGCGCGTTTGTGTTTGTCCGCGGAGACGTCGATTATGAATTTAATTGCATCAACACCGACGGCGCATGGAAGACGTACGAGTTCTTTATCGAAACCAACCGCACTTCCTCGATGTCGATCAAACTCGAACTGTGGCTCGGCTACGGTCCCGCCGCGGCTACTTCGCAAGACTATGCGAACGACGGCAACGACAAGTACGCTACCCGCGGTTTTGCTTTGTTTGACAACGTGATTTGCAAAAAAGTGGTTGACGAAGCCGAAGACGAATACAAAGAGATCGCTTTCTCCGACGTATATAAGCAGTATGACAAAGAAGACGATTTGCACAAAAACTACCTTGCTTTCGTCGCTTCCGACGCTTTCCTTACTTCGGAAGCAAAGACGGTGTCCGCTTATTATTTTATCGACGCCAATTTGACAAACAGAAGTCATCTTACCTCTTCGACCTACTTCACGGGCAATACGTACAGAAGTTATTTTTACGGTTTCCGTGATTACAGTTCGTCCAATATTTCTTCTTCTTATTGGTCGCTCAACGCCGACAGCAACTCGTCGGCTGCAAGTTCGCTCGGCTCCTCCTACTACGGCGTAGTCGATCCGACCAGACTGTACAAAGGCAAAGAGACGACCGACGACCAAGGACAAACGACCACGACGTACACCAACGGTTATACCTCTATCACGCCGATGGCTTCGGAAGAATGGTTGAAATCGTTTATCAACACCGCCGAAAACGAATACGACTTTAACGGGCTGGACGAACATAAAGTCCTGATGCTCTACAATTCTTCTTTGCGCCCGAGCGGATACACCTCGGCAAAGTCGATCAAAATCGACGCCAACACCTACTACGCGGTCAGCGTATGGGCGTACGTTTGGGCAAAACAGTATACCGGTACGGCTTCGTACAACGGTACCGATTCTTATATGAAAGCGTATGCGACCGCCGAACCGACCGATCCGACGAGCGCGTCTTCCACCACCTATACCGCTTTGGAAAAAGCAATATATAATCTCTTTATCGAATCGAACAAGGATACGCCCACCGTTACTCTCCCGAAAGACTATTTCGGCGAAGTGACCGCCGAAAGTTTCGACGGAACGGCATTTGTTTCCAAACTGAAAGGCGAAGCCATCCCGAACACGACGGAAACGCAGTATTCTTCGCTGCTTACTTCGGTCAAAAACTGGCTTGGCAGCAGCCAAGGCATGAAAGACGTAGGCGATTCTTATGCCGAAAGATTTTTCTATACCTATTTATATTACGCGTACACGGAAGAAGACGGCGAAAGAAACGTTGTACCTTCTCCGGCGATGACCGCAGCGAAAATCGAATCGTATTTTGACAATGCCGAAGACGCGCTCGCGTTTATCACCAACGGGTATATGCAGGAAAGATATAACAACAACAAGACGGTTAATGCGATCAAAAAATCCTACGAATCGTATTTGGCCGAGTTGGATAACTGGACGACGGCGAAAGCCGCGTATGTCGCGCAGTGCAAGAACTGGGAAGAAAACAATCCGGACGGTCCTTCCGCCATGCTCAAACTGACGGGTGCCGGCGACAATATCAAGGCGACCACGACCAAAGTCGGCGAATGGGAAAAGATCACCGTTTATGTGCAGGGTAACCAGTTATCCGCGCGTGAACTGACGGTCAACCTTGTTTTCGGCGAAGGACTCGACACGAACAATCAGATGATCGGCGGCGTATTCTTCGATAATATCGAAGTCGTCGAATACGATGAAAAACCGGATGACGTAAAAATCAACGTCCTGTCCGAAATCAACAGCAAGAATCAGATTACGTTCGGCGGACTGGCTCAACTGGGAGACCTCAAACCCACTCTTGAAGACTGGACGCAAAAGGCGATCAAGGGCACCGCGACCGACGACAATAACAAAGTCGCTCTTTCTTATGCGAAAGAAGACGACGTCAAGACGATCGAAGTCGCCGGCGATAACAACGAGAACAGAGATACGTATACGCTCTTTGTTCTGACGTATGAAAACACCGAAAAGACGGCAAGTACCCTTGTTTACAGCGGAAACAGCAGCGTGAAGATCGGACCGAACAAGTTTTATCGTTTCGCTTTCCTTATGAAAACCGAGGGCGTCGATGAAAAACTCGGCGTAACCGTCAGCCTGCTGAAAGGCGAAAACGAGAAAGTGACCGAAGAAAACGGCACGAGCCTTACCTCTTTCTCCGCTTATACCACCGAAGAAAAATGGCAGGAAATCGTCTACTATATTCAGGGCGACCTCTCCAAGACGTGGTACTTGACCGTCAAAGTAGATATGGGTTCGGGCTCCCGTATGGAACCGGACAACTATGTCAAAGGCGCGGTCAAACTCGCTTCTTTCAACTGCCTCGAAATCGACTATGACGAATATTCGAGCGCGAACACCGGCGACAAAATTACCGGTTCGCTCTCCGTCAACAGCGTTTCGTCCAACATCTCCAAAGATTCCGTCAACATCGCCAACGCGACCTATGCGACGGTTGATTATAACAAGACGGACGCCGATCAGTTCGACTCGTTCGGTCAACTTACCGGTATCGGCGCGACGAAAGACTGGACGAAAGGTACCGTCGTAGGCAATACGTTCGACACGATCACCACTCTCCAAAAAGAGTATGACGAAAAAATCGGTTACTCGCTCACTTGGACGGCGGTAAAAGGCGGCACCGAGAATGAGGGCGCCTACAAAGAAGTCGATCCCGAATACTACGAAATCTGGGTAAAATACGAAGATAACGGCAAGGAATACAACAAACTGTACGACTATGTGGCAGGGGACGTTACCAAATACACAATTAAGGAAACCAACTTAAAAACCTGCTCCTTCGGCGTTAAAGCCGTCGGCAAGACGGGCGTATCCACGCTCGGCGCAGGCAACTACGTAGCGATTTCCAACACCGGTACCAAGAATCCGACGCCGCAATACAACGCCGCGGAATATGCCGCGCGCAAAGTCGAAGCCGGTACGATCGTTATTGATCGGGAAGAGTTCTTTGAAGACGTTTCGTCCGTCGAAAAATATTCTTCGGAGTATTCGACGCTTTTGAAGATTACTTCCACCTACGACGCCGCCGTCAATATGAAGTCGGGCAGTTTCTCGCTCCCGTCCGACGGTTACTACAAAGTAAGCGTATGGGCAAAGACCGAAGGCGGCGCGAAAGCGACGATCGCGCTCACCAGTTCGAGCGGTTCGCTTATCGCCGACGTTGACGACGATATTATCGGTTACAGTTTGGTGGATACCGACGGCGAATGGAAAGAATACTGCTTCTATGTCAAGACCAGCAGCAACTTCTCCGTCAGCATGAACGTCAACCTCGGACTCGGCAACCCGTTTGCCAACACGAAGTCGGGCTTGAAAGCCGATAACAAGAGCGACGTCGATTTTTATACGAACGCCGACTTGTCCTCGGGTACCGTGTACTTTGACGCGGTTCGTATCGTCACCATTGCCGAGAACGTTTATACTATGGCAAAAGACGTTTACGGCGAAGCGAAATCGAATGACGAAGCGGCTGTTCTGCCGATCGAACGCGACGGCGTACAACTGAAATTCCTCTACAAAGACGTCGATTCGTACATTTATACGATGGAATACACGACCGACTCGTTCGATTCGTCCACGTCCACGTCGAGTAAAGAATTCGGTAACACACCCAATAACTACGACCGCAACTATGTCACGACGCTCACGAGCAATTCGACCAACGCGACCTACGGCGTATACGACAGCAAGTCCACGTCGGGCGATATGGAAGAAGCGATCGAATTCCTGTACACCAACAGCACCGCGACCGAATCGGCGTACAACAAGTATTTTGCTACGGCAAACTGTGAAGACACCGCTTTGAATACCGACGGTTGGACGGATGAAAAGTGGAATGAATTTATGCAAGACTTCCTGAAAGTAGACGCCGAAGACGGCACAAAGGGCGGCAACAACGTTCTTGTTATGAGCAATAAACTTTCGAGCGGTTTTGCGCAGAATTACACGCTTGACAGTTCTTACAAGTGCGCGATCAAGACCGACGCTTATTACAAGTTTACTTTCACGGCGAAGACGCTTATCGCTGTTCCGCAGTATACCAAGGACGCGAAAGCCAAAGCGAAAGAGTATTATGACGCCGGAACGTGGGAAGACCACAGAACGGAATTCTATCTCGCCGACGGAACGCAAATCGATTCGAAAGCAAACTACGACGAGAAAGCCGAATATCGCTTCCTGACCTACTCTATGGCGGACGCTTATGGCGAACTCCGCTTTACGACGGGCGAAACCGACGCAAAACCGTTGAGCGTGTTTATCAGTTCTTACGACAAAGACGCGACCGGTAATCCCGCGGCGAAGACGTACACCATTTATTTGCATAATCCCGAAAAAGGAACGAGCAGTTCCGCTTCGTGGGCATTCTACCTTGGTGACGATACCAATAAAGTCCATACCGAACTCAACAAGAAACTTGTCGGTATGATGGCGATCGACCTTGTATCTCTTGATAAAATCGACAAAGATGCCTACGAGGCAGGTATCGCCGCTATCGAAAGTAACTACGACGAAAAGGGCAAAGTAATCGACGCCAAGGCAAGCACCTTGAAGTATGAATACGGCGAAGTTGAAGAGTCGGACGATGATGAAGACGACGGTGACGACGAACCGACGGAAGAAGACGAACAAAAAGACGACTTCTGGACGAACCTTATCAACGACCAGTACTTCTGGCTCTATATCTCCTCGTTTGTACTCGGTCTGATCATTATCGTAGTCGTAATCGTGGTGCTCGTCCGTAACTTCCAAAAGAAACATCCGAAAGAAAAGGTGTTTGAAAACAACGTGAAGACGGCGAAAGAAATCAAAGTCGCCGAACCCGAACCGCAGGTAAAGGAAGACGCGCTCGAAGCGGACGACTACGTTGACGAAATCGACGTTAAGTACACGCAACGTAAAGTGCAAAAGAAAAAGAAGAAGAAATAATCTATAATTCTTAAAAGAAAAAGGGGGCTGTTTTTACAGCCCCTCTTTTTTGCGGAGCGTCAATAGCACATTTATTTTCCGTAAAAATTTCGAACGCAGTAGTCCTCTACAGCTGTCCTTATTTTTACGAAAACTAAACGCACTCTTGCCGCTCCTTTTTCGGAGCGTCAATAGCACATTGTTTTTTGTAAAAATCGCGCACGCAGTAGTCCACTCTGTCGGACTGAAAAAAGGGGGATCCCTCGGCTACGCTCGGGATGACGAACTACGGTTTTACACCCTTTTCAAAAGGGGGCTTGATTTTTCGGAGTAAGCGACGAAAAATGGGGGTTTTTAGCGAGAAAGAACCTTGCTTTATGCGGAAAATAATATCTCACCGTTTGCCATAGTTTCGTCTCGCGGAAAACCCTCTCTCCCGACCAAGGTCGGCAGACGATCTCCCTTTTGACAAAGGGCGCAAAGTTGCCCCAAAAAATCTGACGATTTTTCGGGGCCCCGGGACGCATTCGCTTTGGGAATGGGGGTTTTTAGCGAGAAAGAACCTTGCTTTATGCGGAAAATAATATCTCACCGTTTACCATAGTTTCGTCTCGCGGAAAACCCTCTCTCCCGACCAAGGTCGGCAGACGATCTCCCTTTTGACAAAGGGCGCAAAGTTTCCCCAAAAAATGCACGGCATTTTTCGGGGAACCCCTTTTCCTTGTTCCGTCATTCCGACCGAAGCGGAGGAATCCCATATAGGACGGGGGATCCCTCGGCTATGCTCGGGATGACGTCCATGCAAAGTTCCCTCCGTCTTCGGTCGGAATGACGTATGCGCCAAGTGTCAGGCTTGCCTTTTTATTTGACGAAAAAAGAATATTGTGTTACAATAGACGGTGTGCTGGGGGTGGCGAAAGCCTGAGATTAAACCCTTGGAACTTGCCCATGTCAATATGGGAAAGGAAGCCGTCTTTTTTATTCAAACGGCTCCTTTTGGAAAAAGGAGTTTTTTTTATGAGCGAAAAGTTATCCGACGCGTTATTGTACGCACTGACTGCCGTGATAGCCGTTGTCATTATTCTGATTGTCATTTTTTCGCCGAAAAGAAAGGTAAACCACACCAAAGCGGTCGTATATGCGGCGGTTATGGTTGCGCTTTCGTTTGGCTTGTCGTATGTCAGACTGTTTTCTTTGCCTTTGGGCGGATCTGTGACGCTCGCTTCGATTCTTCCCGTCCTCTTGTATTCTTACCTGTTCGGGGTAAAAAGGGGTGCGTTTGTCGGCGTACTCTTTGGCGTACTGAACTTCATTCAAGCGCCCTTTTTCGTTCATCCCGTCCAATTCCTGCTCGACTATCCGATAGCATTTGCCACGATCGGGCTTGCCGGACTGTTTTTTGAAAAAACAACGGAAAAGAAGAAAATTCTTCGCTTGTCGGTAGGGACGGTTCTTGCTTGCGTCCTGCGCTATTTTGCGCACGTTATCAGCGGTATTTTCGTTTGGGGGAGTGGTGATCCGGAGAATTTCGGCGCGACATCTTGGAGTTTTTTATATAATTCGTTCGTGTTTGTCGATATGGCGGTAGCCCTTGTCGGTTTGGTCGCTTTGTTTTCTTCAAAACGCATTGTGCGGTTTATGGAAAACATCCCCTTTTAGAAAGCAACAGACGCCTTATCATTGTATTTTCTTATAAATAATGCTATAATAGGACTATGAAAAAAGACAGACGTACTTTTTTATTGCCGCTGAAAAATAAAGAAAAAAAGCAGAAAACGCCCTGGACGAAAAAGAAGAAAATCGTCGTTTTTTCTTCCGTATCTGCCGCTGTTTGCTGTGTAATCGCGGTATGTTTATGTCTATATTTCTTTGTCTTTAATAAAAAAACGCAATATTTCAACTTTTTTAACAGCGTCGATTCTATCGACAACGCGGAACTTTTGATCGGTTTGCCCGAGGGGTGCGAAGTATGGTCATACGACGTAAACAGCGACGTTTTTGTCATTTCCGAAGCGCTCAGTGAGGGAACGAGCCTGCAAAGCGTGACTTTGTACGGTATCGCAAGTGCGGACGAAGTGTACGTCGAGCCGCGTTTTACGTCCGTCGAGTCGATTCGCGGCGATTTTGCCATAGTCACTATGACGACGGCGAGCGGATTTGACAGCGACGTGTATTACATCGGGCTTGTCCGTTTTCGCGGAGAAGGTACGCTTGATGAAAACGGCAAACGGAAACTGCTGTTTCTGACCGATTTTTCATTGGTGCATAACTCGGCAAGTTATAATCAAATGTATTTTTGCGGCGAATACGTCTGTATGCTCGGCTGTCTGGAAAATCCGTCGATCACCGCTTCTTATTCGACTTTTTACGATTATAAATCGCATAACCGAATGCTGGAAGCATTCCGCGTTCGTTACGGATACGACGAGACGACGGGCAAGGACTACACGATGACGCAGGTTGACGATTATCTTGCCGTATACAGTGACTCCGCCGCTTATTTTTTCAATATCAAGAGTGACTGCTATCAAGGCTATCTTGAACGAATCGACAGTGCGTCCTACTCGCCATTTTCGACGCTCACGGACAATTCGATGACGGGCTTGGAAAAGAACCTGAATCTGTATTATATGGGAAACGGCTGGTTTATGTGCTATGCTTGTCTAACGAGCCAAAATCACTTCGACGGGCAGAATCTCGGATATTTTTCGATGGATGAAAACGGTAATAACGTCTACGTTTTCGCGCGTACGAAAGTCGATTTTTATAACGTCAAAACGGGTGCCTCCAAACAAATAACGCAACTTACGGGTATCGTAGACGTGGCAAATCGGTACACAAACGAGGCTTTTGCCGCCGTAGCCAATGAGTATAACGGTCAGACTTTTTTACAGGAAGACGGACATATTACTTATGAGAACCCGTGTATAAATCCCGCCGCGATTATCCGCGACGACTGTTCGATCGTTTACTATTATTACCGTCCGCATATCGAAGAATATCGCCTCGATCCCGAAAAAGTGCAGTATGCAACCATGGGCGAAATGACTTATTGCATTTTGGATAAAAATATGATGGTAGTCACGATCGACAGTCTTTACCCCGTTCTTTTTGTGGACGGCGTGGGGTATGAGACGGCGGATCCGACGTTCGATCCTTTGCAGGGCGACGTCGCCATATACGATAAAGAGATGGCGGTAAGGACGCTCGTCAAAAGCGACGCGCGGTACAAGTACACCGTTGTCGGCGCGAATAGTACGGCGGTCGTTATCGCTTGCGTTGACGGCGAAAAAGCGAAAGAGAAAACCGACGAAACCGAAGGCGATGAGGATCCGACTTTGCCGATAAAATACGGCGCGGTAACGCCGGACGGGAAAATTATTGTGGACTGTCTGTACGACGAATTGACGCCGTTTTACGGCGGATACGCCCTCGGCTATCGCGATAAAAAGACGTTCCGCATTGATAAATTCGGTAGCGAAACGGAATTAAACGACGTTTATGCGGTCAAAGATGGCGTTTATATCTTTACCGAAAACGAGAAATTCGGTTTGAAAAACTATGAAGGCAAAGTCCTGCTCGATTGCAAATACGATTTGATATCCGTCTCCGATAACTATCTTGTGCGCGGACAGTATCAACAAAGTTATGCCGTGGCGCAAAAGGATGGCAGGACATATATTTATAAACTGGGTGAAAAATGAACACGATACTTGGTGGCAGGGAGATTATCCCGGCATGTGCAAAATGGATACGGGAAGGCGAAATCGTAGGCTTTCCGACGGAAACGGTGTACGGCTTGGGTGCGAACGCATTGGACGAAGAGGCGGTAAAAAAGATTTACTTTGCCAAAGGCAGACCGTCCGATAACCCCTTGATCGTGCATGTCCCCGACGTGGAAAACGCGCGCAAAGTCGCATACGTTTCGCCGCTTGCAGAAAAACTTTTTTCCGTTTTTTCTCCCGGACCGATTACCCTTGTTTTGCCGAAAAAAGAATGCGTCCCGGACATCGTGACGGCAGGGCTCGATACGGTGGGGGTGCGTATTCCGTCGCATCCCGTGGCAAGAGAATTTTTGCAGGAGTGTAATTTGCCTATCGCCGCGCCGAGCGCAAACCTTTCAAAACGAGTCAGTCCGACGACCGCGGACGCCGTTTATGAAGATCTGAACGGAAAAATTCCCGCGGTTATTGACGGGGGCGCGTGTTCGGTCGGTATCGAATCGACCGTGCTGTCCCTCGAAGGCGAACCGGTCATTTTGCGACCGGGCGGTATCACGGAAGAAATGCTCCGTCCGTACTTGCCGACCGTATATATTCACCACGGAGAAGTGAAGAAAGCGGCGTCTCCGGGTATGAAATATACTCACTACGCGCCGATTGTGCCTTGCGTCCTGTATAAGTCGGTCCGCGGCGCGACGGATATGCTCTATCGCTGGAAAGAGGAGGGGAAGAATCCGGTTGTTCTCACCAAAAGACGAAACGTCCCTTTCTGGGAAGAAAAAGGGTATCCGTATATGGATCTCGGCGAAAGCGGCGAGGCGTATGCCGCGCATATATTCCGCTATCTGCGTATATGCGAAAAGATATATTCGGCTATACTTGTCGAGTATCCGGACGGTGAAGGAATAGAAGTCAGCGTTCTGGACAGAGTGATTCGCAGCAGTAACAATACCGTAGTATGATACGTTTTTTCTTTTCTTTGTCCGTTCGGGACAAAACCGATCTTGCCGAAGTGATTGCAAAAAAACTCGGCGCAAAAACGATCCGTTCTTACACCATTCTCAAAAAGAGTATCGACGCCCGAAAAAAAGACGATATAAAGTATATTTATCAGGTCGCCGCACGATTGGATAACGAGAAAAAGTACCTGTCGCGCGACGTTACTTTTTACGAAGAGGAAGATTTCTCCGTTGAAAAACTTGTACCGAAAGGGAGTACGTTTTCTTCCCGCCCCGTCGTCGTAGGCTCGGGACCGGCGGGGCTCTTTTGCGCGTACGTCCTTGCCCTTGCCGGCACAAAACCGCTTGTCCTCGAACGCGGCGAATCGGTGGATGAACGGGAAAAGACCATTTCCGATTTTTTCCGCACGCTTGTCTTGGACGCCGATACAAACGTTCAGTTCGGAGAGGGCGGCGCGGGGACGTTCAGCGACGGCAAACTCAATACCAACGTGCATAACGGCTTCGTCCCGTACGTTTTGAAAACGTTTGTCTCTTTCGGCGCGCCCGAAGAGATCCTCTACCTTGCCAAACCCCATATCGGCACCGATAATCTTCGCGTCGTCGTCAAAAATATGCGTGAAAAAATAATCGCCCTCGGCGGAGAGTTTTTTTTCGGGACGCGCTTTGTCGACTTTGACGCGCCGCTGAAAAAACTTGTTTCCGTGACGACGACGAAAGGAAAAATCGAGTGCGAAAATCTCTTTCTCGCCATCGGACATTCGGCGCGAGATACGTTTGAAATGCTTTACCGAAAAAATGTAAATATGGTTTCCAAACCGTATAGTATGGGTGTGCGAATAGAGCATTTACGGACGGAAATCAATAAAACGCAATACGGAAAAAGCGCTGCGGACCTGCCGGCTGCAGACTACAAAACGGCAGTGGAAACGGACACGGGCAGGAGCCTGTACACTTTTTGTATGTGTCCGGGCGGACGGGTAATCAACGCGAGCAGCGAGGTCGGCGGCGTATGTGTAAACGGTATGAGTTATTTTCGCCGCGACGACGTTAATTCCAACAGCGCGATTTTGGTCAATGTCGGACAGGAAGACTGGCAAAGCGAGCATCCGCTTGCCGGTATGGAGTATCAAAGAAAGTACGAAAGGCTTGCTTTTTCGCAGTCGAGCGCGTGTAAGCCGGTGGTGCAGACGTACGGCGATTTTGTCAAAGGCAGAGTCACCGATCGCTTTTCGGACGTGCAACCGAGCGTCGAGTCGCCGTACTTTTTGGGCGATCTGAAAGAGTGTCTTCCCGACGTCGTCGTCAGGACGATCTTGCAGGGCGTTCCGCTCACTGACAGACGTCTGCGCGGTTTTGCCGCTCCCGGCAGCGTGCTGACCGGTATCGAGGCGCGGTCGAGTTCTCCCGTTCGTATTTTGCGCGACGACAAATACCGTTCCAATATCGACGGCATCTTTCCGATCGGAGAGGGCGCGGGGTACGCCGGCGGTATCACGAGCGCGGCGATAGACGGCATGAAAGCCGCTCTTTGCTTTTTGGGTGCGTTATAGTGATTTGTCAAACTAAGTGCAACACTTTTTAAGTTCAAGTTCAAACAATTCTGCAGCAGATTTGTAGTTGAGAACTTTCCTGGGTCTGGCGTTAATTAACGCCAGATTCTTTTTCAAGGTCTTCTCTCCCACGTGGGAGAGATTGCGCCCTTTGGGGTAAAACTCCCGAAGTAATCCATTGCTGTTTTCATTTGTTCCTTTTTGCCAAGCGCAATATGGGTCTGCAAAATATACATCACAGTGTAATTCTTCCTCTATCTGTCGCCAATTAGCAAATTCGCTTCCTCTATCGCACGTAATACTTTTTACTATGTCCGACGGATACTTCTTCAATGCTTGTACCACCGCTTTTTCCATTGTTTCCGCTTTCCTGTCCGGCATCCAGACCGCTATGTAAAAGCGAGTCTTTCTCTCTGCTAACGTCGCAAAGCAAGCCTTGCTTTTACCAATACCGCTAACTACCGTATCTACTTCCCAATGCCCAATCTCTTTCCGTTTGTATACGCTTTTGTCCCTTTTTCGTATGCTTTTACCTGTGGTAAATCTTCCACCGTTTCCTAGCCTTTTTCTTGTCTTGCCCTTCTTTCGCAATACCTTCAGGTTTCCATTCAGCAAATATCCTTCATATAACCACCGATAGATTGTTTTGAAACTCGGAACAATCAAATCGCATTTAGTGTTCGCAATTTGTTCCGGCGACCATGTCTGCAACAACTTCTCTTCAATGTAATCAATCAATACCGCATTCCCAAACATCCCTCTGTGACAAAAACGTCGTCGGTACTCATATTTCCTTTGAGCTGTATATGGGTAATATGTCGGAACATCATACATATGCGTTCTGTTTCGAGCAATTTCTCGGGATATTGTACTTACGTTTCGATCAACCAATTTCGCTATTTCCCGAAAACTTTTCCCTTCATTGTAAAATTTTCGTATACAACACCGTTCTTCTATGGTAAGATGAGTATAGTTCATACATTGTCTCCTGTTTTTGTTTGTGTGGTAACTACATTATACAGCAGTTTTTGTATGAACTCTTGTTTTGTTTATGTGTTGCACTTGAAAGTATAATTCACCGCCTTGACTAACAAAAACCGGGGTTTTTTAACCCCGGTTTTTGTAAAAACGTTTAGTTATCGGATTCTTCGTCTTTTTTCTCATATATTATTTTATCGGTATTCCGATTTTTCAAAATACACAAGAGCGTTATTGCAATAGCCAACGCACAAATCACGCATACTATCACAAGCACCGTAATAAAGTGGACGTTCATATCGTTCGTAACAATTTGATGATTTGCAATCAATTTTTCGTTTAATGCTTCATAACTGCTATTGACTGCATTTTCGGTGTTTGTAATCAATTCGTGTAAGTCGTCAACCGTTTCGCTTGACAAAGTACCGACTAATGATTTTGTGGTTTGCATAAGAGCGTTCACTTCGGCAATTTTTTCGGTAATGCTGTCATAATCGCTTTGCACAGTGCCGCTTAAAGTTTCGATTTCGGTGTTGATTTCAGCAATTTTACCATTGATAAGTTGTGTTAAATTGTTTGTTGCTGTTGTTATCGCACCAGTAATTGCAGTCTCTGCCGCATCAACATTTGCTTGAATTGCCCCAAGTCCGTTTGTCGAATCGTTCAGTATATCGGTAATTGCGGTTTCTGCCGTTGCGATCGCCGTATTCGTATCGCCGAACTTCGTGTTCAGTTTCCCTTCTAACGTATCGATATATGCTTTCAATACGCCAACCTGCGTGCCGAGTTCGGTTGCCAAATCGCTTTTTAACGTCGCTATCGCTGCCGTTAAGTTCGTTTCAACCGTTCCGACCTTGGTATTTAATGTCGCTATCGCTGTATCGATATCGCCCGTTTCGGTGTCGATCAACGTCGTCAAAGCCGATTTTGCGGTAGCTATCGCCGTGTCAACCACACCAAACTTCGTGTTCAGTTTGCCTTCCAACGTATCGATATATGCTTTCAATACTCCGACTTGTGTTCCGAGTTCGTTTACTAAGTCAGTCTTTAACGTACCGATTGCTGTTGTTAAGTTCGTTTCAACTGTTCCAACTTTAGTACTTAACGTTTCGATTGCCGTATCGATATTACCCGTTTCGGTGTTTATCAGAGTCGTGATGTTGGTCTCTGCCGTCGTAATTGCTGTTCCAACGCTTGTGAACTTCGTGTTGAGTTTGCCTTCCAACGTGTCAACATAAGCTTTCAATACTCCGACTTGTGTTCCGAGTTCGGTTACCAAATCACCCTTTAACGTGTTGATTGCCGCAAGAACGTCCGTCTTTACGCCGGCAACGTTCAGGTTGATTTTTGCCAAACCGTTTGTGGAATCGTTCAAGATCGTCGTGATACCGTCAACGACCGTCTTAACGGCTGCAATGGCGGTTGCGTTACTTCCAACCGAATCACTAACGCCGTCAATCGCATTATCTAAATCATCGAGAGCAGAATAGAGTTCGGCTTTCTTTGCTACGACGTCGTCGATTTCGGCTTTGATAGAGTCAACTGCCGTATCGATCTTTGCCGTTGTTCTGATTGTTTCAAGGAACGTCAAGTAATCGGCTGTAACGATAACTTCCATTGTTTCCGCATACTCGCTGATCGTCGTGATTGCGGTTTCTCTGTAAGCGTCAACGCTGTCGATATGCGCATCAAGTTTTGCTAAGCAAGCAACGTAGGCATTCCTGATTGCGGTTTCGTTAATAGCTTCTACAAGCGTTTTAATGCCGAAATCATCACTTTCTTCGTCGTAAGCAACCGCATATCCGTCACCTTTGAGTTGAATAACGGTTTCGTAAACCGACATTAAATAGTCGCTTCTTAAAACGTCAATCTCGCTCGTCGCGTTATATACGAACGCAATTTCAGACAATCTGTCAATCTGAATTACGTAATATTTATTCCCCCCTTCAATAATAACTTCGCTTGGGTTAAACGGGAAAGAAGTAATATCACCTGCATTGTGAACGTGTAAAATTCTCGTTACTTTCGTAATATCAACGTTGTTTGGAATAAGCATTTTAACGTTAATCTTCGTTCCCGGCTTGATATCGCTCGGTTGAATCTCGGAAGGAACACCATCGACGGTTCTGATCAATTTGACGTCGAATACAACGCTGATTCTTTCATAATCTTCAAGCTTGTTTTCGTCTTCGATCTTTGAATAGTCGGTTAATTTATCGGCATTTATCTTGCTTTCGACTTCCGTTTCAACAGTAACTTCAACCGTTACCGTAATGTCGTCCGAGAAACCTTCTTCGGTATCGAGAATAACTTTTTGCTCTTCTTCTCCGGTAGGTTTAAGGCTTGCTTTTCTGATTTCAAATTGCAATTTTTCGGATGCTTCGTTGTAGTTATCGCTCGCCGCAACGCTTGCTTTTACCCAATACTTGCCTGCAGTGGTCGGAACGGTTGCAACGTAGTCGCCGTTTTCTTCGGCAGAATATGTAAAGACAGGAGTTCCGTCGGTTGCCGTTGCGGAAGGTTCTTTCGCCGTTTTGTCTTCAACCCAATCTTCGATAGTTAAATCGGAAATAGTATTATCGGCTTTCGCAATTGACCAAGCGATTGTCTTTGCATCCGTTGATTCATCTTCCCACAAATATTTTGTGGTATCGGCAAGCGTTGCGGTTGCTTCATAGTCATCTGCATTTGTTCCCGTGTTGCCCGTAAGAGTGTACGAGTCATCTTCGGAAGGAGCAACGCCGGTTTGCGTTTCGCCGTTGAATACCAATCCATCCTCTGCTGTCGGAATAGCAACCAACTTTCTTACAACGTATTCCGTTGTCGTATCCTCGGTTGAAGAAGCTACGTCGTAACCGTCGCCAGCCGTGATAGTAGCACCGTTTGTAAATTCACCCGCGTCAATGCTGAAAGTGATTATTTTTGAAATTTCTATTTCTTTTTCATTATCCGCAAGAAGTGTAATCGTTTCATCGTCTTCAACCGCTTCTATTGCGTCGGCAAGAGACGTATATTTTTCATCACCGATTTGCGCAACAAGTTTTTCAACTTTGTAAGTTGTGACCGTTCCGCTTTCTTCTGTTGAAAGTTTGTAACCTTCGCCTGCCGAGATAGCGGCACTGTTTGTAAAATCACCTGCGTCAATGCTGAAAGTAATTTCCTCGGAAATCGTTATTGTTTCTTCGTTATCCGCAAGCAAAACGATCGTTTCATCATCTTCAACCGCTTCGATCGCATCGGCAAGACTTCCATAAACCGTTTCGTCGATTTGCGCAACACATTCTTTGAGTTCAAGATATTCGTCGCCGTCTGCGTCCGTACCGGCATTAAATAAAACTGTATAGCTTTCGTTATCGGAGAAGAAGTTTGCGGAATAATCTGCCGATATGCCGACGATTGTAAACGCACCAGTATCGTTTGCAAGTGTGATGCCGATACTCATATCTTCGGTCGGTGTCCAAACTCCGTTGCCAAGGACACAATACTTGCAAGTGCCGGCGCCCCCACACGCGGTGCAAATGCCGCTGCCACCGCACATAGGGCAACCGCTGCCGTGACAGGTTCTGTGTTTTCCGTCACCGCCACAAACACTGCAAAGACCGGTGTCGCCACAATTCTCGCAATGTTCTCTTGTGCCGAGAGTGATTGTTGTATTCATAAGATAGAGGTTGCTTCCTGTGTTGCCAGTGATTTTTGCTGAGCCACCAAGAGTGATTGTACCATAACTACCATAGTTTAACACACCACCACCAACACCAGAGTTTTCGGTGATTGTGCCATCAGTCATAGTAAGCACACCCAAATTATATATACCGCCACCATTTCCTGTTGTGATGTTGCCACTGATTGTGCCACCATTCATATTCATAATACTGCTAACATTAAGCATCACACCGGCACCACCAGTATTGCCAGCCTTGTTGCCGGCGACAGTGCCATCAGCCATAGTAAAGGTTACACCGGTGTTAATCATTACACCGCCACCTGCTTCCCCATAGTTGCCAATAATGTCGCCTTTGAGCATATCAAACTTTCCGCCAAAGGCACTTACACCACCGCCATATGAAGTGGCTTTATTATTAGCCACAGCACCGCCGTTCATAGTGAAGTTTCCACTGGCAATAAACACACCACCGCCGTATTGTGTCGCCGTGTTGCCTGTGATTGTGCCACCATTCATAGTGACCTCACCGCCATTAATATACACACCGCCACCAACAGTTTTGTTACCTGCGGTAATAAAACCAGTTCCGCCGGTGATGATACCGCCGATAATGTCTTTTTCGTCCTCTAGTCCAGAATGCTCATTTGTTGCATCCAAGTGCCACAAACCGTTTGCGTCAACGTAACCGTTGTGAACGGTTGTCGTGTCGCAGTCGTAAAGGTTCAGCGTTGCACCGGCGTTAACAGTGATTACGCTAAAAGCACCGCCGTTTGCGTTGATAACGTGACCGTTCAAGCAAAGGTTTGTTGTGCCTTCCGGAACATTCCAAACACTGGTAAGTGTTATATCGAAAATTAAAACATAATTGCCTGCTTTGGTTGGAAGAGAATTATGTTCAGCACCACCATCCCAACCAATAAACTCAATATCTAATTCTTTGTGAGAATGTAAAGAAATTGTATATAAAGTTTGATTTGTTTGAAGACCTGTTGTGCTTGTTGTAAGGTTTCCTGCACTGGCAGGAGTTATTGAACCTGAAAAATCCTTTTCATTTGTATCCAAAATAAAGGAAATTGATTTTTTTACCACAATATCTTCAGCACAATTTTCAACCAATTTTATTATGCCATTGTTTTCAACGGCATTGATTGCTTTTTCAAGTGTTGGATATTTTGTGTCACCAATTTGAGCAACAACAACAACTTCTTCTTCAAACACAGCCGTAAAAACTATTTTATTGGTGTCAGATATTGGAGTATCTTGATTGCCAAAAGTTATTTCCCCATCTTGTGGTGAAACAACTAAATCTGTTTCATTTCCGGTTCCCAAATGGTATGTCCATTTAACAAATTGATATCCCGCATTTGCCACCGGGGTAAGTGTTTTCAATTCTTCTTTGGAACTATTTAATATACTTATTCCATTGTTTTCAATAGATTTTACAGTAATGGAATCAATCTCCGGGTCAAATGTTGTTACAGTAAAAGTTGTGTTTCCGTCATTAAGCAAACCACCTTGTCCGGCAATTGCTGAAACCGGTTGTTGTGCCTCAACAATAGGACTTATTATAATATCCTTATCTAATTCATAATTAACAAATTGATATTGATTTGTATATGTTGTGTCATCAATAAGGTGGTCTATCCAATAAGAGAATAAATATCCATCAGGCAACTCTGCCAAAACAGAAACCTTTGTTCCTGCCACATACAAATCTCCATACACTGATCCACCCGTCACCTTAACATCACCGTTGTTTCCGGGCAAAACAGTTAAAGAATAAAACTCTTTATCGGATGCGCCACTTGCGCCAACAACACCTTGCACTCTTTCAGTGCCATCTTGATATGTTGAAACAAGATATTGTTCATCTGTTGGGGCAAGAAATGGTTTATCATCCATCCATTCCCAATTATTTAAGTCCAATCTGGAAAAATTTAGAGGTTGATAACTTTCACCATCATAATAACCGCAAGTAATTGTTTCTTCTGACCAAGTTGTCATATCGTCAGGAACATTAAAATATGTTTTGCAACCATTGTTTACCAGCGTTGAATCTTTTCCAAGATAAGCAGAATATGTGCCAAAATCATTTTCAATCAAAGCAGGACGATGTAAGTTATTAGTGGGTTTTAACATCATGTCGCCGTAATCATAAACAAGACTAGGCGTGTCAACCATTTTAACAAAATCTTTATCGTCAGTCTCAAATTTTGTCATTCCTGTTAGTTGTTTACCGGTTATAAAAGCATTATAATATGTTGAGAAAGAATCACATTCCCCATCATCATAATAGATACCTACGTCGGATTTTTCAAGGTTACCTTCTCCATCTATATCTATATAATAGTTATTTGCAAAAAGTGAATTTGCAGAATAAAGTTTTCCACCATTCAAACCAATTCCGCCACCACTTGACGCTCCATCAGTAGTTGCATTTCCGACAACTGTTGTATTTAACAGAGCTAAACTTGCAGTATAAATATTAAGTGCTCCACCAATTTCAGTTGAAGTGTTATTGGCAATTGTGCAGTTGTTCATTATTAACGCACTTCCGTCCTTAGATTCACCACCGCCACCACCGCCACCTTCACTAAGTGAACGATTTTCATTTAATGAACATCCATTCATTATCATCCAACCACCATTATTAAGGAAGCCACCACCATTTCCAGCACTGTTTCTTGAAAGTTTACAGTTTTCCATATAAACTTTCGCACCATAATTCGCAAGGCCGGCACCGCTAGTTTCCTTTGAACCGGTTCTTTCAATTGTGGAATTAAACATTTTTAATTGTGCCTTTTCGTCATTAACCACAATTGCAGATAGTGCACCACCCCTAATTGTCAGGTTTGATAAAGTTAAATATCCGGCAGAGCTTTTTTCTTCACCAACGTAAAAAACATTAGCCCATATTGGATTGTCATTAAAATATCCCCATTCATCAAAACCTGTTACCTCCATTGATAAAGAATGTCCATTTCCGTCAATGGATACATTTTTATTGGTTATCTTAAAAGCAACGTCATAATTACTCCAATCGTAGTAACATTCTTCAGTTATCTTATCTTTAGGAATGACAATGTCTTTCTTAAAAACGATACTGAGAGAGTCGCCTTCACCGGACAACGCTTCTTTTAATTGGTCAAAGGTCTCAACTTCCACCGGACTGCTCTCGGTGTTTGCAAATGCCTTTGTCGGCGTAGCGAACATTGCACCTACGCTCAAGCACAACACCATTGCAAAACAAAGTATTGCACTCAAAATTGTCTTTTTTGTTTTTGCCATTTTGTTTTTATCCTCCAAGTTTATTTTTTAGTATATAAAAAACGACAATGTACCTTTTATTAGCACATTGCCGTTGTTATATCCTTTATTAAATTTTTGCACGCCGAAAAAACGGCAGAATTACCGTCTGTCTGTCTGTCTGTCTGTCTGTCTGTCTGTCTGTCTGTCTGTCAAGATTGTCGCAAACTTTTTCATGTTTGTCAAACCCCTTCCGTAAAATTTCGAATGAAAAATGAATTTTTTCCAATTCATATAACATATTGTATCGTGCCATCCCGACAATTGCAAGGGTTTTTCAAAAATTCTCGATAATAATATGGAATACTACATATGTAGACAATATTTTATATATTAAAAGCGAATTTGATATAAAAAAGACTTATCCGAGTGTGCGGATAAGTCCTTTTTGGTGGGAACAACAGGGCTCGAACCTGTGACATCTTGCTTGTAAGGCAAGCGCTCTCCCAGCTGAGCTATGCTCCCTTGTTTGGTGACTCCTACGGGACTTGAACCCATGTTATCGCCGTGAAAGGGCGATGTCTTAACCGCTTGACCAAGGAGCCACGGTATGGTAGCGGCGGTGAGAGTCGAACTTACGACCTTCCGGGTATGAACCGGACGCTCTAACCAACTAAGCTACGCCGCCATCTTGTAAGGTTTGGTTGCGGGGGTGGGACTTGAACCACACGACCTCCGGGTTATGAGCCCGACGAGCTGCCAACTGCTCTACCCCGCGATGACTTTAATAGAATACTCGAAAGCGAATGATTTGTCAACTGTTTTTCAACAGTGTTTTGAAAAAAAATTAAAAAGAATTTGTTATGTAATCGGGACTGTAAAAAAAATTGCGCTATTTTTACAGTCTTGCCGCGTTCTTTAGTCTTTCTTTACGAATTCGCTGTTTGTGCACTTCGGACAGGGCGGAAGTTTATCTTCAACGCCGAGCGTAACACTGGTACCGCAATTCGTACAGCAGTACTTGCCGCGTCCGGGTTTTTCGCCCGTTCTGACCACATTGCTTTTCATATCGGTTTTCCTCCAAAAAAAGTTATATTATCTTTTTTCCCCAACCGGCTTTTCTTTATACGCATTGACGATCCGCTTTCCTTTTACCGGTTTGTAAGAGGAAAGGCGTATTTTTTCCCGACCGATAAGCGTTCCTTTTTCATCATAATAATCACGGAACGTTTGGTAAATTTCGCCGTTTTGCGGTACTCGCAGAATTTTATTTTCCGCCCCGACGACCGTTTCGTATTCGTCGCATACGGTTTCGCCTTTTTTTTCGTTCGATAACCTGACGATACGCGTTTTGGCAAGACCGTACAAAGAAAAAACCATTTTTTTATCGTCGCAAAAAGCGTCGAGATACAGCGGAAAATCGCTGCTGTTTTCAAGGACGAGGTCGCTCGTCTCGCTGACCATCGCGTCGAAGCCTTTTCCGACGTATCCTACCGGCAAAGAGTGACACCTGCTTTGCGCGACGTTCAAACCGGACAGGCACCAGCAATTATATAATGTGGTCGAAACCTGACAAACGCCGCCCCCGATCCCCTCGGTAAATTCCCCGTTCAGTATCACCACCGACGGCAAATATCCGTTTTCCGCATTCCGCTTGCCGACCGCTTCGTTAAAAGAAAACAAAGTATGCGGCGGAATCATACGATTATCGAGGCTTTGCACCGCCAACTTGATATTGTGCTTTCTGCTTGCGGGCGACTTCTCGTATTCGGTGGAAAACTCCGACAGTTTTTCCTTTTGAAAAGCCACGTCTTCTTCCTGCAAGATTGGTTCGACCACGCGAAAAACTATCTCCGCCTTACCGTCCCCTTCAATAAGCCGTGCCGCAACCCCGGCGACCGACGCGGCACGTCCGGGTTTTCCGCTCCGATATAAAAAAACGCCGTCTTTCACATACTCGTAATACGGCTCTTCACACGGAAAGGAAAAGTCGTCGCACACGACCGAAAGATCTTCGTAAAGTTTCGGAAAACTTTTTCGCAAACATTCCGTCGCGCTCCCCGAAAAATACTTATCGCAGTACTTTTTCATATCGGCGCCGACGATCTTGAAACGAAGGGCGTCGGCAGTAGAAAAATTATAATTATCCTGTAATAGGGTTTCTTTTCCGCTTGTTACAGTTACCGAATATGTCTGTTTCCAGCCGCACCCGCCAAGCAAAAAAACAAAAAACAGAGTTGCCGTTAAAAAAAATTTCCGCATACGGATAGCATGCGGAAATACGTTTTTTTTATGTGCGGTTTTTGTCGCTACTCAATCAAGACTTTTCAAGAAGTCGATACAGCGGGTGATTTCGGTAATACCGTCCGGATCCTGATTTTCGCTTTCGACGACGATTTTGAATCCGTAAGAAAGCGCTTTATCGAGGACGGCTTTTACAGGGGCGTCGCCAAGTCCGAGGCTCTTGCCGACGGCGCCGCGCGCGCCCGACTGTTTGATACCGTCTTTCAAGTGGATAATATGGATTCTGTCATGCAGTTTGTCCAAAAGAGCAAGCGGATCCTGTCCCGCGTTATACGCCCAGAAAGTGTCCACTTCGAGACAGATGTCGGTTTGTTCGAGCAGTTTCGTATAAAACACCGGCGCAAACAATCTCTTTTGAAATTCGCTCGAATGATTGTGGTAAGACAAGGAAAAGCCCTCTTTTTCAAGAATGGGTTTGGCGGCGTTCAGTTTGTCGATCGTCTTGTTCTGCTGACCTTTTCTGTGGTGCGGCGCGCTCGGTACGACGATATCGACGTTTCCGATTTCGTGCATGAAGTCCATCGTCGCTTGGATTTTGTCGTCGGCAAGTTCGTTCAAACCGGTGTGCGTTCCCGCGACCGTCAAGCCGTTATCATCGAGCATTTTGCGGATTTCTTTGGCATTATAATCATAAAACCCTGCAAATTCGACGCTTTTATAGCCCATTTTTGCCACTTTTTCCAAGGTGTCGGGGACATTCTTTTTCATTGCGTCACGGACGCTGTACAGTTGTATTCCGTATTCTTTCATTTCCGTTTTTGCTCCTTTTTACAGTTCGGGTATTTCGATAGCGACTTCTTTACCGAGTTTTGCACTTCTTACAATGCCGTCGATAATCGCCTGATTATAAATGATTTCTTCGGCAGGCGCGGATACGGGGGTATCGTTGCGAACGGCGTCCACAAAGGATCTGATTTTCGCAAAAAACACGTCTCCGCCGCCGACGGCGCGTCTTACCTTTTTCGGCACGACGATACCGCCTTTTATCTTGCTGTACAAAGTCAGGCTCTTCGGCAAAGAACCGTTCCAACATTCGGTCGAAGGAATGCGGAGAGACTGTTTCGTACCCATAATAACGGTATCGCCCGTCGTATTGAGGTTCATCGACCACGCGATACGGAAGTCGAGACAAATATCGCCTTCCAAGCGGATAAAGCCCGCCGCAAAGTCGTCCACGCCGAACTTCTCGGCATATTCGGGATGTCCGAGATAAGTTTTCGGATCTTTACCGAACGAATCGGAAAGATATCCGCTTACCGTGAGCGGCTTCGGATAACCGAGCGCAAACAAAACGAGATCGAGAGAATAGCAACCGATATCGCCTACCGCGCCGATTCCCGCCGTTTCGCTCTCAATAAAGGTCGTCCCGTAAGGCGTGGGGATACCGTTCGGTCTGCCGCCGCCCGTCTGAACGTAATAAACCTTGCCGAGTTCTCCGCTCTGCACGATTTTTCTGATTTTCTTAAAGTTTTCACTCATTCTCGGTTGAAAACCGATAGAGAGTTTTTTGCCCGTACGCTTGGCTGCGCGCGCCATTTCGATCGCCTCGTCCAGCGTCACGCACATCGGCTTTTCGCACATTACGTTGATACCGGCGTTCAAAGCGTCTATCGTGCATACGGCGTGCTGCTTATTGTAGGTACATACGCTGACAATGTCGAGGTCCTTTTCGTTCTCGATCAGTTCGGTATGGCTCTTATAAACGCGTGCGTTCAGCCCGTGTCTCTTGGCAAATTTCTCCGCTTTTCCGTCAACCAAGTCCGCCACGGCCACGATCTCCACATCGTCCATCTTCTTGTAACAATCGACGTGCGAACCGGCTATCCAGCCGCATCCGATAATACCTATCTTTAATTTCTCACCCGTAAACGGAGCTTTTTTCTTTTTGAAAATATCCAAAAATGATTTTTTTCCGCGCGGTACCGCTAAACTATCCGCCATAAATCCTTTTTCTCCTTTTCCCCAAACGAGGACTTTTATTTTATGCTAAAATAATACCATTTTTTACCGTCATCGTCAACACCCTTTATTTGCGTTTGATAATATGATATCTTCTTAGGATTTTCCGAAAAACGGCTTACGCTTTTTGGGGCATATTTTGCGCCCTTTGTCAAAAGGGAGATCGTCTGCCGACCGACGGTCGGGAGAGAGGGTTTTCCACGAGATAAAACTACGGCAAGCGGTGTGATTATTTTCCGCATAAAGCAAGGTTCTTTCTCGCTAAAAACCCCCATTTTTCGTCGCTTACTCCGAAAAATCAAGCCCCCTTTTGACAAAGGGCGCAAAATTTGCCCCAAAAAATGCGGTGCATTTTTCGGGGACAAAAAAAGACGACCTTTCGGTCGCCTTTTTTTATTGTTTCGTTACCCGATTACCATACTTTCGGCGTTACGCCGTCGGTGTCGTAGTGCCACCAGTTACCCACTTCGGTAGGCGCGGTCTCCGAATATTAATACCAAGTGGCACCGGTCAATTCGCTATTATGAGAACCAATTCTTGTTTTCGTTTTGTCCGTCGCACTGCCGCCGTAATACACCGTCGTAAGTCCGCTGCAAATATAGAACGCACGCCAGCCGATACTCGTCACGCTGTCGGGAATGACGATAGAAGTAAGTCCTTTGCATCCATAGAACGCATAATCGCCGATCCACTTCACGCTGTTACCGATGGTGACGGAAGTAAGTCCGCTACAACCGTAGAACGCATAATCGCCGATACTCTTTACACCGCTACCGATGGTGACGGAAGTAAGTCCGCTACAATATTCGAACGCACCATAGCCGATACTCGTCACGCTGTCGGGGATGATGATAGAAGTAAGTCCGCTACATCTGCTGAACGCATAAGATCCGATATTCGTCACGCTGTCGGGTATGACGATAGAAGTAAGTCCTGTGCATTCATAGAACGCACTTTCGCCGATACTCGTCACGCTATTCCCGATGGTAACAGAAGTAAATCCTGTGCATTTGTAGAACGCATCATCGCCGATACTCGTCACGCTGTCGGGGATGACGATAGAAGTAAGTCCTCTGCAAAAACTGAACGCACATTCGCCGATACTCGTCACGCCGGAGGGGATGACGATAGAAGTAAGTCCGCTACAACCCCAGAACGCATAATCGCCGATACTCGTCACGCTGTCGGGGATTGCGATAGAAGTAAGTCCGCTACAACCATGGAACGCCCATTCGCCGATCCACTTCACGCTGTCGGGTATGACGATAGAAGTAAGTCCGCTGCAATTCTGGAACGCCCATTCGCCGATACTCGTCACGCTGTCGGGGATGACGATAGATGTAAGTTTGTTACAACCATTGAATGCCTGATAATATATTACTTTTGTATTTTGATAAATCGTACAAGAAGTAATCGACGTTGACTTTGCTTTTATCAATACAACGCAAGGATTAATACCATTACCCAAGTAATAACCGTTATCATATTCGTTGTAAGTAAGTCCACTACAATCCTCGAACGCACATTCGCCGATACTCGTCACGCCGGAGGGGATGACGATAGAAGTAAGTCCGCTACAACCAATGAACGCACCTACGCCGATACTCGTCACACTGCCGGGGATGACGATAGAAGTAAGTCCAGTGCATCCGCAGAACGCAAGATCGCCGATACTCGTCACGCCGGAGGGGATGACGATAGAAGTAAGTCCGCTACAACCGTAGAACGCACCTACGCCGATACTCGTCACGCCGGAGGGGATGACGACAGAAGTAAGTCCGCTACAATATATGAACGCGCATTCGCCGATACTCGCCACGCTTCCGTCCGTAGGAATAATACTGCTTTTACAACCTGCAATCAATGTTTTGCTTTCTGTCTCTATAATGCAATTATTTTTCGAATGGTATTTTGTATTTCCGTCCGCCACAGTAATGGAAGTAAGTTCCGTACAGCCGACAAACACATAATCGCTGATACTCGTCACACTGTCGGAGATGATGATAGAAGCAAGTCCGATACAATATTCGAACGCACAAGAGCCGATTTCTTTGACGGGTTTTTCGTTATAGATAGACGGAATGACGATATCCGTATCGGTACATGTGCCGATACCTGTCAAAATGTAGTAGGTTTCGTCGTCACTGAGCGTGAACGCAAGGCCCTCGCTCGGAATCGGTTTTTCCCCTTTTTCGTCTTCACATGCGGTCAATAGGCATAAAATAAGCGTCAGCGCAAGAACGAGAATCAAATACTTCTTTTTCATTGTTTTTCTCCTTAATGTTTTCCAAATAATAAGAATAATATCGTTAATGTCTATTGTCAAGCGCTTTATGTAAGATTTCTTACAAACTAAATAATAAATGTAAGAATTCTTATAATGGTTATATGGATACCGAAAACAATATAGGAAAAAGCATAAAAGCATGCAGGCTATATGCGCGGTTATCGCAGGTAGAACTTGCCAAAAAAATCGGCACGTCACACGCCGCTATCAGTTTTTGGGAAAACGGAATTAACATACCGAACGTCGCCGACTGCATCAAAATGGCTGACGTCATGCAAATCACGCTTGACGAACTCGTCGGACGTGAGAAAAAATAATATAAAATTTATTTACAGCCCGTCAATTTATTTATGACGGACAGAGCACACCGCTTGCCGTAGTTTTATCTCGTGAAAAACCCTCTCCGCGCCGTCGCTTACGCTTTTAGGCGCAGACGCTCTCCCTTTTGACAAAGGGCGCAAAATTTACCCCAAAAAATCTGACGATTTTTCGGGGAACCCCGACAATATGCCCCAAAAATCTGACGATTTTTCCGGGAGCCCCGATAATAAACCCCAAAATTGACTTACACCCTTTCTCAAAAGGGGGCTTGATTGCCAAAACGTAAGCGTTTTGGGAATGGGGGTTTTTAACGGGAAAAAAGTCTGATTTATGCTGTAAATATCATACCGTTTGGCACAGTTTTATCGCGTGGAAAACCCTCTCCCTCGCTCCGCTCCGGACGCTCTCCCTTTTGACAAAGGGCGCAAAAGCACGGACTCCCCGAGACGCGAGCGACGAAAAATGGGGGTTTTTAATGAGAAAACACTTGTTTTTACACCCTTTTCAAAAGGGGGCTTGATTTTTCGGAGTTTACGACGAAAAATGGGGGTTTTTAGCGAGAAAGAACCTTTTTTTATGTAAGGAATAATCAATCATACCGCTTGCCGTAGTTTTATCTCGTGGAAAACCCTCTCTCTCGACCAAGGTCGGCAGACGATCTCCCTTTTGACAAAGGGCGCAAAAGCACGGGGTTCCCCGAAAAACGGCTTGCGTTTTTTGGGGCAAATTTACACCCTTTCTCAAAAGGGGGCTTGATTGCCAAAACGTCTACGTTTTGGGAATGGGGGTTTTTAACGAGAAAGAAGTCCGCTTTATGCTGTAAATATCATACCGCTTGGCATAGTTTTGTCTCGGGAAAACCCTCTCCGCGCCATCGCTTACGCTTTTAGGCGCAGACGCTCTCCCTTTTGACAAAGGGCGCAAAAGCACGGGCTCCCCGAAAAACGGCTTGCGTTTTTTGGGACATAATATCGGGGCTCCCCACAAAATGCACCGCATTTTGTGGGGATAAAAAAATCAGACGTTTGCCAAAATCAGCATAGACAAGCCGCAGTAGATCAGCAGGGAGACGGTGTCGATGATGGTGGAGATAAAGGGACTGGCGACGACGGCGGGATCGAGTTTGCATTTTTTTGCAAGCAAGGGCAGGATACAGCCGATGATTTTGCTGATGACGACGGTCAGCGCGACCGTGCCGCAAATGGTCAGACCGACAAGCACGCCGCTGCTGTTACCCGCGCCGTAATCGACGGTCAGGATGCCGTTGACGAGAATGAGTTTCAGAAAGCAGATAATGCCGAGCGTCAAGCCGATCAGAAGAGACGCGCGGAATTCTTTCCACATGACTTTGAATATGTCTTTGAACTCGATTTCGCCCAATGCGATACCCCGAATGACGGAAACGGATGCCTGACTGCCCGAGTTTCCGCCCGTACCCGTTATCATGGGAATACATGCGGTAAGCAAGGTAGCGTAGGCGGAATAAGTGAGCGTGCGCTCGTTTGCCGTGATGACCATACCCGAAAAAGTGGAACTGAGCATCAGGATAGCAAGCCAAATAATGCGGGAGCGGTAGATATCCCAGGTCGTTTGCTTGAAATAGGGTTTTTCCGCCGCTTTGGAGGAGATAGCGGATATCTTCGTGATATCTTCGCTCGCTTCTTCGGTAAGGACGTCCATAGCGTCGTCGATGGTGATGATACCGACGAGCCTGACTTCTTTATCGACGACGGGCATAGCAAGGAAAGAGTACTTATCGAACATCCTCGCCGCGTCTTCGCGGTCGGCGTGCGTTTCGATATAGATGACGTTCGTCTCCATAATATCTTCTATTTTCGTTTCGTACGAATGAAGCAAAAGATCTTTGACGGTGACGAGTCCTTTCAGTCGGCGGCACTCGTCGATGACATAGCAGGTATAGATCGTCTCTTTATCGACGCCGGTGGCGCGGATACGGGCAAAACTCTCTTCGACGGTCATTTGCTCGTTGAGACAAACGTACTCGGTCGTCATAATCGACCCGGCGCTGTCGTCGGGGTATTGCAAAATCGCGTTGATTTCTTTGCGCGTTTCCGGATCGGCTTGTTGCAAAATTCTTCTGACAAGGCTCGCCGGCATTTCTTCGATCAGATCGACGGCGTCGTCTACGTACAGTTCTTCGACGATCTGCTTTAATTCTTTATCGGAAAAACGTCTGACAAGCGACTCCTGCATGTCGCTGTCCATCTCGACGAAAGTTTCCGCGGCAAGATCTTTGGGCAAAAGCCGAAAGACAATGGGCAAATCCGTCTCGCTGACGTCAGCGAGAACCTGCGCCACGTCCGCGCCGTTCATTTCGGCAAGGATGGGCTTCAATTCCTTGAAATTCTTTTGTTCAAGCAATGAAAAAATAATTTCTTCATCCATAAATTGACCTCCTCTTTTAAGACAAAAAAGACGTAAGAGGGCAACGGACGACCGTTATTTATTGATTACAAAAAAGAGTAACGCTTCAAAAACGCAAGGCAACAAACGTCGTCTGCAAAGGAACGTCGCTTAAACAACTGCCGTCTGTGCCCGTACTACTTGCGGATTCCATTTGTCTACCTCCTTATAAAAATTTATTTTTATTCCATTATACGTTTCGCGCAAAAAAAAGTCAAACTCTTTTCCCAAAAAAATTCCCAAACATTGTCTGACTTTCCCGAAAATGTGCTATAATTTTACAGAGCCCTCGGATATGAAACAAAGCGTCTTTTTCTGCATCGATATGAAATCCTTTTTCGCCTCGGTCGAATGTGCCGAACGGGGGCTGAATCCGTTTGAAACGAATCTTGTCGTCGCCGACGAAAAACGCGGTCGGGGCGCGATTTGCCTTGCCGTTTCTCCGAAGATGAAGTCCCTCGGCGTGAAAAACCGCTGTCGTTTGTTTGAGATTCCGCAAAACATGGACTACATTATTGCCAAGCCGCGCATGAAAAAGTACATCGAATACGCCGCCGACATATACGAGACGTATCTCGATTATATCGCGCCCGAAGATATACACGTCTATTCCATCGACGAGGCTTTTTTGGACGTGACGGACTATCTGAAAATATACAAGACCGATCCGAAGTCCTTTGCGAGGACGCTTTTGAAAGAAATCGCCGCAAAAACGCATATTCCCGCCACCGCCGGTATCGGCACGAATCTGTACCTTGCGAAAATCGCGCTCGATATCACCGCAAAACACGCGCCCGATCACATCGGCTTTCTGGACGAAGAGACGTACCGGGCGACTTTGTGGGATCACAAGCCCCTCACCGACTTCTGGCAAATATCCCGTGGCACCGTGAACCGTCTTGCCAAATACGGCGTCACGACCATGCGCCAAATCGCCGCCCTGCCCGAAGACGTACTGTATAAAACGTTCGGGATCAATGCCGAAATCCTTATTGACCACGCATACGGACGCGAACCGTGCACGATGTACGACATCAAACACTACAAAAGCAAGTCGAAGTCCATCTCCAATTCGCAGATACTTTTTGAAGACTACACCTACGAAAAAGCGTCCGTCGTCCTCGAAGAAATGTGTCTGACAGGCTGTCAGGAATTGATGAAAAGAAAACAGGTCGCTTCCCACGTCGGCATCTTTGTCGGCTATTCGAGCGACGTTTATCCCCCCACGGGCGGAAACGCCCACATGACGGAAACGACGAACGCTTTTTCCGTCGTCTATCCGTACGTCAAGAGACTGTATGAAGAAACGACCGAAAAAGATCTGCCGATACGCAGGCTGGGAATCGAGTTTTCCCACCTTTCCGACGATAGTATGGAGGGATTCGATTTGTTTACCGACGTAAAAAAGGTGGAAAAAGAAAAAAAGATCGAAAACGCCGTCCTCGCCCTGAAAGACAAGTTCGGCAAAAACGCCATGCTCCGCGGCATCGACCTGACGAGCGAAGGCACGACAAAAATACGCAATACGCTGATCGGAGGGCACAACGGTGAATAGAGAAGACCGAGCCAAACAGTTCGCGCCGTTCGACGCACTCAAAGGCTTGCAGGAAGAACTGCGCAAACGGGAAGAAAAGCATGCGCGCGTCGAGAAAAAAATCCTCAGCGAAACGCGTGAAAAAGAACTGTCCGCGCTGCTATGCAAAGTCGAAAAAGGCTCGGAAGCGGAAATCACGTTCTTTTCGGGCGGACACTACTTCGCCGCGACCGGGACGGTGACGGAAATCAGCGTGCCTTTCGCCTATCTGAAAATCGGCGACGGAAAAATCTTTTTCGACGACATTTACGATATAAAATTTTTATAATCCTAAATTCTTATTTTCTTATTGCCGAGATACGTCAAGAAGCAGATAAGGTATGCGCCTCCGAATATGACGACGCACCAAACCACCGACATATAGACGGGCTGCTCGTATACGTGCAAGAACGGATACGGACCGACGAACGCTTTGCAAATATTGAGAATAATGAATACGATCCCGTATACCGCGGTAAAAATCATCGCATATAAGGTGTGTTTCATTTTCAGATTCCGACTGTGTTCTTTTTCAAACAAAAGGAACGAAAGGACGGAAAGGATGGGGCAAAGGGTATGATGAAAGAGCATCGAACCGGAAAAAAGAAGCCATAGCGGATCGCCGAGCGTGGGGATCAACACGAAAAGAACGACGAGCATGGTCAGCGTAACGGCGGCGTTGGCGACATACCGCAGTACGTGCACCCAAAAAGGCATACAGCAGCCGCGCGTCAAAGCCATAACCGAGCTGACGCAATACGCGCCCGAAGCGATCAAAGCGAGAATGTTACTCAATTCGGTATAGTAGACAAAAAGGTTCGTCCCCATTTCGGAAATCGAAAAGCCAAACCCGACCGCCTCGCCGGAAAATATGGCGAGATTCATTAAAAACGCAACCAAAAACAACCTTCCTTCCGTTAATTTTTTCATATCTGTTTTTCTCCTTATTTCACGAAATTGCAATCCCCTATCGAGGTATATCGGAAAAAAACCTTACCGACAACCATATTTTCGTCGGCAAAAAATCCGATATGGTGGCTGTCGCTGGAATTGTTCCTGTTATCTCCGAGTACAAAGAGTTTTCCCTCCGGCACTTTGGTCGGCGGCATTTCGGAATAGCTTCGGGTGATCGGCTCGTTTATCTTGCTTTCGTCCACGACTTCGCCGTTCCGATAAACGTGAAAAGCGCCGTCAACCGCGCTGTACCGAATCTCCACGGTGTCGCCGCCTTTGGCGATAATGCGCTTGACGAGGTACTTTTCGTTATAAGTATCCAAATAAGAATCGGCGTTTTGCACAAGAAAAATCACGACGTCGTCCGTTTTGTAGTGTTCCTGCTTGACAAGGACGACCTTGTCCGCGTCGTGCAGAGTCGGTTCCATCGAAGAGCCGCTGATCGGCCACGTCTCGAAAAAGGTCCTGCCGATATAAAAAGAAAATCCGGCGACGACGCAAAAAAGCAAAATCAATACGACGAGATTCCGTACCGATTTTCGCATTTGAATTTTTTTGTCAAGCGATTCTTCCCGATTGACTTGTTCCATTTTTCACTTCACTCCTTTTTATACGAAAAGCAATTTGCCGATAACGACGTCTTTACTCTCGATCAATAACGCGCGTACGTCTTTCCAGTTTTTCAAAGGCCGATACTTCTCGTCCTTGAAGTCGGAGCAGGTCAGTTGCGCCGTTTCAAACGTTACGTTCGTCCTGTTATAGACTCTTGCGGTATACTTGCACATGTTTTTATCCAATACGCTTACCGTCAAAAAATATTCTTTTTCTTCCGAAAAGTTATCTATTTGCAGAATTTTGTTTTCCTTGACCGATTCGGTCACGTTTCCGAGGAAAATAATCATACTGCCCCGATAGCAGACGATTCCTTCCGAGCCGGACGAAACGGTGTAGTGCTCGATGCCGTTTTTCAGAAGAACGGGCGCGTCGGCGTTACACTCGTTAAAGCGGTCGTCTTCTTTGCCGAAAGAAAAGACGAACGACGGTTCTTTGACGGAACAGGCGACGCGTTCGCCGGCAAGATCGGTTTTTTCGGGCAAACCGGAAAGATAGGTGCCGTTCTCGTACGTCACGTCGGCGTAAAAAAAGATTTTTTCTTCCTCGCGATAGACGGGCACCATGCCGATATACTGATCGACGTCGATCGTTTCGCACGTTATTTTCGCCCACGACCGAACCGAGTGATTGCCCTCGTCGGTCGAATAGTACAAATCGACCGATTTTATCGAACTTGTTCCGTCGCAACGGACAGTGGCGTACACGATACCGTCTTTCTTGACGTCAAACGAAACCTCGGGTAAAGTCGGCATTGCCGATTGAAGAAACAACAGTCGGAGCCAAAGCAGGAACGAAGCGAAGACCTTTCCGTCCACGTTATCGACAAAACCGTTTGCAAGGCACAGACGGAACCTGTCTTTCCCGACAAGCGCGGACAAGGCGCGCATTCTGCCGACGTCGCTTTTTGTACCGTTCGTGCCGATACCGACGAATACGGGCGGTTTTCGATACCGCAAATAGGACACACCCGACAAAGCCGCGATACGCTTTTGCGTTTTTTCGTCTATCTCTCTGTCAAAATCGGTCTCGACATCCTGTCCCGACAGTTCGGGATAGCCGCCCGCGCACAGGCAGCCTACGCCGCATACGTTGTCGTCGATGCCGCCAAGGCGCATGGCGTATTCAACGCCGTCTCCGACGCCGAGGCAAGCGACCTCGGACAATGAAAACTCCTTTTTTAAGAAAGCAATCACACGCCTGTATACTTTCGTATACAAATAGGCTTTCGTCTTCCGCGGTTCGTCGTCATCGTCGGAAAAGACGGGCAAGGAAGTCGCCGTATCGGGAAAAACGCCGCATACGTCCGCGACGCAGACAAGAAAGCCCTCTTCTATCAGTTTTTGCACCGCGTCCCGTTGAAAAAGAGTGCCCTCGGGGCAGATATACAGAACGGCGCGGCGCGTTTCACGCTGTTCGCAAAAGGTCAGCACGGTCACGGTATGAGACGGTTCGATTTCGATAACATACGTCGATTGCGGTCCCCAAATGCTCTTTGTCAGAATCCTTATATCGCTTTTTTCGGAATCAAAATCCTCCCAGATATCTTTCGGTGAAAGAATCCTTTTCATACCCGGAGAAGAACGCAAAGGGATATCCGTCCCGGCGTACGCTTCGTAGCGGTCGAAAGCGATGTAGTCCTTTCCGCTCTCGACGCACGGATCGAGTTTTCGCTCTTTTTTGGTTAATCTGAACTTCTTATTCATTTTCATTCCTCCGCGGCGCATTCGGCGTCGGGCAAATACAAATCGCGCGTCTTGTCGCTGACGGTCACGTTGACGATCGAAACGGCGGACGGTTTTTTCCCCTCGAACCGAATCGAGGCAAAAAGGCTGTTGGCAAATCCGATCTTCGGCGAATACATAACGACGGCAAAAGAGTCGTCCGATTTTCGCACGCAAGTAACGTTCAGCAAAAAATAATCGGGCTCTACCGCGACTTCGGCAAGGTCGTCCGACAGGACGAGCCCTTCTGTACGCACGGTAAAACATACGCCGTATATATCGGACTCTATGTCGCAGGAAGTCAAAGCAAGCAGATACTCGGCATATTTTTCCCGTTCACCGACGTATATTTCAAGCCGCGTGGACGTGACGACTTCCCGTTCGGGATGATTCTTCATATAGACGCGGTAAGGATAGCCGCTCGTCTTCAAATTATTGTACGTCGCAAACAACTCTTTTTCGCCCGTGGTCACGGTATCGAATCCGTCGATCCAACGCTCCTCGCACGCGATCGTCTCCGTTTTTCCACCCGAATACGTCACGAGAAGGTACGCCTGCGAAAAGTCGCTTTCGTCGTCCACAAAATAGGCATGCGGCAAGCAGTCGGGGACAAACTCGACGGAAACGGGTTCTCCGTCCGACGGCGGTTCGCACCCCAAAAGCAACGCGGAATAAACGCAAAGAAGACACATCGCCAATACTATTCTTCTTCTCATTTTCCCTCCGCGCTTTCGGCAAGCAAAATAAGATCGGTCAGCGTAAACAAGCCGTCCCCCGTCACGTCCGCGGTATAGTCGCCGCTTCCTTCAAGCAGTTTTTCCGACAAATTTTGTACGTCCGACGTCGTCAGGACGCCGTCCCCGTCGGTATCTCCGACTCTGACGACGGCATATTCGCAGATGGCGACGCCGTCGGCGTTTTTCAATACAAGCGTAAACCCGTCCCCGATAAAATCGCCGTACGTCCGACTCGTCATTTCACACTCGCGATAGACAAACGACAGCGACAAATAACTTTTCAACCCGTTCTCCGGTACGCTCAACGTGCTGTCGGCAAAAAGCAAAACGCTTTTTTGCTGTTCGTTGATCCGTATCGACTCATCCGACGACAAAAGCAAATCGTTTGCCGACGGCTGAACGGAAACCGTCATCGAAGCGGCGGCTTTTTCATACGAAAAGGAAAGAGTCTGTTTGCCGACCTTTATCGGCGAATACCGAGCGGCAAAAAGGTCGTAATAATTATCAAGCGGCATTGCCTGTTCTCCGTCAAGGGAAAAACCGTTCTCGAACGAAACCTGCATACGTCCGTCCGAAAGAGAAAGCGCCTCTCCGTAGCGATACGTCGTTTTCGGCGGCGTCACGATTGACATCGACGTAATCGGGCTCGTCGCGTTATAGACGTACGTTTCGCAAAATATGTCGTCGACGCAGAGCGTGACGGGTATGCTTACGTATGCTTTCGCGGTATTGTACGGCAGTATATTGTACTCGCCTCTTTCGAGCGGATATTCCATTCCGTCGGCGTATAAACCGATCACCCGAAAGACCGGTTCGTGGTCGGGCGTGCGGATGTGGTTTGTGTTCTTTTCGTCGATCCGCATCGAAACAAGATTCGTTTTTACGACAACGGGGAACGACACGGAGACTGTTCCGTCGTATGTCACAAAGACGGTGTACGTCCCACTTTTTGAAGTATCGTATCCCACAATATGCCAAAAGGTAGCCGTTTTTGCCGAATACGCGATTTCACGCTTTTCGCCCGAAAAGAAAGTGACCTGCAAAGACAGCCCGTCCGGCGAAAAGGTCTCGCCTACGACGTACGACGTTTTTGTCGGATACGAAATAATCCGCGCCGTCTCGGGGAGCATTTTGTCAAACACCCGCAACGTAAACGGATACTTATACGTCGAGCCGTATTCGTCGGTAAACGTCACGTACGCGGTGGAACCCGTTTCGTTCGGCACGGTCAGGTCCTCCGTCTGCGTCTCAAAATCGGTGATTCGGATCGGGACCGAACGGGTACGGTATTTTACGTACAGTTTTATATTCAAACTTTCGCCGAGGTACATATCGTGCCGATTTTTCGTATCGTTGCCGTCGAGGTCCTTGCCAAGGACGTACGCCGACTCGATTTCGCTTGCGTCGTACTTGCCGAGCGCAACGTTAAAGACGGCGTGTTCGGTATTTTCTTCCTCCACCGTAATGACGATGCCGGTGTTTTTGCCGTTGGTCAGATAGATACATTTCGAATCGTAATTGCCCGTCGCTACGCTGTCGCCGAGGTGGGAAAAATATTGATTGTCGAGACTGACGTAAGCGTAACTCAAATTCTCTTTTTCTTTCTCCGTACCCGTCTTTTGCGTCGCAAGAGAGGGACGATACACGAACAGTTCTTCGGGGAAAAGGACGCTGTGATGCTTCGCGTTCTGATTGCCGAGCGTCGCAGACGTATTGACGCGATAAACGAGCAAGCCGCTCCCGGGCAAATCCTTGTCGTAAACGGAGACGTCTTTTCGCCGATACTCGATCCAAATACTCTCTGTCTCGCTGACGGTGATACGGTAAGCAAGCGGCTTCGATCGGCTTGTGACGGTAGTCGGCGTCAATTCGTACCTGCCGCTTTTCGTCATCTCCGCGACCTGGTCGTCGCCGACAAAACCGAGATACTTCCACCGCATATACGTCGTCATAAACTGCGGCGTAACGCAGTCGAGGTGCATCAGGTCCCAATACCCGACGGGCAGATAGGACGTATCGTGGTTATAGTGGTACAAATCGGGCAAGCCGCCGACGGCGTGACCGAGTTCGTGACAGGCAAGCCCTATTTTCGTAAAAGAGCCGTCCGAGTCGAAAGCGTCCAAAAACTGAAAAGTATAGTGGTTCACGGCGACGCCGCCCAGCGTAGCCGAAGCGTTTATTTCGCCGAAACTCCACGAATGCGGCCACATGATCCTGCCCCAATGGTCTCTGTCGTTGTGGTAATTACCGCTGATAAGAAAAGTAATACAGTCCACGCACCCGTCGTCGTTGCTGTCGATATCGATATTGCCGAAAGAAAAATAAGCATTGGCGAACGTGACGGCATTTTCAAGCAGTTTTCCTTCCGGTTTTGTCCGCGACATGCCGCTTTCGTTCTTGTTGTTATTGTAATAAGAACGGGTTTGTTCGTCTTTATAAATGGCAAAACTGCCGTTGGAAAGGACGGGGAACACCGTCCGTAACGTAAAGTCGCCGTAACTGAGCGCCGAATAGTAGTCGCCGACCGAATTTTCCGCGCCGTTAAAAGACTTGTCTATATCGGCGGGAATGGATCCGTTTACCTGCCGCACGTCTTCGTCGGCAAAACAGATAAAAATAACGATATTAATGACCTCGTCCGAATCGGTAAGCGGCCTCGGCTCGTCCGCCGACAAAATCTGCGCTTGCCCCGAAAAATCGACTTCTTCTTCCCTTTTTTGCACCGAACAGGAGACGCCGAGCGACAGCACGGTCAGAATAAGAACAAAAAAGAAAAGAAAAGATATTTTTTTCCTCATATTTATAAGTATATAAATTATAGGATATTTTTTATAATTTGTCAACTTTCCGCCGTTCGGACGTTTTGTTTAAGAGTTTTTTATACGTTCATTCTTTCCCATCTTTGCGCATATACTTGGAAAGTATGAAGAAAAAGACGGTCGTAACCAACGTGGTAACAAATCTCCTGCTCGTATCCATTCTCGGCATTCTCGCCGCCTTTTGTTTAAGCGGGGAAGAAGACAGAACGGCGTTCCGTCCCTACTACAAAGGGACGGCGGAAACAAGCCGCGTCGGAATTATGATCAACGTATACGAAGGAAGCGCGTATGTGGAAAAGATATTGGATATTCTGGATAAAAACGACGCCGTGTGCACTTTTTTCATCGGCGGCGTATGGGCGGAAAAAAACACCGCCTTATTGCAAAGAATGGCTCGGCAAGCGGAAATCGGCAACCACGGCTATCTGCACCGCGACCACAAAACGATCGGCAAAAAAGCCAACGAGGACGAACTTATTCTATGCCACGAACTCGTCCGCAAAGTGACGGGTATCGAAATGGACCTCTTCGCGCCGCCGTCGGGCAGTTTTGGGCAAGAAACGCTGGACTGTTGCGAAAAGCACGGTTATAAAGTGATCATGTGGAGCAAGGACACCATCGACTGGCGCGATCGGGACGAAACGCTGATCTACAAAAGGGCGACGCAGGACGTATCGGGCGGCGACCTTATTCTGATGCACCCGACCGAACAGACAGTCCGCGCTTTGCCGAAAATCCTCGCCTACTACAAAGCGCACGGCCTTTTGCCGTCGATCGTCAGCGATATGATTTCTGTATAAAGAAAAAACCCGAAAAACGGACTTGTCTTTTCGGGTTTTTCTTCGTTTTTTTTTGCGGAAAAATCAATAGAGTTTCCAGAGTTTTACCGCGTGCGGACGAATCGTCGTCTCGATCGCGGACACGTCCTTTTGAGTTTGTTTTTCGCACAATTCAAAAGTTTCATACCGTTCTTTTGCGTTTGCCTTGACGTATTCCTCTCCTTTGAGAGAACCGAGTTCAAACGAAAACGGGAGTTCTTTTTTCGATTTGTTCAAAGCAAGGAGCGCAATCGAACCGTCTTGCAGGGGACGGACGAGAACGTCGATTTTTGCGCCGCGACCGCCGATGATACGCTTTGCCTGCTTACCGAGGGCGTCTTGGTCGACGGCGATCAAATCTTTGTCGATGAGAATATCGAGATGCTCTTTTTTCATATTGACGATGTCGTTTCCGAGGAGAAGAGGAGCCGCCATCATGCACCACAAAGCAAAGTGGGCGCGGTTTTCGTCGATCGTCAGTTTGCCGTTGCCCACTTCGAGCATATCGGGATCGTTCCAGTGTCCGCAAGAAGCGTACTTATAAAGGACGACGTTCTTTTCGTACAAGTCCACGATGCTGTTCCACGTCCAAGAAATGTCGCCCGTCGTGCGCCACAGGTTGGCGACCGTGCTACCCCATTCCCACGGCTTATTCGAGCCCCATTCGCATACCGAAAAAGCGATCGGGTTTCTCTTTTCGCCCGTCTCGGCGGTATACGTTTCGACGGCTTTTTTCAGCGCGTCGCTCATGGTCTTATAATTGATCAAAGAACTGTCGGCGCGGCTGCCGATGGGGTTGAAAACGCGAATGACGTTGTTGCCTTTTTTGAAAGAAACGACGACTCTGTACGGCGCGACGCGGCACGGACGAGTGGTCGGACCGGGTTCGATAAACTTCGGCTCGTCGTCGTTTACGCGGACGGCAGCCATTATTTCGTCTTTCAGATTGCTCGTTTTGAACGGATAACGCGTGTCGAGCGTCACGACGTATTTTCCATCCGAGGGAGCGTCGAAAGCGAAAGTCGCCATACCGCGGTTAGCGTTCAGCCCGACGATAACGTCGACCTTTTTCTTTGAATCGGGGTGGTGGTTGCAAGCGGCGCGGACGATCTTTGCCGTACCGGACAGAGCGGCGTTCTTCGCCGGAATAACCGTTTCTTCGTCGCTGCCGAGCGGCGTTACGGTGATGCCGAAAAGTTCGGGACCGCGCTGTGAAGAATACTTATGATAACAAAAATCGTATTTCAGATATTCGATACCCCATTTGGCAAACTGCAACGCGTCGCGGTATTCGTTGCCGAGCGACGCCGGCAGACTTTGGCAAGTGAGCGTGCCGTTGCTGGAATATATACCGGCTTTGAAACCGAGTTTGTTGACCTCTTCGACAAAGTGGCGCATACCGTGGGGAAACTTGACGACGTCGCTTTCGAGTTTTCCGTCCTCGTCGCGGCGATCCGCCTCCCAGTAGTCATCCAGGTTCAGATATTGATACCCCGCGTCAAGAAGCCCGCTTTCCTTTATGGCTTTCGCCATTTCGAGAAGCATCTTTTCGTTGATGTTTTCCTTAAAATAGTTCCAACTGTTCCACCCCATCGGCGGCGTCAGGCAAAGTCCGTTATCGTACGGCTCTTTCGAATACAAGGTCGTGATCTGACTTTGGCGTAAAAGTTTTTTTGAAATCTTGCACTTCAAACAAGTCATGGTTTCCTCCGTAAGTTGCTTTTTTATTACAATAAGTATGACACACAAACGGAAAAAAAGCAAGAGACGTTTTCGGAAAAAAGTTTACAAACCGCTTTTTTCTTTCCCCTTTCCCAACAAACGGAAATTGATATTCATCAGAACGATCGCGGCGATAATCAACGCAATCCCGATTATTTTGGGTACGTCGCGGCTTTCTTGGAAAACGGTCATCCCCACGATCGAGCCGACCACCGGTTCGACGGCGACAAGAATGGACGCCTTGCTCGACTCCATCCGTTTCAACCCCCATGTGTAAAAGAAATAAGGAAGCACCGTACCGACGATACCGATACCCAAAAACCACAGTACGGATACCGGATCGGCGATAAGCATAGAAACGGTTTTTGGAATATTCCCGATCGGGAGCGAACCGATAAAGCCGAAAATGAACGTATATGTCGTCAATACGCCCGCGTCGTATTTTTTCAGCGCGACGCGTCCGAAAATCGTATACAGACCGTAAAAAAGCCCCGAGCCGATGCCCGTAAGAAGCACAAGCGGCGCCAAGCGATAGCCACCCCCGAACACGCCCGCGACCAGCACGCACCCGGCGAAAGTCAGAAGAAGGGCGATGACTTTTTGCAAAGTGATTTTTTCTTTGAAAAATATCGCCGAAAGTATCATGATGAAAATCGGCGACGTATACATAAGCACGACGGCTATCGACGACTGCGAATGGATGACGGTATAGAAATAGCAAACGTTAAAGAAGACGACGCTGACGACGCCCGTGCAAACAAAAACCCATATATCTTTCGGATTTATTTTCAGTTTTTTTATGCCCGTAAAAAGGTCGATTACGACGAAAGAGACGGACGCGACAAGCATTCGCAGAAGGCAAATTTGCAAAGAATCGAATCCTCTTTTCGATATATTGGTTACCCAAAAGCCGAGGAATCCCCACAAGACGCCACCGAGAATGACCGAAAGGACGGGAAGCGGATTTTTCTTCATATTATTTGATACATCCTCCGCCGAGGCAGATCCTGCCGTCGTACAAAACGCAATACTGACCGCCCGTCACGGCACGCTGTTTTTGGTCGAATTCGACGCGCGCTTCGCCGTTTTCGTCAAAATAAACGGTTGCGCTTTGCAACGGTTGACGGTGACGGATACGGGCAAGCACACGGCTGCCCGACGGGATACTTTCGTTGATAAAGTGGAATTTTTCGGTCGTCAGAACGTCGGTATACATCTCGGGCACTTCGCCCTGATGCACATACAGAATATTATTTACGACGTCTTTTCGGACGACGTACCACGGGTTTTCGTTCTTTTCGCCCTTGATTCCTCCCACGCCGAAGCCTTTATGCTGCCCGATCGTATAGTAGTATACGCCCTCGTGTTTGCCCACGATCTTGCCGTCAAGGGTGCGGATTTCGCCCTCTTTCATCGGGATATACTGCGCTAAAAACCTGCGAAAATTTCTTTCGCCGATAAAGCACACGCCGGTGGAGTCTTTTTTGTAAGCCGTCGAAAGACCGATTTTTTCGGCGATTTTTCTGACTTCGGGTTTGGGCAAATCGGACAGAGGGAAAAGCACGTTGCTTATCTGCTCTTTGCTCACTTGATTCAAAAAGTACGTTTGATCCTTGTTTTCGTCAAAAGCGCGCAAAAGGTGAGCGCCCGAAGGCGTCCGTTCGACGCCGCAGTAGTGTCCCGTCGCGAGATATTCCGCACCCAACGAAAGGGCGCGATCGCGGAAAGCGCCGAATTTTATCCGACTGTTGCACAATATATCCGGGTTGGGCGTCCTGCCTTTTTTATATTCGTCCACAAAGTGCGAAAAGACCTCGCTGTAATATTCTTCCGAAAAATCGACCGAATAATACGGTATACCGATTTTATCGCAGACGCGGCGTACGTCGGTATAGTCGTCCTCTGCCGTGCAACAACCGTTATCGTCGGTTTCTTTCCAATTATGCATAAACAGACCGATGACGTCGTATCCCTGCTCTTTGAGAAGAAACGCCGCCACACTGCTGTCCACACCGCCGCTCATGCCGACGATTACTTTCTTTTTCATGTCCTTATCATAGCACAAAAAAAAGCAAACGACAACGGGTATAACGCACTTTTTTCGGTAAATAATCAAACGTGAAAATTCTGAAACAAGGAGAACAAAAAAACAATGTCTTTTAACCCGTTCAAGGAAAAACCCGAAAAAATCGACAAACTGTTTATTGATTTTTCGCAAATGTACCCGAAGTCGTACAAACAAGGCGACGTCGATCCCTACACGAAAGTAAGATGCATTCTTCTCAACGGCGCCGAATACGAAGCCGTCTTCTTTTCGCATAACTTTTCGCGCCATTGCACCGATAACGACGTCCGCCGCCGCCTCGCGCTTGTCCGCGGAACCGAGCAACAACAGCAGAAAAAAATCGCCTGCCTCAAACCGATCGGCGAAAGCGTGCTGGAAACGACGATTTCGTACGAACAACTCGCCGTCGATCTCACCGCCAACCTCGCCGCGCGCGAAAAAGATCCTTATATCAAGCACGCAATGGATTTCGCTTTGCTCGAAGACTTCGACCACCTGTATCGCTTTGCCGATCTTCTCAACTTCGAATCGGGCGTTCCCGCCGAAAAACTCGTCGGCGGCTATACGGAAATCATGCCCGGGAGACCTACCATAAGCGAACACCGTCACCCGTTCGACAAAGTGTGCCGTCCGCAAAAAAGTTCCGCCGACCTTTCGTCCAAACTCGGCGTTTGTATCCTGACCGCCGCCGAACAGCAAACGATGAACTACTATATGAATCAATCGGCTTTCTACCTGTCCGACCTCGGGCGCGAACTTTACTCGGAAATCGCTCTGATCGAAGAAGACCACGTCACGCGCTACGGCTCTCTTGCCGACTCCTCCGCCGACTGGTACAAGCAGTGGCTCATGCACGAATACACCGAGTGCTATCTGTACTATTCGGCTTATATGGACGAAACCGATCCTTATATCAAAAAAATATGGCAGGATCACCTCGTCATCGAAATAGCGCACCTGCACTTTGCCAAGGACACCCTGCGCGAAAAAGGCGGCGTCGAATGGCAACAGGTCATCCCCGGCGGCGAATTCCCCGAGTTGCTTTCTTTCAAGCCGCGTAAAGAATATATCCGCAACGTCCTGCAAAACACCGTCCGCGAAACCGCTTTTTGGGAGGACTACACCGATATTTCTTCTCTGAAAGACGGAGCCGATTTCTTCACCTACCAAGGTATGCTCTGCGGCGACGGCAGCAAAGTGCCCAGCCATATCGTCATCGACCGTCATATCGATAAATTCGGCACCGATTACCGCTCGGAAATCGCGGCAAACCCCATTCGTGAATTACAGGACCGCACCGTCGACGAAATCTCTCTCGCCCGCACCAAAGTCAAAGTAAATTCGGTTTTTTAAGGTAAAATTATCCTTTTTACACGCCGAAAAAGCGCATACGGAGCGTAAAAACGAAAACGTAACCGCTTTTCCCCACGCAAACGCGTCCCGTCTTCGGGGCGCGTTTTTCGGTATTGACTTTATAATGTCTATATTATATAATTTATACGAGATATTATTTGCGCGACATGCGCGCTCGGAGATAAACTATGAAAAAGAAAATAATACTTTTTGTTTGCATCGTTTTGGCGGTCTGTTTGCCGATTTTTTCATCGTGCACAAACGAGGATACGCCGCCCGAGCAAACCGTACGTGAAGACGGTACGTATTTTTCTCCGACAAACGGCACGCTGCAACTGCAAGGCGGCACGTTTATGCACATTTATCTCGACGACGAGCGGAACACGCACTACCGCAAAGGCTCTTACACCGGCACCGATAAAAACGTGATTCTCAGCGTCACCGAAGAAGATAACGTCCTTTTGTCCTCTCCCGACACGCTGTACGTCGCCCTCGAAGGCGATTCGTTTTCCGTACTGACCGATATGACGGAAAAAGGGGAAGAACAAACGCCCGGCGGAGAAATCCGCCCGACGTGCGAGCACAAGGCGACGGCTCTTACAAGATATCTTGCCCCGACCTGTACCGAAGACGGCTATACGGGAGACAAAATCTGTCTCGACTGCCGCGAAGTTCTTATCGAAGGGAAAGTCATACGGGCTGTCGGACATAACTTTTCGGCGGAAAGCGACTCCGTTTTCCGTCCGGCAATCTGCACTGAAAACGAACTGCGCTATCACTCCTGCGCCGTTTGTCACGAAGTAAGCCGCGACGAAAAAGACGTTTACGAAGTCCCCGACACCGCAAACGGAGAGCATCTTTACACCGCCGACAGCGGTATTACAGCCAAGCAAGCCACCTGCACTTCCGATCGGGAGGACTACTGCGCGTGCGTCGTCTGCGGCGCGGTGTTCCGCTCCGCGACAAAGACGTTCGTCGTGCCGGATTCCCGTCTTCCGCATCGGTTTACCGTCAAAAACAAAGAACACCTGTGCAAAGCCGCCGACTGCGGTCACAACGACATCTATTATCTCGTTTGCGCCGACTGCGGACTGCCCAGCAACGATATTAACCTCGTATACGAAGTGGAAGGGACGGCGACGAATCTGCACGACTTTTCCGAGCCGAGCGGTTTTGTGGCAAGCGACGCCACCTGCGTAGACGACCGCGTCGAATACGCCCGATGCAAAACGTGCGGTATGGTCGACACGTCAAAAACGGTAACCGTCCCCGACACGGCGACGGGCGCGCACCTCTTTACCGTCGTTTCGGACGTGGTGGCTTCGCCGGCGACCTGCCTTACCGATCAATATAATTATTACGAATGCCGTTTCTGCGGACTTGTCAGCCGACAAAAAACGGCGCGCATCGTCGCGACCGCGCACAGCCACGAATATAAGAACCACATTTGCAAAGAATGCGGAAACGTCGATACCGGTTCGGTCAGACGCACCTGGGATATTTCCGCCGACAAAAACCGCGACGAAATAAACGCCTATTTGTTCGACAACGAGGATAAATACGACCTCGTCGTCAAAGGGACGGGCAAGACGAAGAACTATGCCTCCGCGTCAAGCGTGCCGTGGGCTTCTTATCAGACGGCGATCGCGCACGTCTTCCTTGCCGACGAAATAACGTCCGTCGGCGATTTCCTTTTCGCCGGGTGCGCTCTCCTTTCCGACGTCAGACTCTACAATGACGAAACGCCCGTTTCCGGAGCGTACCTGCCGTCTTCGATTACCGCGATCGGCAATTACGCTTTCAATAACTGCCCGAGCCTGTGCAACCTTATTTTGCCTGTCGAAACGGTTTCTGTCGGCATCGCGGCTTTTGCCGGGTGCGTCAATCTTACCGAAATCGACTTTTCTCTTCTGACCAACCTGACCACGCTCCGTCGCAACGCCTTCCAGGGCGACGTTTCTTTGGAAACGGCTTATCTGAACGGAACGGCTCTCGGTAGCGTCGAAGAAAGCGTCTTTGAAAACTGCGCCGCCCTTACGACGGTTACGCTGCCGTCCGCAGCGACCTATATCGGCGGCTATGCCTTTGCCGATTCCGCCCTCGGCGGGGCTCTTTCTTTGCCCTCTTCTCTGAAAAATATCGGCGAATACGCCTTTTTACATACCGACGTCAGTTCCGTCGTCATTCCCGCTTCGGTCAAAACGATCGGATCTTTCGCCTTTTACGGTTGCTCCTCTCTTGCGGACGTCGACATGACGAGCGCGACCGTCCTGACCGATATCGGTAAAAACGCTTTTGAAGAAACGGCGTTTTTGCAATCGGCTCCGGGCGACGCGATTTACGCAGGCGACGTCCTTCTGAAAGTCAAGCCGACCTTCGAAGGCGCGCTTACTTTACGAAACGGAACGAGACTGATCGCAAACGACGCCTGTCGCGCCTGCCTCGGGATGACCTCCGTCACCCTCTGCGCCGAATTGACGCACATAGGAAGAGAGGCTTTTCGCTCCTGTCTCGCCGTTCGGGACGTTGATTTTTCGTCCGCGTCGAACCTGTCCGAGATCGGCGCGTTCGCGTTTTCCGACTGTCCCCTGCTCCTTTCGGTCGCACTTCCCGCCGGTTTGACTTACGTCGGCGACGGCGCGTTTGAAAACTGCGCTCAACTGCGTTCGTTCTCCTATCGGGGCGGCGTTTCGGAAGAAAACGATATTCTGAAAAACACCCATATCTTCGAAGTGTACCGTCCCAACGACGGCTCCGCCGATTTTTCCGCCACCGTCGTACATACCGACGATTTTTCCGCGCCGACCGTGATCGACTCGGACGACGACTTTGTCTATGCTTACTACGACGAAAAAGGTTATCTTATCGGCTACAAACAGACGTCGCGGACGGAGATTTCTCTCCCCCTTACGTTTGATTGTAACGGCAAAAAAGTGACTTCCTACGCCGTCGGAGACTTCGCTTTCGCGATGAGTTCTTACTATCCGCAAATGGTAAACCTGGTCATTCCGTCCTCCGTCGAATCCATCGGAAAGAACGCCTTTGCCGACTGCGCCACCCTCGAAACGATCGATATGTCCCTTTCCGTCCGTTCTGTCGGCGAAAAGGCTTTTTATAACACCGCTTTTTACAACGATAAAAAGAACTGGAACAACGTCTCGTTATACCTGCCCACAAGGGACGATGACGGCGAAAAATACTATCTGATCGAAGTCGCTCCGACGAAAGAAACGGCTGTGACGAAACTGTCGGTACAGGCAAACACCGTGGTAATCGCCGACAAAGCCTTTGAAAAATGCGTCGATCTCACTTCGCTGACCTTCCCCGACAGCGTGCGCACAATGGGCGCGCATCTTCTGGACACCTGCACGAAACTGGTCGATCTTACCTTGCCCGTCGTCGGCAAATCGAAAAACGAAGAAGGCTATCTCGGGTTCTTGTTCGGCGCGGACGGTTATGAGCAAAACGCGCTCGTTCTTCCCCCGTCCCTTACCGCCGTCAACGTCATTTCCTGCGACGCCATACCCGAATACGCTTTCTACGAATGTTCTTCTTTGCAAACGGTTACTCTTTCTTCTTCGGTCGAAAACGTCGGAAAATACGCTTTCTTCAACTGCTCTTCGACCGCCCTTACCGTCGGCGGAGAACTGCGTTCGGTCGGCGAATACGCTTTCTATAATTGCACCGGTCTGCGCTCGGTAGAATTTTCTTCCGCCCTCAAAGAGATCCCCCGTTACGCCTTTTTCCATACGGGGCTTATCGAAACGGTCCTGCCGGGCGGCACGAAAACGGTCGGCGAATACGCCTTTGCCGAGTGTTACCTTATGTATTCTTTGACCGTCGGTAACGCCGTCGCCTCTCTCGGCGTGGGCGCTTTTCGGAACTGCATTAACCTTGTTACCGTTCTCCTCGGCAGCGGACTGAACGGTAATGAGGGCACGATCGACGTATCCGCGCGAAGCCTTACGCTCGGCAGTACGACCTATTATTACGGCGACAGCGGCACGATTTACGGACCGGACAACGTGGGCACGATCAACAAGAGCGACCTCACGTTCACCTTAAACGACGTCGATTATTATTACGACGACGGTACTTTGTACGCCGATCCCTCGCTCGATTCGCCTTACGCCCTCCCCGCCTCTTCGATATCGGTAACGGACGGCGTCATCGAAATCGGACAAAAGGTCTACACTTTCGATAAAAACAAACGCGCCGTATTCGCAAACGCGGAAAAAACGGTTCAGGTCGAAGACGTCTGTTTCGATCCGTCCGAAAAGAAATTTACCTATGCCGGGACCGTTACTTACTATTACAACACCGCCGGAGCCATTTATTCCGACGTCGGTCTGCACAACAGAATTCTGAACACGAGCATCAACACCGCTTCGCGGTCTTTCATCGTCGTACCCGGCGGGGCGTCGTATTACTATAACGGCTCGGCAGTCTACTTCGATCGGGAAAATCAGTCTCCCTATGTCGGCGCGTCCATCGATACGTCGGCAAAATCGATCGTTATGCCGATGATGTACACCTATTATTACGACGGCGCGACCGTTTACGGTAATTCGACGAAAACGCTCGTCGTCGAAAACGCTTCCGTTAGCGAAGCCGATAATTCCTACGCAATCGACGGCACGACCTACTATTACGGCGAAAAATGCGCCGTCTTTATCGGCGAAAAGCCCTTGGTCGGCGCGTATATCGACTTTAACGACGACTTCAAGAAAGTAAAAAGCGTTTACCTGCCCGAAGCGTTATCTTATTACTTTGACAGTACGGGCAGTATGTTTGCCGACAGCGAAAGAAGAAACAACTACTCGGGCAGTCTGATGAACGCGATTTCCACGTCGTTTAACGTGCTCGGCAAAACGTATTATTACGACGGCGACGGAAAAGTTTATTCCGATTCGGCAAAAACCGCCCTTATCGACGGTATGCGCGTATCCAAGACGCTGACGATTACCGAACATCCTCTGTATTATTACGGCGCCGACGGAAAAATCTATTACGACCAAACGAAATACAAACCCGTCGAAGACGCCTCTATCGACCTGACCAACCGCGTTTTCATTCTGAACGGAAACAGTTATTCTTACGACGCGACGAACGGTTATATCTATTCGTACGGCACGACGACGCGTATCGACTCTTCGTCGGGCATCAATACGACACTGAAAACGATCGCTTTCCCGACGGACGTCACTTATTATTACACCGATAACGGCTTTGTCTACCGTGACGCCGCTTTGACAAACCGCGTCGGCGGCACCGAAATCGACGTAAACGAGATGACCTATTCCGTCCATACGACGCGCTACTTCGCGGGACAGGACGGAAAATACTATACGAACGAAGCGCTGACGGGTTCTCCCGTGGAAAACATGGGTATCGCGCGCGACGCCACTCTCCCGATCAACGTCGTTTATTTCTTCAACGGCAACAACGTATATACAAGTTATGCAAAAACGCCCGACGCGCTGCTCGACGCCGACAAATACAAAATAAACGTGATCGCCACGCCGTCCACCCTTATGATGAACGGCACGACGTACTACTTCAACAGCGCGCTTGCCAAAGCGCCCGTTTATACAGACCCGGCGATGTCCGACGAATACGCGGGCGCATACGTGTGCCGCTCGAACGGCTACTTCGTCTTCCCGACCATGCGTTCGCTTTCTTACGTGACGGACGGAACCGTTTACACGTCGAACGCCCTGACGACGCAGGAAAAACACGTTTCGTTCGACACGACGGCAAAGACTTGCACCGTTTACGACCGTTTTTACTATACGAACGATCTCGTCTACGCCGACCAGGACAAGCACGCTCTGACGACAAACTCGTTTAACCGCACCGGGTACTCCTTTACGCACGGCGGTACGACGTACTACTTCGACGACGCCGGAAAAGTATACTCGGACAGCGGCAAAACAAGCCTTATTGCCGGTATGAGCGTATCGACGACGGACGGCGCGTACAACGTGCCTTTCGCGACCTATTATTATAACGATAAATACGAAGTATTTACCGACCGCAAAATGAACGAAATAAGCAAGGTAAACGGCGCCGTCGTTTCGCAGGAAGGGACGGTTAAAGTCAGCGTCGGAAGCGTTTATTACTTCGACAAATTCGGCTACGTTTACGCCGACAGGGATTTCAAAAACATTTTGTCGAGCGTTCGGATCAGCCTAAAAAACAACACGTACAGCGTCTATTCGACCTACTACTATTACAACGAAAGCGGCGAAGTGTACACGTCGAGCGACCTTGCCACGCTCGCCGACGAAATCACCGTTTCCCCGAAATCGGGCGTCGTCTTTATCGACGAAACGAAACTGTATTTCAACCAAAACAAAGTCTACTCGTCCGTTTCTAAAACGCACGACTACGTCGTAGACGGCGCGTTTATCGACGTCGATAACGATATCCTCACAGCCGACGAAGAATACTATCTGAAAGACGGCGGAATCTATATCGACCGCGAACACGGCGCCATCGACGTCGCCGAAAAGAGTTTCACCGTAGGAAGCGTTACTTATTCGTACGGTCAAAGCGGCGACGAAACGGGCATCTATACCGATATGTACGTCGGCGATATTTTCTTGGCGGAAAACCGTTTTTCTGTCTCCGACGTCGATTATTATCTGTCCGGCACCGAAATAAAAACGGCGGTCGGCTCGGTCAATACCGTCGAAAAATCGATCGTTCTGAACGAAAACAACTATTCGTACAACGGCGGAATGCTGTATGACGAAAACTTGCAGAACGCCGGCGTCATCGACGAAGGACTGCAAAAAATCACGCTCGGCGGAATCGAATACTTTTACGAAAACGACGGAACGATTCTCAAAAACGTCGGCTCGATCAATCATGCGGCGCACACGCTGACGGTCAATTCGGTGACGTATACTTTCGACGGCGAAAAAGTGTACCGCAAAATAAGAAAACGCGAAATCGAAGAGGACTGCTTTGTCGGTTGCGAAAAACTCGTCGAAGTCCGCAACATAAGTTCGGTCGTGCTCAATATGGGACAAAACAACTACGGAAGCGTGGCAAAATACGCTTTGCGTATCGTCACGACGGACGCTTCGGAATTGAAGTTCGACGACGAAATCGACAAAAAATTCCTGCTTATGTACGTCGGCGGCGAATACTATCTGCTCGGCTATATCGGGCAGGAAAGCAGCGCGGTTATGCCGAGCGAATACAACAGAGTCCATCCGACCTATTCGCTCTACAAATACGCTTTCGCCAAAAACTACGTTCTGAAAAACATCACTTTCTCAAACAATGTCGCCGCGGTATCGGACTACGCCTTTTATCAGTGCGAAAATCTGTCGCGCGTCACGTTCGGCTCGGCGCAGACCTCTATCGGAAAATACGCTTTCGCTATGTCGTCTCTGCCCGAAATCTCCTTGCCGTCGAACCTCGTCACCGTCGGCGACTACGCCTTCCTTTCCTGCGCGGATCTATCCGTCGTCACGTTCGGATCGAAAGTAAAGACCGTCGGTACGGGCGCGTTCTCCGACTGCGTCGCGCTTACGTATGTCACCCTGCCGTCGTCTTTGACGTCGATCGGCACAAAAGCCTTTTACGGTTGTACCGCCGTCACCGAACTGTCGGTGCCGTCCTTTACTTCGGCAAGTATCGGGACAAAAGCGTTCGGGTACCTTACTTCTCTGAAAAAGGTAACCTGGAAAGCCTTTATCACGCTGAACGCTTCCTCGGAGATCTTTTTCCGCTCGGGCGATAAACAAAGCGGCATCGCGTTCGGATTCGACGCGCTTGCCACTGTCCCGGCATACCTTACGTATACCCAACTTGCCAAGGACGCCCCCTACGTGACCTCGGTATCTCTTGCCGCCGGCATTACGAAAATCGGCGCGTACGCCTTTATGCGCGCTTCGATTCGTCTGCTCGAACTGCCGTCCACGCTTACGTCCGTCGACACACACGCTTTTGCCGAGTCGTCCGTCACGAGAGTGGCTTTCCCCTCGACGCTGACTTCTCTTGGCTCGTACGCTTTCCAAAACGCGTCGGCTCTGGAAGAAGCGACCTTCTCGACCGGTCTTACCGCCCTGCCCGAAGGCGCGTTCTACGGTTGTGCTAAACTGACCGTAGTCAGCCTGCCCGCAAGCATAAAAACGATCGGACAATCGGCATTTTTCGGATGCGAAAATCTGCGACTCCTCGGTATGTCGTCCGGCGTAACCTCGGTCGGTGCAAACGCTCTTTCGGGCTGTGACGCTCTTCTTTACGTATATATTGTCGGCAGCGACTCGTACGACATAGCACGGTTCGGAGCGGGCAACGACGCCCTCGACGGCGCGACCTTTATCTACGCCTTCTTCGAGAATCCGTCCGTCGTCCTTTCACGCGGTTCGACGACGCGCAATACCCTTTCTTTTGAAAAGGACGGCGAAGCCTACGCGCCGACGTCGATCGCTTATCAAAGCAGTTCCGTCGCCTGCGCCGCCGTTAATGCGAGCGGACTCGTTACCGCGCAGAACTCCGGTTCGACCGCGATTATCGCGACGATAACCGACCGCGTCAATATCGCGTCCGTTACCTATACGATTTCTCTTGCCGTCTCGTATAACGTCGCCGTAGCATAAAGCAGGAGCGTCCTAAGCACATTTATTTACGCCGACGAAAACGGAAAGAAAGGTTATGAGACATAATGCGTAATGCAAAAAGAAGAAAGCGGATTCTACATTAAAGTTTTCGTCGGCTTTTGTGAAAACGTCGACTAACGTACGTCAGTACGTCTACGCTCCGTTTTCGCAAAAAATAAACGCACTTATGCCACTCCGCGCGTCCGATAGCACATTTATTTGCGCCGACGAAAGTTGATATCGAAAAAAAAATATGATACAATATTTGTATAAAGTTAAGGAGAAACATTTATGAAGAAAACGAAACTGCTTTTAACAGTGACGGCAGTCTGCCTCTGCGCCGTCATGACGCTCGGTCTTATCGGATGCGATTTTATCGATAATCTTTTCCACAAAGACGAACCCGCCGAAGAAACGCGCGTCGGAAAAACGCTCGCCGACGTCGGCTGTTATTTTTCGGAAGAGGACAAGACGATGACGAAGTTCGTCACCCTTGACGATATCGTTTTTCCCGAACACATGCTCGAACGGCTCGGTCTGTACATTTACGATCCGGCATCGGGTACCGATCGCGACTATGTCCGCACCGACACCGAAGAAGGCAAAAACCTTTTTGATCCCACCAAAAAGGTTATGATTTCCGTCCACGGTATGGGTTGGGGCGCGTTTGCCGACGATCCCGAATTGTATTATGCCGACGGTTATAACGTGCTCGCTTTCATTTGGGGCGCGTACGCCGACGAAGATAACGGCAACGTCGTCCGTATTTCCAACAGCGTTTGGCTTCAACAGGACTATACGTGGGAAGAAAACGGCGTCGTACGCACCGGTTCCCGTTGGAAATGGGAAGACGACGACGAAAACGAACACTGGGTTTACGACGACCTGCCCAACCACAACGTCGCCGAAATGTTCGGCGCGTACTATTACGACCTGATGAGCGCCTTCCCCGATTACAGCGGCTCGGAAATTCAGATTTTCGGACACTCTTACGGCGGCAACCTGACGATGGCTCTGACCAGTCTGCTTACGTATTCTTTCAAAAATCAACTGATTCCGGCATATATGCTCCCCGATAAAGTGACTATGCTCGACCCGTTTGTCTCGGCAAGCGAATGGGGTGGCTGCGTGCCGTGGCTCGGTGGCGAAGATACGCCCAACAACGAAAATATATACGACGGCAATATCCCGAACGTCATGTACAAAACGGCTCTCGCCGCGCGCGAACTCGGTATCAGCGTTCGTATGTTCCGTATCTCCCGTACCGTCGCTTATCCCGCGACTTTCCCCACGTTCGACGAAAAACTGACCGCCGCTTATTGGAACTTTATCAACAATATCGTTTACGCGCACATGGAACTGTCCTGCACGCCTCTGTTCGACAACCCGATGGACGCCCTTCATAATTACGGCTGGTCTTGGTTCTCCGATTATTACACCGGCAAGGACGCTATGCTGTACGACCAAGCGCCCGCGCTCGCTACGCCCGGTTCCGAACTGAAAGAACCCGTCCTTTGTATGAATATGCCTTACGTCAATTCGTTTGCCCGTAACGGTATCAAATACAACGTCGACTTCAACGGCACCCTCGACACGGTAGACGACGACTACGTCGTGTCTTTCTATTCGACCTACCGTAACAACGGCCGCCTGCAAAAAGGCGACTACTCCAACGACTATCAGGAAAGCGAACCTATCGACGTCATGCTCGACCTGCACGACTCGGCGAAAATAGCCGGTTTTGTCTACTTCGACCGCAACGAAAACGGCGAAATGGACGAACGCCTATGCGACCACCTGTCGGGTGCGACGTATGAAATCGTCGACGAAAACGGAAACGTAATCGCCACCGGCACGACCGCCGCAAACGGCTATTATGAAACCAAAGTAGCGAAAACGGGTTCCTATACCGTCAAAATCACGGCGGTACCCGACGGATACGCTTTTGTCGGCGACAGTGCAAAAACCGTCGTCATCACGGACGCTGTGTACCAACTCGGTACGGCTTCGTTCGGTGTGAAATAACATGAAAAAAATAAAACTTTCACCGAAAGCGAGAATAGCCGTACGCGTTACGGCTATTCTTCTTGTTTTCGCGCTTTGTTTTGCGTGGATTTGTATGGCGTACGTCACGACGAACAAAATCGTCTCCGGAGACTATAAAAGTTACGTCGCCACGCGTGAGATTATTTCTCTCGAAACCGTAACCGACCAAACGCTGACTACCGCATTGAAAACCAAAGAGTACGCCGGCATAAGCGTCGCGGTGGACGGCAAGCGGCAATGCGGCGATATGTCTCTCGCCACGGTCGCCAAAACCGTCGCGAAATACGGCAAACGCCTCTTTGTCGAAGTGCCCGAGGGCGCGGACGAACGGGAATGCGCGCTCCTGTTTGACGCGGTGCGCTCTTTTCTTGCGTACGACGAATACTTTTTTATGTTTTCTTCCGTCAACGCCGCCGAAATAATGCACGAACGCGTCAACCGCCATATTCCTTGCGTCGTCGCGGTAAAAACAAAATTTTCCGCCGCCCTCACTTCACAGGTCGGCTACAACACCGCGCAAGCCATATCAAAAATAACCGCCTCTTACGTCGAAAAAGCCCATTCAAACCGCCACCTTGTCTGCGCCTTGGGCTCGCAAAGCGACCTCGCCGCCGCCCAAAATATGCGCATAGATTATCTGATCATCCGATAAGAAAACGGCGCGTCGTTTCTTTGCGCTCTTTGCGACAAACGAAAGCAAAAATCGGTCGCATTTTTATATATTGACTTTTTTATATATTTTCTTTATAATTGTTTTATGTATTATAAGAAGTTTCCGAAAATTTTATTTTTGCTTGTTCTATCGGTCGTTTTAACGGGCGTTTTGCTCGCTTGCGACGTATTTAACACCGAAGACACGGTCAAATACAAAGACGTCGAAGGAGGGAAAGGACTATCGGAATACGACGGCATCAGCACGTCGAACGAATTTGTCGTTCCCGACGAAGTGGGCGGGGAAAAGGTGGTCGAGATACTGCCTTTCGCTTTCGCCTCTTCCGACAATCTGAAAAAACTGACGATCGGGAAAAACGTCGAGCGGATTTCCTGCCGCGCTTTTTGCAATATCCCCAATCTGACCGCCTTTGCCGTCGCCGAGGGGAACGAGCATTTTTCGGTGGTTGACGGCGTGCTGTACAGTAAAGACGGGACGGTTCTTATCGCTTATCCGAACAAGCGCGAACAGACGGCTTTTGTCATACCCGACACGGTCGTCGAAATCGCCGAAAACGCTTTTTATATGTGCGGCAATCTGAAATCGCTGACTTTATCGCAAAACGTCCGTAAAGTATCGGACTACGCTTGCATCAAATGTACCGGCATGCAAACGCTCGTTCTGAACGACGGGCTGGAAGAGATCGGTCGGGACGCCTTTTCTTACTGCGACGCACTGACTTCGCTCATCTTGCCCGCGTCGCTGAAAAAAGTAGGCGACTATGCCTTTTTCTCACAATCGACCTCTATTACCGAATTCAAAGCCTACTGCTCGCCCGACGTCTTGCATTCAAAAGACTGGCAGCCGAGAAAGACGGCTTATGAAAACAGCGCGTTACAACCCGAATTTCTTTCGGAATAAGGAGTAAACCGATATGAAAAAAATCAGCCCGAAAGAAATAAAAACAAAAGTCGTCGGCGCATGCGTCGATTTCAAAGACCACTGGAAAGAGCCGAAAGAAGGCAACGCCGTCCCCAATAAAGAAGTCATCAATCTGTGCCTCGGCGGCTCCGGCTCGGTCGGCATCAGCAACGTGCTCAGTTATATCTCCTTTTCGGCGTCGTGCTTTTTGGTCGGCGCGGTATACGGGATTTCGTTCAGGGACATTTATATTTGCAGTATCATCGATATGATACTGAATCTCGTGTTTTCGCCGCTGACGATGATCATACAAGACAACTACGGTCATCCGCCGAAAAAGACGATGAAGGTCATCCATATCATTTGTGCCGCATGGGCGGCGCTCGGTATCGCAAGTTTTTTTATACCGCCGCAATATACCGACAAAATCATATATGCTTTTCCGCAACTGCTCGGCTGTTTCTTTTTGAGCAAGGTATTCGGCATCTATTATCCGATGCTCGTTTATCGCGTGCTTGCCCCCAAGTTCGGCAAGTTCCGCCCCTGGGTTATCGTCGGGTGGCTTCCGACCATCGCCGTTTTACTCCTTATGGCGTTCTTGCCCGTGCAAAATTGGGATTACACCAAAAAACTTTGGGTTGTGCAACTTTTGTTCCACCTGTATAACAACTTCGTTACGTTCAAAGATCAGAAGTCGAACATCCGTAATCTGATGACGCCCAACACGCAAGAGCGAACGAAACTCGCCACGCTGGAACAGTTTGTCAGCGGTGCGTTCGGCGGACTGACGATGGTACTGCTGCCGATTTTTGCCGCGTACACGGGCGGTATGTCCTCGATTCGCACCTATCAATACATCGTCCCGGCGTTCGTTCTTTTGTATACGCCGCTGACGCTTATTCAGGCTTTCGGATTAAAAGAGCGCGTAATTGTCGAAGAAAAACACGAAGCGAACGTACAAATCAATATTTTCAGCGGTTTCAAACAGATACTGCGTAACAAATATCTTTGGATCAAGAACATCGGTTCTTTGCTGGCGACGGTATCCTCGGGCGTCATCACGATCATGAACGTTATGGTCGTATACGCTATGCGGCAGGACTACATCCTCGGCGTATTGACGGGGCTGTCGGGGTGCTTTGCCACCGTCGGTCTGCCTTTCGTGCCGTGGGCTATCAAAAAGTTCGGAATCAAGCGTACCTATATCTCGACGAGTTTTTTACAACTGATTTCTTTCGGCATTCAGATACTCGGCGTATACACCAACAGTATCGTTATCCTTTTTATCGGGCTCGGCTCGGTCAACTTCTTCAATATCTTCGCCTGCATGGCAAACGAAGTCATGCTGCCGGAAATATGGGACTATCAACAATATATATCGGGCGAACGTCTGGAAAGTTGCGCCAATATCTTCGGCGTATTCACCAGTCCCCTTGTCCGCGTCATCGCCCTGATTGTCCCCGCCGTCTACGCATATCTCGGTTTTTCTTCGGACTGGAACGTCCTCTATTTCGACGACGTAAGAAACGACGTCTTTTTATGGACGATTATTTTAATGAGCATCGCCAAGGTGCTGGAAACCTTACCTTATTTCTTCTACGATATGAACGAAACGAAGCATCGTGAGATCATCGAAGAACTGCAACGTCGCGCAGACGAAAAGAATGCGCAACAAGACCAAAACACCCAAACGGGGGGCGCCGAAACGGCGGAAACCGTCGCATAAAAATTTTATTTGCAAGGAAGTGTAATCATGGCAAAAAAACAAAAAGAATTAAGACCTCTGTCCGTATCTGCGGACGCTTTGAAAGCGGAAATCAAAAAGTTCTGCGAAAATAATCATTATCCGAACAACGCGGAGACTTCACTTTTGCAAACGATGGACGCGCTTCGCGGAAACGAACAAAACTGCCACCGCTTTCTTTGTCCCGTAGACGATTACTATATGGACAAACCGGTTGACTTCGCAAAAGCGACTTCTCCGAAAGTGTATTTTTCCACCACGAATTCGGTCGCAAAAAAACTGGAAATCAGTAACATTCCGCTGGCGATGACTTTTTATTATTGCTTATTGCCCCACCTGAAAGAAAAATACGATCAAAAAGGCTATTCCGAAAAACTGTTTCTCGACACGGTCGATTATCTCCGTAGCAAACTCTACGAAGCCTACCGCGTGTACGGCGTATGGGGTACGTTCGACGCGCCCTCTTTCAGCAAAATATTTACGCTGGAACGTTTCGGTTTCGGCAGAATCCTCTACGAAGTGGGAAAAAGTCCCATCGCTTTCGAGCAAAACGGCAAAAAGATAAGCAAAGGACAAAAAGTCCTCTTCGTCTATCCCCCGACGGTCGATATGCCGAGCAAAGAAGAGTGGCTCGACTCCTTCGCGCAGGCAAAGGAGTTCTTCCGTGATCAACTCGGCGACAAAGTGTGCTTCATGCTCACTTCCTGGATGCTCTATCCCGTCCACCGCGACTTTTTGAAAAGCGACGATCCGATCGTCACCATTATGGATCTGTTTATCCTTGTCAAAGAAGAAAAATGCCGCAATAATCCCGATTATTGGTGCATATTCAACCGTTTTTACAAAAAAGACGACAAAGAAGACCTCTTCATCGAAAACAAATTGCAGGAAGAATATAACAAGTACATCAAAGCCGGCAATTCGATGGGACGTGGCACGGGCGTATACTTTTTGTAAAAAAACGTCGCATAATCAAAACAAAAACGGGCTTATCGCAAGTCCGTTTTTTTATGCGGTATTTAGTTTCTTTTACAAGAATCAATCGAACAAAAACTTTTCCAAGCCCTCTTTTACGCCGAGGTATCTTGACTCGGCGTGGTAGGTAGCGGCGGCGATCAAAGCAGGCTTGGAGCGTTTCATCGCTACGGAAACGCCGGCAAAAGCGCACATCGGCACGTCGTTCGCGTTATCGCCGAACGCCATCGTGTTTTTCGGATCGACGCCGACTTTTTCGCAAATTAAACGCATGCCCGTCGCCTTGGTGCGGTTCGGAACAAAAACGTCGTAATAACTGCCCATGCGGAACAAAGAACAATACTTCGACAATTCTTTTTCCCCTTCCTCGGGCAAAATCATACCCATTTGTATCTTATACGTCCTGTCGATCATTTTTTTATCGTATATTTCCGAGATCGATTTCAAACGGCGACCACGATACGAGCGGTAAATAGGTATCGAACCGCCGTGTCCGTCAAAACGCGTCGGTATTCTGTATTTTTTTACAAGTTTGACGATATTATCGAAGTTTTCCTGCGAAAAGCGGTCGTCCTGAACGACTTCGCCGAGGATTTCGGCATAACCGCCGCCACAGATAAAACCGTCCCAATGTACGCCGCGACGGACGCATCGCGGGATATTTTCTTTCGGTCTGCCGGTGTTGAGCACAACCAGGTGTCCCTCGGACTGCGCACGGCGGATCGCCTTTCTGACGGCACGGGGAAAACGGTTTATTTTGTACAGGATCGTACCGTCCATATCAAAAAACAAAACGTGTCTTTCTTTCATAGCAAATTTTACAGAAGTTCGATGATTTTATCCGAAAGAAGTTTGGCAAGCACTTTTTGCCCTTCTTCGGCAGGGTGAACGCCGTCCTTACTGACAGCGTCCGCGCCGTACGTCTTCGCCGCGATATTCATGGGAATATCGGTATTGATATAAGCGTCGGCGTACTCGGCGGCGACTTTTTCGCAAACCATAATAAAGCGATCGACCTCTCCGCGCATTTCGTCGTGCTTTTTATCGGGCGTAAGATAGGGAGAAAGAACGATTATTTTTGCGTTCGTATCCCTTTTTAAGTCGCAAAAAAGTTGCGTCAGGCGGTCGCGGTATGTCTCGGAAGAAGTATAATCGTTCCGATCGAACGCCCTCCAAACGTCGTTGATACCGATCATAACGGTGACGATATCGGGCTTGATTTTGACAAAATGTTTTTTATAGCGCGCCAAAAGGTCTTTGACGCGATTGCCGCTGATACCGCGGTTAAAAAATGAAAAACGGACGTCCTTGCACCTTTCACAAAGAATAGCCGCCGTTTTTTTCGGGTATCCGGCAAGGCTTTCTTTGGACCAACGGTTTCTGCCGGCGTCGGTAATCGAATCGCCTTGAAATAGTATTCTGACCTTTTTCTTCATGTTTTCCACTCCTTTTTATCAAGTATAATTCAAAAAACGTATTTTGGCAAGCGACAAACAAAAAACTGTTTGCAAATATTGTTTTTACATTCGGAATATGTTATAATTTGAGAAAAGAATTTTGTTTTTTGGGGAGACAAAATATGCAAATACGCATCGGAAATTTTTATAACGGTCAATTCTTTCCTTTTTTGTACCGCAAAAGAAAGTTTTCTTTTTATTCGGAAAGCGAAAAAGCAAAAGACGCGAGCAAAAAAGACGCGTTCGGTTATTCGTTTATCGTGAAAAAGGACGCGCCGCTCTTTATCATCGTACCCGGGGGAGGATACCACAAAATATGTCCGCGAAAAGAGGGCACGGCTTTTGCGGAAGAACTCAACCGAATGGACTATAACGCGTTCGTCCTTAACTACCGCGTCTATCCGCACAGCCACGCGCCCAATCCGCAAGAAGACCTCGCCGCCCTTATTCGCTACGTATTCGATAACCGCGAGCGCTTTGGCTTTACCGCCGAAAAATACGCTCTCGTCGGCTTTTCGGCAGGCGGACACCTTGCCGCCTCGTTCGGGACGAAGAACGTCGGATACGCATCTTTCGACGTACCGAAGCCCGCCGCGGAAATCCTCGCTTATCCCGTCATTACCATGGGAGAAAATACGCATAACGGCACTATGGAAGCCCTTACGGACAAAGACGGGGACCTAAAAGAGAAATATTCCGTCGAAAAAAACATCGACGGCGATTATCCGCCGACCTATATATGGTGCTGCCGGGACGATGCCTGCGTACCGCCGTACAACACCGAATGTCTCGAAGACGCCCTGACAAAAAACGGCGTTGCGTGCAAAAAAGAAATATTTGCGACCGGTGGACACGGCATCGGGCTCGCTTACAAAAAAGAAGCCGACGGCTGGTTTGACCGCGCCGTCGCCTTTACCGTTCGATATCTGCGCCGATAAAAAAAGGAGAAACCTATGGACGCTTATAACCCGACCTTACTTGACAGTAAAAAATTCTTTTCCATGGGTATCGGATACCTCGATATCGGCATGTACGAAAACGCTTTAAGTTGTTTTACCTATGTAGCGGAAACGCTCCGAATCAAGGAAAACTCGACGGAAAACAAAATCGCTCTCGCCAAGTGTTACAGTCTGATCGGCAGGTGCCAAGTAGGACTCGGCGGCGACGGGACGGAATGGCAAAAAAAAGCGTACAAACAGTTTTGCACGATCAATAAAGAGTCGCCCTGTCCCGAAGCGATCGCTTCCTGTCTGAACTCCTTTGCCGTGCGCTTTGAAATCGAAAAAAACTATAAAAAAGCCCTGCGTTATCGCAAAAAAGCCCTACGCTATCTGCAAAAGGACGAGAAACCGCATAAAATCAAAATCGCCCTCGAAGAAGAGGCGCTCGGCATTCTGTATCGCAAGAAAAACGACGACGAAAAAGCCCTTATGCACATGAAAAACGCGCTCGAACTGGTGCGCTCCGAAAAAAAACCGGCTTTACAGGAAAGAATCAACCGCAATCTCGGCGAACTGCTCTACTCTATGAAAGACTACAAGGCGGCATACCCACACGTACTGGAATCGGCACGGCTTCAAGAAGAACTCCACGCCGATATGCCCTATCGCAAGTGCTTCGAGCAGAGTTATTTTACCCTCGGTTCGATTTGCGACGAATTGAAAGAATACGAACGGGCTTTGACATACTATCTAAAATCCTACGCCGTCGCCTCGGTCAATTACAAGGATAAAAAAGGCGAATCGTTTATGTGCCTTTTGTACCGCTCGATTTATTACGACTACCTTACTTTGCACCAAACAAACAAAGCGGCATATTATTACAAACTTTGGGAAAAAGAACAAACTTTCCTTGTGCAAAAACTGCAAAAAAGAGATTTGGAAATTTTCAAATAATAGTATAATATCAAAAAAAGGCTCCCGAAAAAAGAAATTCGGGAGCCTTATTCTTTGTTATGCCGTCAAGAATTGACTGTTATACAGTTCGGCGTACATGCCGTTTTTCGCGATCAATTCGTCATGCGTACCCGTTTCTTTGATATCGCCGTCGCGCATATATAAAATCACGTCGGCGTCGCGGATCGTGGACAGGCGGTGCGCGATGACAAAACTCGTTCTGTTCTCGGTCAGTTTATTCATCGCCTTCTGTATTTTGATTTCGGTACGGGTATCGACCGACGAAGTCGCTTCGTCCAAAATAAGAATCGGCGCGTTTTCGACCATAGCCCTTGCGATGGTGACCAGTTGTTTTTGTCCTGCCGAAATCGTGACGGTATCGTCGAGCATCGTATCGAAGCCGTCTGGAAGCGTCCTGACGAAGTGCGTCAGACCGCATTTTTCGCAGATCTCGGCAAGGTATTCGTCGCTTACATCTTTCCTGCCGTACGTCAGATTCTCACGCAAAGTCCCCTCAAACAGCCACGTATCCTGCAAAACCATACCGAAAATATCATGTACGCTTTCACGCGTCATATCGGAAAGCGGAACGCCGTCTACGGTAATCGAGCCGTCGTTTGTTTCGTAAAACCGCATCAAAAGGTTGACGATCGTCGTTTTCCCCGCGCCTGTCGGTCCGACAATGGCGACCTTTTGTCCCTGTTTTATTTCGGCGGAAAAGCCGTGAATAATCGTTTTATCCGGGTTGTAACCGAATTTTACATTTTCAAACCGAACGTTTCCCTGTACCGTTTGCAAAGACGCCGTCTTGCCCGATTCGTCTGAAAGTTCGGCTTCCGACAAAAATTCCGACACGCGTTCGCTTGCCGCGGCAGCCGCCTGCAAACCCGAAAAGCCCTGTCCGATCTGACTGAGCGGCGAGGTAAAGAGGCGCACGTAAATCATAAAAGCGACGACGACTTCAAAGCCGATTTGTCCGTCGAAAGCAAGAGCCGCGCCGACGACGCAAACCGCCACGTAACCGAGGTTGCCGACAAACGACATAAGAGGCATCATCAAACCGCCGAGGAATTCGGCGCGCAGGGTGTGCCGACGGAGTTTTTCATTGCTTTCGCGGAAAGCCGTCAGGCTTTTTTTCTCGGCGTTATACGCGCGGACGATGGTTTGTCCGGCATAGTATTCTTCGACGTGCCCGTTGACCAAAGCGAGGCTTTCCTGCCGAAGGGAAAAATACTTTTGCGATTTGCTCATAATAAGGCTCATGAAGATAAAACCGATAAGGGACGCCCCGATTGCCGTAAAAGCCATTCTCCATTCGGTAATAAACATCATTATGATACAACTAAGAAGCGTCACCACAGCCGAAACGAGAGTGCCGATACTCATATTCAACGACTGCGTAATGCTGTCGACGTCGTTGGTAACGCGTGAAAGCGTATCGCCGTAAATATGGGTATCGAAGTAGCCGAGCGGTATGCGGTTTATTTTCGCGCCGATATCCGAACGCATTTTTTGCCCGACGCGGCAAGCGACGGTGTTCATGATAAAGGACTGCACGTAGTGCATGACCATACTCGCCACGTAAATACCGATGAGCGTGCATGCCGTTTCGGCGATTTTTTGCATATCGATATTGACGCCGGCAAAGGAGATACCCCCTTGTATCGTCGCCGTCAGTTCGGAAATATAATCGGGACCGATGACGGACAAAACGGCGCTCGCTACCGCGCACAAAAGCGCGACGACGATAATCGCCGAATACTTTTTGCAATACCCGAAAAGGGAGACGATCGCTTTTTTCATATCCTTGGCACCGACATTGGGTGCCGCCATTCTACGCCCGTGCATAAGACAATTCCTCCTCGCTCAACTGACTTTGCGCGATTTCCAGATAGGTAGGACAGGTTTTCAATAATTCCGCATGCTTACCTTTCCCGACGATACGGCCGTTGTCAAGCACAATGATTTCGTCGGCGTCGATAATCGTACCGATCCTTTGCGCGACAATAAGACAGGTCGCGTCTTTCATTTCTTCTTTCAACGCCGCCCGCAGTTTTTTGTCCGTCTTATAGTCAAGCGCCGAAAAGGTGTCGTCGAAGATATATATTTCGGCGTCGCGCGCAAGCGCGCGGGCTATGGACAAACGCTGTTTTTGACCGCCCGAAAAGTTGGAACCGTTCTGCGCGACGTGTCCTTCCGTACCGCCCTGCTGTTCGCAAACAAAATCGGTACTTTGCGAAATCCCGATCGCTTTTGCCACCCGTTCGGCGTCGGCGTCGTTATCCCCAAAATCAATATTGGAACGTATATCGCCGCTGAAAAGGACGGCTTTTTGCGAAACGTAACCGATTTTGTTCGCCAATTCTTCTTTGGTATATTCCTTCACGTTGTGCCCGTCGACGATGACTTCGCCTGCCGTGACGTCATAAAACCGCGCCGCGAGATGAACGACCGTCGATTTGCCGCACCCGGTCGAGCCGATAAGGGCTGTCGTCTCGCCCCGTCCTATATCGAAAGAAATATCCGTCAAAACGTCCGATTGTCCGTCCGGATAGCGAAACGAAACGTTTTTGAACGAAACCGTCCCCTTTTGTTCGGTCTCGCCCACGCCTTTACCTTCGACAAGCGTCTCTTTCGTTTGCAAAACCTCGTTGACGCGCTTTGCCGAAACAAGCGCGCGCGGCGCAAACATAAACATCATGGCAAGCATCATAAACGAAGCGATAATCTGCATACCGTACGACATAAAAGTGACCATATCCCCGAACAAACCGCCCACTTCGGTCAGCGAAGCGCGGTTGATGATCGCCGCGCCTATCCAATAAATGGCAAGGGAAATACCGTTCATGACAGCCGTCATCGCCGGGTTGAGAAACGCCATAATCCTGCCGGTAAACAGGTTGGTACGGGTAAACTCGTCGTTGACCGCCTCGAATTTCGATTTTTGAAAGGACTCCGCATTGTACGCGCGTATGACGCGTATACCCGTCAAATTTTCACGCGTGGCACGGTTCAGATCGTCCGTCAGTCGTTGCATCTTGCGGAATTTATCCATGACAAGAGAAGTAATGACGAACATACCGATCAGAAGAAACGCGACGGCGACAGCCACCGCAACCGACCACTGCCACTGTTTTCCGGCGATTTTGCAAATTGCCCATACGGCGGTTATCGGCGCTTTGATGACCATTTGCAAACCCATCGTGATAATCAGTTGCACTTGCTGGACGTCATTGGTCGAGCGCGTAATCAAAGAAGCCGTCGAAAAACCGTTTATCTCCGACATGGAAAAACTCTGAACTTTGCAATAGAGCATTTCGCGCAGACGCACCGAAAAATTCGCTCCGATATTGACGACGAAAAAACTCGTGATGACGGAGCAAGCCATACTGCCGAGCGCGCACAAAAGCATAAAACCGCCGTTTCGCCATATATCGGACATTCCCTGTCCGCCCGCGCCCGCATATCCCGTCGCGCCTTGCGCTATCTGCGTAATCGTATTCATGTAGTCGGGCATCTTCAAGTCGAGCCAGACTTGCAGTACGATAAAAACGAGCGCGAACGAAGCAAACAGCCATTCTTTCTTTTTAAGATACTTCAAAAGACCAAGCATTTTTCCCCCTTTTTTTTGCTTATTCAGCCGAATAAAAACTAAATACGGATTATACCATAATCTATGATGTCGGTCAAGAACGCATACCGCCGTTTCAAGAATAATTAAGATAAAAAAACGCCTCCGCACGACGGCGAAAGCGTTTGTTTTTTATTGTTTCCGAAATAAAAAACGTTTAGTTCAAACCGCTGAACATATTCGAGGGGACTTTGCATTCCCAGTTCTCGTGTTGCTTTTCACCGAGTCCGTAGAAGACGATCGCGGCGATGTCCTGCGTGACGACCTTGCCGGGTGTACCGGGAATAATATTACCCAAACCGCCGTTTACGGCTACCGTAACATTACGTTCGGTGACCGTATTGCCGCCGTGTCCGCCTATTTTTGTATGTCCGTGATCGGAAACGCAAATAAACAGCGTGTCGTTCTGCCAGCCGTTTGCGACATAGGCGTCATAGATTTCACCCATCAGACCGTCCACGTGTTGCACCTCTTCTTCAAACTCTTTGCTGCCGTATCCGTGGCTGTGCCCGGCGTGATCGACGCCGTCGAATTGCATAAACAGAATTTTCGGATCGTTCGTTTGGACATATTCGACGACTTTGTTTTTAACCTCGGCGTCCACGTCCTCGCCGTCGTCAAGATCCTCGCCGGCATTGATACGAGTCATACCGTTCAAGTCCTTTTCGACAATTCCCTTATTGATGGGCCCCCAGTTACAGACGGAAGCAAAGGTCGTCCCCGGATGACGATCGTCGTACACCTTGAACACGGACGGATATTTCTTGTTGGAATAATCCTGCGAGCCCGCTTTCTCGTTATCGATACCGTGCTTCTGATAGCGCACGCCGTGGAGCATCGCCGCCCAGTTCTGCGCGGATACGGTAGGCGTCTGCGACATCCCGTTATACGTAACGGAACCGCCTTCGAAGATGCGGTCGAAACTCGGCGTATCGCAGTCACCGAAGTAGCCGCCCGCCCCGTCGACGCCAAAAATAACCACACGGCTGTACACCTGATTATTGGCTTTCAGGGCTGCCAAATCGCTGTCTGTGGGTACCGTACCGACCGAATAGCGGTTAAAGATAAGCGCACCCAAACAAGAAAACACGATCACGAGCGCGATAAGAAGCGCGATAAGACAAGTAACGATCTTGTGCGCCTTTATCACTTTGCCTACATTCTGAAAAAATGCTTTCATAGTTTTATCTCCTTTTTTATTTTTTTAACGTGTTAAAAATGTTTTCGGGCACTCTGCTTTCCCACGAATCAGGTTGCGTTTCTCCGAGGGCATACAAAGCGATCGACGCAACGTCAAGCGTGGAGGAAGCGCCCATATTTCCGGGAATGATATCCCCCAAACCGCCCGAAACGGCAATCGTGACGTTACGTTCCGTTTCCGTCCAACCGCCGTGACCGCCGCCGCTTTTTTCATCTTTCGGAATCACATGACCGTGATCGCTGACGGTGATAAACAGGGTGTCTTTATCCCAACCGTTTTTCCGATAGGCGTCGAATATCTCACCGAGATAGGTATCGGCTTTTTGCACCGCTTTTTCGTATTCTTTCGATCCGTACCCATGCGCGTGACCGGCATGATCGGGCCCGTCAAAATGGGTAAACAGGATTGTCGGATCGTTTTCCGATATATAGCGTTTGACTTCGCTTACGACCGTTTCGTCGATCCTGTCCGTCGTTTTTTCGCCTTTGACCACGGCGCCGGCGTTTATTTTTTTCATTCCCTTTATGCCGACTTCCACGATACCCCTGTTGATCGGGAACCAATTAACGACGGAAGCGAATTTCGCTTCCGGGTGGCTCAGTGAATATACTTTGAAAAGGGACGGATATTTATTTTTGGAATAAGGAACAACCGCCGCGATTTCGTTCGTAATCCGATGCGTTTGATACCGCACGCCGTGCAAAACGGACGTCCAATTCTGCGCGCTGATCGTCGGGAACTGACTGAGCGCGGTATACGTCACCGATCCGGATTCGTATATACGTCGGAAATTCGGCACGTCGCACTTATTAAAATAGTCTCCCGCGCCGTCCACGCCGAAAATGACGACTCTCTTGTAGCATGTCGCCCTTTCCGCCTGCTCGGCCGTCGGCAAAAAACCCGTGGACGGCAAGTTACGCAAAGCGGATAATCCGAGTTTTTTCCCCCCGTTGAAACACATGTATTCATTCCTCCTTTGTCAGTGAATCGGACCTCTGTTGAGATACTTAATAAACTCTTTAACGCGACCTTTGATAAACCCGACTTTCGGCGGATTTTTCCACTTGTTATGTAGATACGCTCTGCGCTCTTCGTCGTGCTCCGTCACGCCGTGACCGTTCGCCGGGATCAACTGCTCGCCCGCTTTTTTCGGATCGGGACAACGGGTGTCGTTCCGATACTTTTCCCGTTCTTCTTTCTTGGAAAAATCGGGTATCTCCATCACTCTACCTTCCAATGCGGACAGGTAACCGAAGTGACCGACAAAATACATATCGAGCGCTTCGTATACGTCTACGGTATCGGCTTCGAGCCCGTTAATCTTTTTGCAGAAGTTATGCATAATGTACCAGTCGGAACCGCTGTGACCGAATTTCCGCGCGCGCAAATCCATCTTCGGGAAATAGGCGTGACGTTTGGTAAACGCGTTGTTTTCGTCCGCGTCGCAATTCACGTACAAGCGGTACAGCGGCGGTTTGAGCGTAAAGCCGGCATACTCGCGCGCCGATTCCGCTCTGCCTTTGCTGCCGTATGCGTTGTACCAGATATTGTTGCCGGAAAGGGACAAACCGTGGACGCTCTTAAAGACGCCCCCGTTCGACAGCGTGACCATTTCCACTGCGACAGAAGAGCCGCAAGCGCACATATCTTTGGCTCTTTGGTTATACATACCTTCCGTTCCGGATACCTTAACCGGGCGTATTCCTTTTTTGCGAACCATATGTACAAGCGGACCGGCGGAGTGCGTACAATAGTAAAACGCGCTCATCACGTTACGCCAGTGCGTTTCGTCGCACCCGTGCGTCAAGCCTTGCCAGCCGGGTTGGCAATCGTGGACGTATTCGCCTTCGCCGTACTCGAATTCTCCCAACGTGCCGTTGTCAAACAACCGTTTCATTTCGCGCGTGGAAGAAAAATAGCAATAGTTTTCGGCGTACGCATAGGTTTTGCCCGTGCGTTCGACGCATTCGCACAGTTCGACCGCTTCTTTCAGCGTCTCCACCGGCAATACCTCGCTGAGCACGTGTTTACCCGCTTCCATACATTTTATGGCGTACGGCGCGTGGTCGTTGGCGTAGTTTGCCAGTACGACGGCGTCCACGTCGGCATTTTGCAGAAACTCGTCAAAGTCGGTAAAGTACTGTATGTCTTTTCCTTTTTTGCCGAATTCTTTTTTCTTCCGCGCCAAGAGTTCTTCGCTCCGATCACAGATAGCCGTCAGCACGGCGTCGGGATTTGTCAGACAGTAGCGCATCATCGTGCTACCGCGGCCGGCGCCCATAACGCCGATTTTTACCGGTTTGAATTTTTCCATATTGTCTCCTTATTTTATAAGGGCTTACGACGGTTCAAAAAGTTTTTCACTATGGTTACAAGCGAAGTCTTTTTGTCTTTCGTCCGCCCTAATTGTTTTTTCATGTTTTCGTATGCCTCCGCCGGGCAATCCATACCGCCTTGCGTATTGGACGGCTGAACCGATTTGCCTGCCTTTTTCGGCGTGCAACAAGTCGTGTCGCCCCGATACTTTTCTCGCACGCTTTTATCTCGAAAATCGGGTATTTCTTTTTCTTTTCCACCGTCAAACGCAGACAAAAATCCGAAATAGCCGACAAAATACATATCGAGCGCTTCGTATACGTCGATCGCGTCGGCTTCCTGCCCGTTTATTTTTCGGATAAAATTGTTCATTGTGTACCAATCCGATCCGCCGTGTCCCATACAATAAGATCGTCTGTCGTTTTTTACCGTATACGACCGAAAATCGTCTTTTCGTTCGATATACACTTTCCCGACCGCTTCCCGAACCGTTCTCGACGGCTCGCGTGCCGATTCGAGATGGGCTTTCGTACCGTAAAAAGAATACCAGATCGAACTCGAACAAAGTCCGCCGCCGTGGATACTCTTGAATATGCCGCCGTTTTCGAGCGTGACCATCTCGACGGCGATCGACGCGCCGCCCGCGCCGAGATTCTTCATTTTTTCACTGTACTTTCCCTCGATTCCTTTGACCTTGACGGGGCGCAGACCGGTGCTGTGAATAATCGGTCCGGCGGAATGCGTACAGTAAAAAAACGCGCTCTTTGTGTTGCGCCAGTGATTCTTGTCGGCGCGCGTCAGATCCGCCCAGCAGTCTTCGCAGTTGTGGACGTATTCTCCCTCGCCGTACTCAAAATTGCCGAGCACGCCTTTTTGATACAAACGTTTCATTTCCCGCGAAACGCCGAAATAGCAATAATTTTCGGAATAGTCGTAGACAAGGCCGCTCTCTTCCACCGCGTCAACCAGTTCGACCGCCTCGTTCAGTGTCTCGCACGGCAACACCTCGCTGAGTACGTGCTTGCCTTTTTTCAACGCTTTGACGGCGAAAGGCGCGTGATCGTTGGCGTAGTTTGCCAACACGACGGCGTCGATATCCGCTTTTTCCAAAAACTCATCGTAGTCGGTAAAATAGGCGATATTCTTCCCTTTTTTACCGAATTCTTTTTTTCTTTCTTCCAAAAGCGGTCGATAGCAGTCGCAGATAGCCGTCAGAACGGCGTCCTTGTTTTTAAGGCAATATCGCATCATGCTACTGCCGCGCCCTGCGCCCACAACGCCTATTTTTATCGCTTTCATTTCAGTTCCTATCCAAAGAAATCGGCTTTCTCTTTTTTCTCGACAAAATGACGAGTTCTCCCAAGTCGAGTTTTTCGTAAATCTTTCTCCATCTGTCGATGATTTTTTTCTTTTCGCGTGGCAGTATTGCGTTCATTTGGGGTACGAAACCAGCATGTATGTAGCCCCGAATCGCGTTTTCTCGCCAGTCGTTCGTCGTCAAGTAGGCATACGAGCCGCCGTCTTCGTAGATCTTTTTCATCGCGATATAATTAAGAGGACGGGCAAGATGTTTGCCGCGGAAGTCCTCCCGCAAAGCGACCATATGGACATATCCGGCGTTTTCTTTCGGATGATATATGGCGGTAATGGTCCCGATCAGTTCTCCGCCGTAACGGACAAAGAAAATGTCCTTTTCGGGTATGCAGTCGCGGTAGGTCTCGAAAGCCGAACGCATCGAAGCGTCAACCTGCTCTTTGGTACCATCCTTACCCTCCCATAAGCGATAAAACGCCCGACGGTGTTCCTCGCTTTTGTTATAGTTTTCCACCGTGTATCCCTCGGGGAAATAAGCCGGAACCGGCTCCTTTCTCAACCAACACATACGAATCTGACGTTGATGTCTCATAATCACTCCTTACAAAAAATATATTTTCCCGTCTTCAATTCCATTTCCGTCGCGCCGTTCTCGAAAGCGTACCCTTCCGGAGCAAAAACCGAACCGTGCAAGCCTTGCGGTACGTCGCAGACCAGTTCGACTTTTCCTTTTTTCCGCGTCCAACGGACAAAGATTACGCCGCCGTCAACTTTCCTCGACGCTTCGGCAAAGGAAAGGGTGCTGACGAAAAAGGGCTTTACGTCCACTCTTTGCACGTCGGTGCAGGAGTCGTTGACGCGCAGTCCGCAGACGACGCGTTTGAAATAGTTGCTGACGTCGCCGAAAGCGTGGTGATTGAGCGACGATACGCGCCCGATTTCACGCTTCGGATTCAGTTTGTTGCAAAAACGCATCCATGCAAAATGGATCGCTCTGACAAAATTCGGCGCTTGCGACGGGTGCGGATAGACATTGCGACGGTAAATATCTCCGTTCGACGCGACTTCGACTTTCTCGAACGTTTCCCAAAGCGAAGTCGAACCGACCGAAATCATATAGCCGTAGGACGGGTAGTTCGTCTGCGTAATCAGTTTGTAGGCAAGTTCGTTCTGCCCGATCATATCGAGAGCGTGCAAAAGTACGCGCGTACCGTAAAAACCGGTGTTCAGCGTGTATCCGTCGCGCTTGATGATGCCGACAAGCACCGCGCCGGCTTTCGCTTTCTCCGCTTCGGTAAAAATTCCGCAAAAAATCGCGCCCGCTTGCGACGTCTGACAGTTTCCGCGTACGCGCAAGGTGTGAGGATTAACCAAAACCCGACGGAATCTTTCTTTCAGTTTTTCGCCGTATTTCTTGCAAAAATCGGCTTTTTCCGTATCTCCGATCGCCAAAAACATTTTCCGCGCTTTTTGGCATGTATCGATCAGGCTCAACGTATTGGTGACCTTTCTCGGCGCGTACGGGAACGGCGCGAGGCAATACGGTTGCACCCAGTCGCCGGCAAGCCCAAAGTCGGCAAGCCCCTCCGGGTTTAACTTTTTCTGCGTATATTTCAAATATTTATAAATACAGTCGGCATTGTCGTTTATTACCCGTTTATCGCCGTACAAGCGGTAAATCTGATAGGGTAATTCGATGAGGACTTTGTCCCAGCAAGGTCCGTTTCCCCACACGAAGCCCCACGTGTCGGTGGGTACGATTCCCGGCAAAGCGCCGTCGGCGCGCTGCGCTTTCCGCACCAGCATCAGCCACGTTTCAAAATTCTTTCTTACGTCGAAATTGGCGAGATAGTGTTCGCACGACAGGGACGCGTCCCCCGTCCAACCGTTCTTTTCACGGTGCGGACAGTCGGTCGGATAGTAAAAAAGATTCGACTTGTCGGAATTCTTGACAATCCCTTCGATTTTATTGGCGACTATATCGCTGCAACGGAAAAAGCCTGTCTCCGAAACGGCGGCGTGCATGATTTTGAAAGTAAACAAGTCTTTCGTCGCCTGCTCTTCGGTAATGCCGGTGACGAACACGTACCGACAGCCGACAAAGGTAAAGAACGGTTCGTAAACCTCTTCTTCCAAGCCTTTCGCCGTGTATTCAAACGTTTGATTCGTTTTCATTCTGCCGCAAACAAGAGTATCGATAATCGGTTTTCCGTTTTTGGTGACTTCGGTATGAACGTATCTTACTTTTTGCCCCTCGGTAGCGTTATGCAATTTCAGGCGCATATTCCCCGCCGAAGTATACCCGAAGTCGTACACATAGCCGCCGTCGCACGGTTTTACGGACACGGCTTTCAATTCTTTTTCCGTCACGATCGGCGGAACGGTCGAAAGCACCTTTTCCCCTTGCGGCGCGCTTGCTTCCACCGTTTCCTGCCAGTCGTCGTCACAGTAGGACGGACAGGAAAAATCGGCTATCTCCAAGCGTTTGTCGTAGTATTCCCCCGCGTGCAGATCGTCGAACGTGACGGGAGACGGATAGGTCTTCGCCCCGTCCGCTTCCACGACCGTTTCGCCCGTTTCCACCGCGAAAGCGACTTTCGGCACGCTTCTGAACGAGGCTTTTTCAAAAGCCCAGACGTTATAATCGAGGCTGTTGGCAAGTCCGTTACCCAAAATAAAGCCGACCGCGTTCTTCCCGTCGACCAGTTCTATTTCGTAGGTATCGTAAAACATATAGTGATTGGGATTGGTCATATACGGCGCAAGGATGCTTCGCGTTATTTCCTTGCCGTTGACAAAAGCGCGGTAAAAGCCTGTTGCCGTCACGGTAAGACGCGCTATGCCTTTTTTGGCGTCGAACGTCTTTCTGATATACGGTGCCGGGACGTGCCTTGTTATCGTATTCAACCCCTGTTTTGCCGAGACGAATTTCTCGGATAAAAATACTTTATTTTCCATCGATTTTACTCCTGTTGCATCTTTGACAGTTCCTGCGCGATATCGATAAGGACGCCGCCGTTTTTCTGGCTCAATTCGGCAAACTCGCAGAGTATCTGACTGTCTATCGACTGTCCGATACACGAGACGTCGCTCGGTTTTACCTTGCCCGACATTAGGTCGCAGAAAGTAAACACCGTCCCTCTGTCTCCGCCGGCGTGTCCGCTTTTTCTCATCGCGCACCCGAGCCGATACGTCCTGACTTTATTATCGTCGGTATACACCTTGATTTTCGTCGTGTACTGTTCGGCATACAGTTCGCCTTTCGTGCCTTGGATATAGACGTTTCTGCCGCCGTTTTCGTGGAAAGAACTCGTCGTAAACGTGCATTGAACGCCGTTTTCCATCAAAATCTGCACCGACTGACGATTCATCACGTCGTTTCCCGCCGAAAAAACGCATACCCGCTGTTCCGGCGGAATTTTTGCATAACGCTCTTTTTTTTGCTTCTCGGAGCGGAAAAAGTCTTTCCGCTGCTGTTTCTTATCCTGCAAATAATAGGTGTTATACGCGTTGTAGCGGCAGACTCCTTTCTTGGCATACGGGCAGTCGTCGCATGTGTCGGTAGCCCCGCTCGGTTTGTTTTCAGCCGTATAAAAGGTCAAATCGGCAAACGAAGTAACATATTTCGGCTTGCTCCCGGCATACCAGCAAAGAAGGTCCATATCGTGCGAGCACTTCGCCGCAAGATAGGAGGAAGAACTGTCTTCGTTTTTCCACTGTCCGCGCACGTAAGAACGGCAATAGTGACGGTAATCGACGTTTTCCGTCTGCTGGATCTGTTTAACCTCGCCGATTATGCCACTTGCGACGATTTCTTTTATCTTTTTGAAATACGCCGAATATCGCAGGACGTAACACACGAACACGGTCAGGTTCTTTTCCCGAGCGAAACGCTCGATTTCCATAGCCTCGGCAAGCGTCTTTGCTATCGGCTTTTCCAGTTGAACGTGATAGCCCGTCTTCAACGCCGCCATTGTCTGTTGATAATGAAACCGATCGGGCGAACAAATCAGGACGACATCCGCGCATTTTTGACGGGCAAAAAAATCGTCCGCATTGCGAAAGGAGTTTTCGTCCGGGACGCCCCACTCGGCTTTCTTTTTTTCTCTCAATTTATCGTTCGGATCGCATACCGCGACGATTTTCGCTTCGGGATTCGACTGCAAATTATCCCCGTACATGCCGCCGCGACCGCCCAATCCGATAATCGCTACTTTTATCACTTTTTTTCAAACTCCTTGCGTAAAAATCCGATTTTATTTATAAAACTTTGTTCCGTCATAAGCAAACACGCCCGAAGCGTGCTTGATATGTCCGCCGCCGCCGATAATCTTCGCGTAGCCGACCTGCATCGTGCTTTCGCCCGAAGTATCGGGCTTTTCGGCGTCGTACGGTCTGTTGTATATCCGCCAAAAATCGTCGTTATTCTTTTCGTCGTGCACGTTAAAACGTCTGAAATCGCGTAAAAAACGGACGATATTGCTCTCCTCGTCGAACATCTTTTCGTGGTCGGGACTGAGTAGCCAACTGCTCGTATGGAAAACCACCGTTTTGCCGTACCCGCGCTTGCGGAAAAACGCGTACGCCCGCTTGTACGACTCGACGACGTCTTCGTGACGAAGCGGTCCCATCGACGGGATATGCATATTCAAAAACTTTTTGAAATACGGGATAAACTTCTTCGAGCCGTCCTCGCTTTGCAGGCTGCCCGAAAACCACAGGCACGGTATCGGCTCATATTGCAATCTGCCGAATGCGAACCGCGCCATCAAAAACCAGCCGGTAAACCAATCGGCAACAAACGAGCCCCATACGTCGTACACGCGTTTACACTCCCACAGTTTGCACCGAAAGTCGATCATACCGTCGCGAAAAACCTGCTTGTCGATCCCTTTTTTTTCGTATCTTTTTTCCAAAAACGGAATCCAGCAAAGGCTGAGAACAAAGTCGATCGTGTATCCCGATATGCCGAGTTTTTGCGCGATTCTGCCGCAAACGGTCTTTTTACCCGCTTTCGAGAGATACAACGCAAGAATCATTTTTTTGCCGTCGGCATACTTTTGCACCACGTTAAAAAAATCGTCCGAAAGTTCTTTATCGGCACAGATAGCGTCGTACGCGTTCAAAAAAGTCTCTTTCGCTTCCTGCGGATACTCGTATTCGTCGCAGAAAGAAGCGATATAGTCCCTTAAAAAATCAAAGTCGATTTTTGCCATATACTACCCTTATTATAAAATTTATAATAATTATATCTTAAATCAATTAAAATGTAAAGTATCATATAAAAAAAGACCGTCGTCGGTTTTTTTACCGATGGCGGTCCGTCTTTTTTTTCCGTCAAACAGCCCTTATTATTCCGATTCGCGCAGGTTGCGTTTGAGAATACGCAGTTGTTTTGCCAGTTTTTCGGGCAGTTTATCGCCGAATTTCTTATAAAATTCTTCGATATCTTTCGCCTCGTCAAGCCATGTTTTTTTATCGACGTCCAAAATCGAAGCGAGCGCTTTGCGCGTGACGTCCGTCCCTTCGAGATTGATGTCTTCGGGCTTCGGCAAGAAACCGATCGGCGTCTCCACCGCGTCCACCGTGCGTTCGCAACGGCGCAGAATCCAGTCGAGCACGCGCAGGTTGTCGCCGTATCCGGGCCAAATGAATTTTCCGTTCTCGTCGGTGCGGAACCAGTTGACGTTAAAGATTTTCGGCGCGTTTTTCATACGGAAGCCCATATCGAGCCAGTGTTGGAAATAGTCGCTCATATTATAACCGCAGAAAGGCAGCATCGCCATCGGATCGTGACGTACGACGCCCACTTTACCCGTAGCGGCGGCGGTCGTTTCGCTCGCCATGACCGAACCGATAAACACGCCGTGGTCCCAGTCGCGCGCTTCGTAAACGAGCGGAGCCGCTTTCGCGCGTCTGCCGCCGAAAATGATCGCGCTGATCGGTACGCCGCGCGTCGCGTCGAATTGGTCGCTTAAACACGGGCAGTTCTTGGCGGGGGCAGTGAACCGACTGTTCGGGTGCGCGCCTTTAATAATCTGTCCGTTCTCGTCCGTCATACCCTCGTACCAGCGGTTTCCTTTCCAGTCTTCCGCTTTTTCGGGCGCGGGGATCTTCATTCCTTCCCACCATACCGTTTTGCGTTTCAAGTCCAGAACGACGTTGGTAAAAATCGTATTCCGCTTGGTCGTGGCAAGTGCGTTCGGGTTGGAATCGGCGTTCGTTCCCGGCGCCACGCCGAAAAAGCCGTTTTCGGGGTTGACGGCATAGAATTTGCCGCCGCGCTTGCGTATCCAGGCGATATCGTCGCCGACCGTCCACACTTTGTACCCTTGATCGGCGTAGACTTTGGGCGGAATCAGCATGGCGAGGTTGGTTTTGCCGCATGCGCTCGGGAAAGCCGCGCAGATATATTTCACGTCGCCGTCCGGTCTTTGCACGCCGAGTATCAGCATGTGTTCCGCCATCCAGCCTTCTTTCCACCCCTGATAGGACGCGATACGCAAAGCAAAGCACTTTTTACCCAAAAGCACGTTGCCGCCGTATCCGCTGTTGAGAGAATAAATCGTATTGTCCTCGGGGAATTGGCAGATATATCTGTCCTCGGCGTTCAAGGTCACTTTGCTATGTATCCCTTTGACGAAATTATCCGTCCCTTCCAGCATATCGTACACTTTTTCCGACACGCGCGTCATGATTTTCATATTGAGTACGACGTACAGGCTGTCGGTCAGTTCGATACCGTACTTTGCGAACGGCGAGCCGATTTTTCCCATCGAAAAAGGAATAACGTACATCGTTCTTCCTTTCATCGCTCCGTCGGCGATCGCGTCGAGTTTCCGATACGCTTCGCGCGGATCCATCCAGTGATTGGTCGGTCCGGCGTCTTCTTCGTTTCTCGTGCAAATAAAGGTTCTGTCCTCTACGCGCGCCACGTCGTTCGGATCGGTACGGTGGTACAGACACCCCGGATACATCGTGTTGCTCAGTTTTTGCACCTCGCCCAAAGCGATCGCGTCGCTGACGAGAAGTTTATGTTGTTCTTTATCGTCGCTCACCCAAACGACTTCGTCCGGGCAAAACAACTGCCGATACTTCTCCACAAAAGAAAGTACGTATTGATTATCCGTCATGATTTCCTCCTTATTTGAAAAACCTTTTTTCATTTTACCATAAAAAGTCCTTTTTGAAAAGGGCAAAACGCTTTTTTATTCGTTCATTGCGCATACGAAAGCGATATCGTCCCGAAAAACGCTGTTTTTCGTCAGATTTTCAATCCACCTTTGCGATTTTTTGGAAAAATATTCAACCCCCTTTTTCCCGCATACGTCGGCGATTTCGCGCAGTTTCCGACAAAAACTTTCGTCGTCGGAAAAGGAATTCCGCAGTCCGTCCGTCGAAACAAAAAGCATACGAAAATCAAACGTCTCCTCGGTAAAATCCTTTTGCGCCGACTTGTTTATGCGTCGCATAAGGCGCGCCGAAAAAAAGCGGTCCACATTTTCAAACCGACAGCAAAGCGATCTCGTCTCCGTCGAAAACTGTTCGCTCCTCGGCAAACACCACTCGACTTTTTCCTCGCCGACGGCAACGACGTCTCCGTCGCCTATGCCGAAGCAAAAAACCGCTTCGTCGCTCACGACGGCGGCTTTTAAGGTCGTGCCGTACAAAACCGTCACGGCGTATATTCCGTCCTCGCACCTTTTTCTTTCCTCGGCGATTTGTCGTATTTCGTCGGGCGAAAAACATCCTTTTCGCGGCGAAAACGCATGATCGAGATAGGAAAAAAGTCTCTCTTTTTCCGCTTCAAACCGTTTATCCGCCGTTCGCGCGATATAGTCTTCCAAAACCGCTTTTATCCAACAAATAACGACGGTATGGAACAGTTTTTCGCGGTTTTCATTCAAAAACGTACAAATACGGTCGGAATGCGGACATTCTTTTTTCAGCAAGTTCAGCGCGCTTTTTACGGCTTGCGCGGCAAGGACCGATCCGACGGACGCGAAACGGCATTTTTTATCCCCGTGCCCGTCCGCCACGACAAGCACCGTATAATCGGCATACCGAAAAATACCTTTCGCGTCCTCGCAAACCTTGCCCGCAAGCCTCTTTCCGTATCCGACCGTCACTCTGCCGACCGTTTTCATTACCACCCCAAAATACCGTCGATATCGGAATCGGACTTCGGCCCGATCGCGCCCGTCGGGCACACCGACGCGCATTTTCCGCATCCGTTGCAAAAGTCGGCGTCAACGGACGGAATGCCGTTTTCTACCGTTATCGCCCCCATTTCGCACGTTTCTTTACATTGACGGCAGTCGCCTTTTAAGCATTTCAGAATATCGATTTCGTATTCCGTGCCGTTTTCTTCACATTCGTCCGCGTCACCCCCAAACCATTCGTCGTCGTTTTCTTCCTCCGTTTCCGGATTCATCGTCGTATGGTGCGCGAGCGACATACGCGTCGCAAAATCGAGTTTGTCGGCGAGCGACTCGCTTTCTTCGACGCGGAAAAAGTGACTTTCGTCCCCCGCAAAATAGCGCAGCATCTCTTCATCCGCATTGTCGCCTACGGCTATCGCGTACGTCTCCACGTTGCGTTTATAGTCCGACTTTGTCAAATGCTCGTTCCACTCGTCAATAATTGTCTCGTACGCCGCCCTGGTCGTTTCGAATCCGTTTCCGTCCGTCGGGTGTCCGTCGCTCATCAGAATAACGCTGACGGCTCTGTTGTAGCCGGGCATATACTTGCGATTTATGTATCTTTTCAACGTGTTGACGGAGTTTTCCAGACAGGTACAGCCGTACGCCTCAAAACGGATTTCTTCCACGTTCCTTGCGATCGGTACAAATTCGGGAAACAGCGCCTTTCCGTAAGAATTCAGTTCGATAATCTGCAAGTAAACTTTGTACATGACGTTTTCGTCCTCAAACTTTTTCAGGCTCTGCAAAACCTTTTTTATACCTTGGTTCAATTGTTCTATCTTGCTGATTTTCTTTTTTTCTCCCGTTTCCGTCACGATTTCCGAACACTCGTTCATGCTCGACGACGTATCCAGAATTTCGATAAGATACAACGGTTTTTTGTCGTTTGCGATTTCCCTTTCAACGGGATTCAGCGCGATGCCGTGCGGTAAAAATTCTTTCATAGTTTATTCCCCCAAAAATTTTATTTCGTGTTTCCCCATCAAGATGGTTCCGTCGAGAAAAATCGGTATGATTTCCCCTTGCCCGAATTCTTTACTCATCGTTTTCAGTTTTAACATGCATACGTCCGGCGAACAGTTCAACAAGCCGTATTTTCCGTCGTACGGCGAAACTTTTACGCGGAACACCTCTTCGTCCGCGTCGCCGCCGAAAATCGCTTTTGAACGGACGATACCGCCGTTATACAGCGGCACGGTATGGCTTTCGCAGCGCAAACAAACGGGCATGACAATCTCCGCGCCGCATACGTCGCACCTCTTCCGACCGCTCGAAAAGAAGACTTCTTCGCCGCAGTTAAGACAGATAAAACTGTCTTCGTAGAGTTTTTCGATGATCTCTCCCCACTCGCGCGGCGTCGTCCTTTTTTCTTTCTCGAACAAGCCGTCGACAAAGGTCCTTTCCATCGCCTTTCCGAAATAAGGCGGATATTTTTTCATACGGTCGATGGCTCTTTGCTGGTTTTGTCCGTATTCGTTCGCGCCGACGGGACGGTTCGTGCTGTCCGACGGATGGAATATATAAACGGGGTGTTCGCCGAGAAGATACTCGTTCGTTGCGTTCCCGTTTATTTCCGCCTGCCGCCCGATAAGCGGATGAGAACCGAGAAGCGTCATAAAAATGATGACGGCGAGCGCATACGAGTCGTTGTATTTCGACGGCGTCTCCTTGCCCGTCATCGTAAGCGGCGGCATAAAGCCGAACGTGCCGCTGACAAAAGTTTTCGAACCTTTGTACACAATGGTGTCCACGTCCAGAATTTTAATATCTCCCGTGGCAAGGTTTACTTTTATATTGTCGAATTTTATATCCGCCACGCACAGATCGGCTTCGTACAGTTGACGGAAAGCGTCCACGATATTATATAATATCGTCAGTTTTTTCTCAAACGGCAGTTCGACGTTTCTGCCCTTTTGCTTGACGCCGTTATACAGCGCCGCGGAATTGACGAACGCTTCGCCGTCCACGTATTCCATTACGTATCCGACTTTTCCCTCCGCCTCCACAATCTCTTTCGGATAGACGTACGCCGGGCAGATTTTGCCCCGTCCGATCAATAAATCGAATTGTTTAAGCAGTTTTTTCTTTTCCCCGTTGTGAAAAATTTTCATCGCGTACGCGTCTTCGCCGCAGAAGACTTTGTATATGTCGCCCTGCGCCGTTCCCGCACTGATAACGGAATCGACGACATATTCGTGCTTTTTATCAAGCGATTGTACCGTTGTGCCTTTCTTAATCATTTTTTCCCTCCGTTTCCCCGACGCCCGTTTCCGCCGCCTCGTTCAACAGTTTTTCAATCACGTCGGCGTTTCCGTTGTCGTCTTCCCGCACGCGAAGAAGTTGCGCCAGAAGATACCCCGCCGCTTTCAAACCTTGACGATACAAACCCGTCACCCTTTGCACGATCTGCGGATAAAAGTCGTCGCAGAGCAGTTTCGGCAGTCGGCGCGTCAAAAAAACAAGCGTCGCTTCCGGGTTATTGTTTTTCACATAGTTCATCAGGACGGAATCGTCCGCCAAAAGAATCGAATCGGGAATAACCTTTCGGTACGCCCTTTCAAAGTCGATCGAAAGGACGTCTTCGTAACCAAACGCTTTCTTTTCGGGCAATTGTTCCTCTTCGCACAGGATGCTTTTTTCACACATCACCTCGGCGGGCAAAATCGGGCTCGTCGGGCAGGTCTCGACCAGATAAGTTTCTTTTTCATCCTGTCCGCAGAACGGCAGTGTTTCACGTAGAACATACTGCTCCGCGTTCCGGATGATTTCTTTTCTTTCCCCGATAAATTGTACCGGCGAAACGGGGACGAGTTTCCAACCGGCGCGTTCGAGCACGGTTATTTTTGTATACAGCGTGTTCGGCGTCAGTTTTTCGGGCGCAAAGAGCATGCCGAGGCAGTACTTGTCCGTTTTATCTTTATCGACAAGCGCCATATCGACAAGCAGAACGTTGTTGCCCACCTTGGCTTTCGGCGTATATACCTCGGACGATTCCAGGATCTTTTCCCAGTTTTCGTTCAGTTTGTCGTCCGTGCGCTTCTTCTTTTCGCTTCTTTCGTCCGTTTCGCCGGTATCGGCATAGTTGAGATACCGGTACAAACGCGCCAGTCCCTGATTATCGGAAAACCGTAAATCCTTATAATCGAACGACAAAAACACGATATTTTTTTCACGGGCGCGCGTAAAAAGAACATTCAGTTTATTGACGCCGCCCGGCTTATGAATATCGGAGATCGCCTGCCGTATTTTCCCGTCCGCACGGCGAGCGGTATGCCCGATGCTGATCAGGACGACGTCGGCTTCCTTGCCCTGCGCCGTTTCGATCGAACGAATCCATATCTCGTCGTCGCGATTAAGATCGCAACAAAGCAAACCTTCCGTATGTCTCGTCTCCAAAAGGTCGAGAATATGATTCTGCTGCTTTTCGTTAAACGCGATGATACCGATCGTTTTTTCGGGCGTTTCGTCTTTTATTTTACAGACTCTCTTTGCGATCGCTTCCGCTTCGACATGGTTGATTCCGGCGTTGTTTGTCGCGGAGTCGTCGTCGCTCACGCACAGTTCATACCCGAGATAATCGGGCAGATTGTCTTTGTCGGTGTATACGTCCGGTATCAGATTCAGAATACCGTCGTAGCACGTTTCGTTCGACACGACGAGCAGCGAATAGCATTTTGAACGGAAATGAAACAAAAGGTTACAGGTGGAAAGTTTGCCCGAGACGACGTGCAAAATCGACTTATCCGTCTTGTCGATGTCGAACGTGCCCTCTTCGTCCCGTCCGTCGGTATCGCTTTGCGCAAAATAATCGCTCACGCCAAGTTGCATGGCGTCGCCGAAAGTAATCAACTGCTTTTTCCCGGCAAGAAAAGGCAAAACGCCCGTCACGGGCACCTGCGACGCCTCGTCTATCATCAACACGTCGAAAGTATTCATCGAATTGAGGATATAATTGACGGCGATACCCGGCGTACTGACGATAATGGGGCACAAACGGAGTATCTCTTTCCCATATTGCTCGAACAAATCGATCGGGCGGATATGCTGATTCGTTTTCAGTTTATCCAGCAACGCGACGAACGGATTGCCGCGCACGCTATGCGCGACGCGCGCCGAAATTTCCTGTAACATGAACGCTCTGTAAAGCGCCGTCATTCTGTCGTACACCGAAACAAGTCTCGAATAAAGAGAACACAGCAAAATATTGCCGTACCTGTTCAGTTTCCGATTTTTCATATATACCGACGCCAATGAAAAAGCGACCGCCGCCGAAAGCCGTTCGCAAATGCGGTCTTCGATTTTGTTATCGCGCGCAAAAGCGATCGGATCGACGCCGATTCCGAGCAGTTCTTCCACGGCTTGCCGCAGCATTTCGTCCACTTCTTCTTGCCCCGAAGTCCCGTCTTTTACGTAGCGGAAAAAGTCTTTTTCGGGCGTATATCGCATAACGCCGTCGCGGAAATTTCTGATTTTACTCTTTACTAAAGAGTAATTCTCTCCGGACGCCCGAATCGAATCGAGGTTTTCGGGCGGCGGAAACGCAATCGCTTCTCCGATCAGGTCGTACACCGAACAACCGAGTTCGGGCACTTCCCGATAGACGCCGTTTCCGAACTCGTCCAGTTCCCGATCGACGTCGAGTTTGTCGGCAAGCGTTTCGCGCGCCGCCGTTGCGTTGACGTAATATCTCGGCGCATTGACGATACGGATAATCTGCGACACAATATCCGAGACGGTCATCGTATTTTCGATTGACAGGCAGTATGTGTCGAGTCCGATACTTGCGGCGTATTTCAAAAAGACTTCGTTCGCGGCAGCCTTTTCGCTCATGACGCACGCGCTCTTGCCCATAACCGCCATGTTGGCGGCGATATTGACCATCGTCTGCGATTTGCCCGTGCCGGCAGGCGCGTTGACGTTGACGCTGCACCCGGCTATCGCCTTTCTGATCACGTCGCGCTGGCTGTCGTCGGCAAGCAGAGGATAGATCCCTTCGATGCCCGTATCGTCGTAAAAGGGGTTCGGACGCTCTCCCGAAAGAACACGCACCATTTCCGACGCGGCGAGTTCGTCCGCCATCTTCTCCACCGCTTGGCAAACGGTCTCGTTTGCCGAGTCGAGGATACAAACGTTTATGTCGTCGTCGCGGAACCGTATATTCGCAATCCGCGACGCCTTGGCTTTTATCTTTTCCGATTCTTCAAGCAGCGCGCCGAACCCGACTTCGGGAGAAACGCCCTCGAATACGTCGATACCGGTCTGCTCTTTTATCGCTCTGCCCGCGATTCCGTTTATGCGAAAACAGTCCCCCGTCACACGAAAACGCAAGCGTTCGCCGTTATTCTTCTCCTCTCGCACCGAACAGGCAAACAGGGGCGAAATCGCTTTTTTCCCCTCTTTCGTCGTCCATTCGATCGAACCGACGGTAATGTACAGTATTTCTTTGATTTTGTCTTTTCTCGCGTCGTCGGCGCGTCTTACGATGTTTTTCCATACCGTCGGCACGTCCGTCTCCGGTCGGTTGGATTTGGCAAAAATCTGATTCTCCTCCAACCCGTTTTGCGCGATATAGTCGTATTGATAACCGCTGACGGCAATCCCGTCTTTCGTCAGAAAGCGTATATCGGCACCGTCCCAGACGATATTCTCGCTCGTGCGGAAAACGTCCGCCGCCGTGACCATGTCTCCGCAGAGCCGCTTCCCCGTTTTTCCTTCGTCCGGCACGACAAGTTCGAATACCTTTTTACCCCGTCCCGCAAGAGAAGATAAAAAGGACGGCAGGCTTTTCCCGGTCAAGGATAACGAGTTTTTGCTCAACTGAATAAAATCTTTCGATCGGAGTTGCCGTCGACTTTTTTCGACGTGTTGTTTCAAAAATTCTTTTGTCGTTTCCATTCTTTTCGTTCCTTCCTTACTAAAAAAAGATAATACTATCCGCTAAAAAAACAATTGCGCCGCCGAGAAAAAATTTATCTTTTCCAGGCTTTGGCAGAAAAGAGGAGCAAAACGGGATAAATTTCCAGTCTCCCCAAAAGCATATCGAAAATAAGTACGATTTTCGTCGGAACACTCAATCCGCCGAACGAACCGGCAGGTCCGATCACCGCCGAGAACCCGGGGCCGACGTTATTGATACAAGTGACCACCGAAGTAATCGCCCCCGTAAAATCAAGTCCCTTTTCCAAAACGGACACAAGGATAAAAGACGCGAACGTCAATAGCATAAACAAACCGAAATATGCCGAAACGTTTTTTACCAGCGTTTCATCCACCGACTTTTTGTCGATTTTGACGCTGATAACCGAACGCGGCGAGACCGCCTTCCGGATGGAGCGGAACGACGACTTTGTCAGGATCATAATACGCGATACTTTCAAGCCGCCCGCGGTACTGCCCGCCATGCCGCCGATAAACATACAAACGAACAAGACGACCTGACAAAGCAGCGGCCACGTCGTAAAGTCCGCCGTCGAAAAACCGGTACTGCTACCGATCGATACGACTTGAAACGCGGCGTAACGGAGCGTTTGCCCAAACGTATCGTACACTTTATTGACCGTCAGCGATACGGTGAGTATGACCGTCGCAAGCAGCATGTACGAGCAAAGCCACCATAGTTCTTCATTGCGAAAGACGTCCTTGATCTTTCCCACGGCAATCAGGAAAAACAGGTTCATATTGACGGAAAACAAGAACATAAACACCATCACGACGATTTCCACCGCCACGCTGTCATAAAAGGCGATACTGCTGTTCCGACAACTGAATCCGCCCGTCCCCGCCGTCGCAAAAGCCGTCGTAAAGGCGTCGAATACGTCCATGCCGCACAAAATAAGCGCCACCGTCTCTATCAAAGTAAGGACAATATAAATCGCGTACAAAATTCGCGCGGTAAAGCGCAGTTTGCTGACGAGTTTGCCGAACTGCGGTCCCGCCGTCTCGGCTTTCGCAAGATGAACGATCGCCGCGTCCGACTTCGGTAAAACGGCTATGACGAAAATCAGCACGCCCATACCGCCTATCCAATGGGTAAAACTCCGCCAGAAAAGAAGACTTTTCGGCAGATTTTCGACTTGCGCAAACACTGTCGCGCCCGTCGTGGTAAACCCGGACACCGTTTCAAACAGCGCGTCCAAATACGAAGCGTATCCGCCGATCGCAAAAGGCATCGCGCCAAGCAAAGACAGCAAAATCCATGCAAGCCCCACGACGATAAAGCCGCCGCGCGCTTTCAGGTCGGTCTTTTTCGGCTTTTTCAGAACCCACGGAAGGGCAAGGACGACCGTCGAAGCAATGGTTATGCCGAAAGACAGGGGCGTACCCTGCTCCCCGAACGCAAAAGCCATCGCAAACGGCACCAGCATCAGTCCCGCGACTATCAGGAGAATTTCTCCCAAAAGATACGCCGACATCCGATAATTCATGATTTTTTACTCCAAAATATCGTTGAGATCGCCCGAAAACTCCTTCGTGGTAACGAGCAAAACGGTATCCCCTTCCAGAATACTGTCTTCACCGCCCGGAATAATCAATTCGTTTTTCCGTAGCAAAGCGGCGATCAGAATATCTTTTTGCAAAGCAAGCGATTTCAACGGAACGCCCAACCCGTCAAACCCGGACGAGACGGAAAACTCCATCATTTCCACCCGATTATCGATCATGCGGTACAGTTTGTTGCACTTCCCCGCGCCGGAAGACGACTTTCCGCGGACATAACGAATGATTTCGTTGACCGTGGAAGTATAAACGGACACGTTGCTGATACGCTCTTTTTTGTCGAGTATGTCGGCATACAATGCCTTATCCGACTTGGAAACGACTTTTTTCACGCCGTTATCCGCGGCAAAAAGGGACATAATGATGTTTTTTTCGTCAATATCGCACAGCGCCACGAACGCGTCCGACGTTTTTAACCCCTCGTCAAGCAAAATTTCTCTCTCGGCGGGTTCGCCCAAAATGACGTTGACGCCGTCGATCGCCTCTTCCAGTTCCGCACAGCGGTTTTCGTCGCTTTCGATGATTTTGACCGAAACGTTGTTTTTCCGCAACTCTTTCGCAAGATAAAACGCCGTCCGACCGCCGCCGGCGATCAATACCTTTTTCGCGCTTCTCGGCATGCCGAGCGTTTTGAACAATAAAAGCGTCTCTTTCTGCGTCGCCGTGACGTAAATATCGTCCCACTCTTCCAGTCGGAAGTCGCCGTTAGGGATAAACACGTTTCCGTTCCGTTCGACGGCGCAAATAAGCAGTTTCATGGAAAAACGCGCCTGTATCTCGCGCATAGCCATACCCACAAAAGGCGAATCGGGGGTAACTTTCAGTTCAAAAACTTCCACCCTGCCCCCGGCAAAAGGCTCCATTTTGAGCGCGGAAGGGAAGCGGAGCAAACGGCTGATTTCCATCGCCGTTTCGTATTCGGGATTAACCATCATGGTAAGACCCAGTTCCACGTCCTTAAATAAGGAAAAATATTCGGGATTCCGCACGCGCGCTATCGTTTCCGACACGCCCAGTTTCTTTGCCACCATACAGCAAAGAATATTCATTTCGTCGTACGGCGTACAGGCAATAACGAGATTCGCTTCGGGCGCACCCGCTTTTTGCAGAATCTCCGCGCTGACGCAGTTACCGACGACGCCGAGCAAGTCGTAAGAATCAACCAGGCGTTCCACCAGATTGGCGTCCCTGTCCACCACGACTAAATCGTGTTCTTCATCCGCTAAGTCGGCTATCAGACTTTCGCCTACGTTACCGGCTCCCGCAATAATTATTTTCAATAGTCACATTCTCCCTTGCACGATATTTTAGCACACTTTTTCGGAAAATACAATATTTTTGACCAAAAAACAATTTTAAGCCGTTTTCGGGCGTTTCAGGCGTTCAGCCCCGTCGGCTTATAACTCGCGCCCGTTTTTTTTGCGAGACGCGTCATCTCGTCCTGCGACAACGCGGTCGCATTTATCGGATACTCCCTGCCGATCGCGGCGTACTTACTTCGCGCCGTGTCGTGATAAGCAAGAATCTCCAACGGAAAATCGCCGCAGAAAGCCGCCGTTTTTTCCACCTCGTCGTCGTTGTACCCCGGCACGACGGGCATACGGAACAATATCCGTTTACCCGTTTTTTTCAACCGCTCGGCGTTGTCAAGAATCAGGCGGTTGCTCGCCCCCGTCAACCGACGATGTTTTTCTTCGTCCATGCACTTGACGTCGTACAAAAACAGGTCGCACGTCGGCAAAACGGTCTCTATCTTTTCCCACGGCACGTTCCCCGCCGTCTCGACAGCGGTGGATATACCTTCACGCTTGCATTCCGAAAAAAGCGCGGCGACAAACTCCACCTGCAAAAGCGGCTCTCCGCCCGATACGGTCACGCCTCCGCCCGATGTGCGGTAGTACGCTTTGTCGCGGACAACTTCATCAAACACTTCTTCGACGGTCTTTTTTTCGCCTATGACTTCGCGCGCGCCGACAGGACAGACCTCTGCGCATTTTCCACATCCGTCGCAGTTATGCAAAAAGGCTATTTCACATATCTTCACGCACGCGCCGCAACCGACGCACTTGTGCTTAAAAACGGCAATTTGGGGCGCCGAAAGTTGAGATTCGGGATTATGACACCATAAACAGCGCAAAGAGCAGCCTTTCAGAAAAACGGTCGAACGAATCCCCGGACCGTCATGAATGGAAAAACGTTGAATGTCAAAAACGATACCGTCCATTTTTACAGCAAACCGTTCTCCGAACGTTGAATGATATTATCCTGCAAAGCCGGTTCGAGCCTTGTAAAATACTCGCTGAAACCGCCCACGCGCACGATCAGATCGCCGTGACGCTCGGGGTGAGCCTTTGCGTCGAGCAATTCTTCTTTGGATACGACGTTGATTTGCAAAGTCTGTCCGCCCTGCGAAAAATACGTTTTCGCAAGCGCCTTGAAGGCTTCCCTTCCCGTTTCCGTCCCAAACTGTTTTTTATCGAACTTCATCTGCAAGACGTTTCCGCTGGTAGCAAGCGTCTGATCGGCGGAAAGCACCGAGTTAAGAAGCGCCGTCGGACCTTTTTTGTCGCAACCGGGTACGGCGCCGATACTGTCGGCAAGCAACGTCTCCCCTTTCTTTTTGCCGTTCGGGAGCGCGCCGAGTTTTCTGCCGTATTCGGCGGCACGGTTGTACGTACTGCATCCGCCGCCGAATTTTCCGCCGCGGAAGGTGGAAAACGTTTGGAGCGAAGCGTATATGTATTCGGTCACTTCCTTGTAAATTTTATCGACTTCGGGTATATCGTTTCCGAATTTAAGGTACCCGGAAAAGTCTTTATAGAGTTTTTGGCACCCGACAAAATTCCGTTTCAAAGCGGCGACGAGTTGCACCAAAGTATATTTTTTTTCATCGTACACAAAGTGTTTGATCGCGGCAAGAGAATCGACCGTATCGGGCAAAGCCTCCGTCAGGATCTGTCCGTGTCCGTAAATCGGACCGCCGCGCTTATAGTCCACGCCTTTTTCGACGCATCCTTCGATGAGACACGACCGCCACGGATTCGGACTGTATTCGGCATGTATTTTCTGCGCCGCATTGGAGACCGACGTCACCTTTTCGAGCATATAATCGATCTCCTTGTAAAACGCCGCCAGAAAGTCGTCGAACGTCTTAAAAGAGGACGGATCGCCCAAGTCGAGCCCGAGTTTACGGTTCAAAAAACGGCATCTGCCGTGAAAGAGTGTGTATTCAAGAGCCTTTGCCACACAGATTTCGCCGTCTTCAAGCCCCATGTGCGACTTGCCGAAAATATCGATTTGGTTGCATCCGTTCATACAATACAGCCTACTGTCTTTCGGCGTAACGCCCAGCCTTTCCAAGGCGACGCACACGCACTCGTCGTTATATATAGCCGGCATGCCGATTCCCGTAGAAAGCGTTTCGATCGCTTTGTCCCACGCCTTTTCGGGCGAGTTTTTATGAAACCGCATCGTGATATTCGGCGTGTTGTATTTTTTTTCGGCGGCGACTTTCAGGACGTCGTAGGTCAGTTCGTTGCATAAATCGTTGCCGTTTTCGTCGCTGCCGCCCACGCACAAATTCCACGAGCGCGTTTTGTGAAACAACTCCCACAGTTTCCCTAAACTGTCATATCGGTCACCCGAAACGTCGTTTTTATAATATTCTCCCAAAGCGTAATCAAACAATCCGGGCGAATCGATTTCCAAAAAAGAAAAGGCGAGCCAAAAAGCCTGGCACGCTTCGAAGAAGTTACGCGGTTTGTTTTGGGGTATATTCTCCAAGGCGTCGACGATCCTTTTCAGTGCGCTCTTATCCTCTTCGTTTTTTGCCTCTCCGAGCATTTTTTCGGCTTTCTCCCGATACCTGCGTGCCAGAATATCGAAAGAATCGAGCGTCATGACAAGCGCGTCGTAAAAGGCGTCCTTGCCCGCGTTTTTCAGTCGGAAAGAGGCGATTTTTTCGCGCAGACCGTTCGTGCCGAGATCGAGGAGCAATTTGTAGTCCGGGTTCCCGTGACCACTCCCCGCGCCCCAAAGATTTTTATATAACGCAAGTTTATGCGTCTTACCGTCTTCGTGCCAATACTTGATGAATTCTCCGATATGCGGAAAACACCGATGGCGAAGAAAAGAAAGCGGCAAAGCAAGTAGCGGATTGTCTTTCGTCACCTGTTTTGCGCCTCCGGCGTCGTATAAAAAACCGCTGTTGGAGCAAAAGCGGATGCCCATTTTCGTCTCCCGACAGGTGTTGCCGACAAAACGCTCTTTGGGGTTGATTTTTATATCGACGTTTTCGGCATAGCAACGAATCGCGCGCGCTATGCGCGTCTCTTTATCGACTCCCTTGGCTTTCAGATAGCCGTAGGCAAAAGGCTCAATCTCGATTGTTTTTTTCATTATACCAAAGCGTCGGCAGGCGCGTCCTCCGGCAGATATGTACTGAATCCGAGTTGCGGGAAGGTCAAAATCCTTTGCATATCTTCCTGCGATATTTCAAAGTCGAACACGTCTGCGTTCGAGGCGATCCGATCGGGGTTCGTTGACTTCGGCAAGGGCAGCACGCCCAGTTGCAGAGCAAACCGTACGCATAGTTGCGCGACGGATTTATTGTACTTTTCGGCGATCCTTTCCAAAGCCGCGTCGCGCAAAACGGCGCCGCTTCCGAGCGGACTCCATGCTTCGACGAGCATGCCGAGACTTTGCGAATACTGTACGTTATCGTATTGGCAATATCCCGGATGAAACTCGATTTGGTTTACCATAGGTTTGATTTCGGCATACTTAAACAAAGAATCAAGGTGTTTCTTTTGGAAATTACTTACGCCGATGGCACGGATTTTTCCGTCCTTATACATTTTTTCAAAACCGCGCCAGGTAGACGCGTTTATCTCTTCCCACTCGGGCGATATTTTTTCTACGCAAGGCCAATGGATAAGATACAAATCGAGGTAATCGACGCCGAAGTTTTTCAAAGACGCCTCCACCGCCGCCACGGTCTTGTCGTAGCCTCTTTCGGTCACCCAATGTTTGCTCGTCAAAAAGATGTCTTCTCTTCTGACGCCCGAAGCCCTGATTCCTTCGCCCACGTCGACTTCGTTGCCGTACACCCACGCGCCGTCCACGTGACGATAGCCCTTTTCGAGAGCCGTCTTGACGCAGTTCTTTGTCGTTTCTCCCGACGGAGTCTGCCACGTCCCGTAGCCGATACAAGGCACTTTTACTCCGTTCGATAATGTAAAACAGTCGCTGAATTGTTTCATAATTCCTCCCTTTTTTGCCTTTTTATTATATCATTTTGCATTCCCTTTGTCAACAAAGCGCGTTTCGCACACCGCGTTTCTCAAAAAGTTGACTTATGTAAAAAAAAATGATATTATATCAGTGTATTTTTGTGCGCGCAAAAGAGGTGTATTATGAAAAAAAGATTTTTTATTTCGGTTATTTTCTTGCTTTTCGTATGTCTTGCGACGGGCCTTGTCGCATGCGACAATAAAACCGAAGAGCCGGGGTGTCCGCACGATTATACCGTTATACGCGAAAGCAACAAGACGTGCACCACGGACGGTTTTTACGAAAAACAATGCGCTCTTTGCGGAAAAACAACATACGAAATCATCCCCGCCGGACATACCTTGAAGACGGAAAGCGGTTATGCCGCTACCTGCACGCGAGACGGTCTATCCGACAAAATTTATTGCGAAATCTGCGAAGAAGTCATACAGGATCACGAAACGGTCGAAGCCAAAGGTCACACCATGGTTACCGACGAAGCGATCGAAGCCACCTGCGAAAAACCCGGCTTGACCGAAGGAAGTCACTGTTCGGTATGTCGCTATGTCGCCGTCGCGCAAGAGACCGTGCCGGCAGGTCACATTTGGGTAAACGGCGTATGTTCCCGTTGCCACACCATTCATGAGAGTCTGAACCTCGAATTCAAAAAAGAAAACGGTTCGTATACCGTCGTCGGCATGGGCGACTGTACCGATACCGACGTCGTGATCCCCGTCTCTTACAATGGACTGCCCGTGCTTTCCGTTGCTCCGCAGGCGTTCAAAAACAAACGGATCGTCGGCATAACCATTCCCGACAGCGTCACGAGCATCGGCTACTCCGCTTTCAGCGGATGCACCCGTCTGTCGTCCGTAACCTTGCCCAAAAGTCTGAGCACCCTCGAAGACTATACCTTTCAGGACTGCAAAGCGCTTACCTCTATCGCTCTTCCCCCGGCGCTGAATATCGTCGGTTATGCTTCCTTTGCCGGGTGCGCTTCCCTTGCCTCCGTCACGATGCCGACAAACGTCACGGCAATAGACGACTCGGCGTTCGACGGTTGCACTTCTCTATCCGTCTGTAATTTTAATTCCAAAGTCAAAACCATCGGCAGATACGCTTTCAAAAACTGTTCTTCTCTTGCCAAAGTGTCCCTGCCCTCTTCGCTCGAAAGCGTCGGGAACAAAGCCTTCGATTCCTGCACGAGTCTGAGAGAAGTCCATATACCCGACCTGCTTTCCTGGCTCGGGATCAAGTTCGCCGACGCCATCGCCAACCCGACCTACCAGGCAAGAAAACTTTTTGTCAACAAAAAACTTTTGATGACGCTCGTCATACCCGATTATATCACCAAAATCGGCGATTATGCTTTTTACGGATGCAACGATCTTTGTAGCGTCACGATCGGTAAAAACGTCACGTCTATCGGTCTCGACGCCTTTACCGAGTGTTACAGTCTACTCGAAGTCTATAACAAATCCGATCTTGCCTTGAAAATCGGCGGCACGGACAAAGGAAAAGTCTCTTACTATGCAAGAGACATCTATACCGAAAGTTTCGTCAGTAAAATCAGCACGGACGAAGACGGCTTCGTCGCCTACAAAAACGGGCAGGAAGTTTTGTGCATCGATTACTGCGGTACTGCCGAAGAAATCACGGTTCCCGACTATTTTACCGCTCTTAACGACTATGTTTTCGCCAATAACGCCATCATCAAAAAAGTCACCGTACCCGCGCACTTTATATCATTGTCCACAGGCGCTTTCCAAAACTGCGTTTCCCTGCGCGAGGTCGTCACGCCCGGCAAAATACAATATTACGAAGACCACGTTTTTGAGGGGTGCGTCTCCCTTGAAATAATCGACTTCCCAGACACCCTGCAAAAGATCGGCGTCGCAGGGTTCAAAAATTGTTCCTCCCTTACGACAGTCCATTTGCCCGACAGTCTCGAACATACCTATCAGGAAACTTTTCAGGGGTGCAATTCCCTTTCCAATCTTACCATCGGAAAAGGTCTGACTTCGCTCGGAAACGACATGTTCTCCGGTTGCACTTCCCTGACAAAAGTAGTCATCCCCGAATCGGTTCTCGAAATACGCGACCACTCTTTCCAATATTGTCGCAACCTTGCCGAAATCGAGTTTTCCGACAAACTGTACTCCGTCGGACACGACGCTTTCGACAACACCGCATGGTTCGATAATCAGCCGCTCCACACGGTCGTCTACGCCGGCAAAGTCGCATGCGGCTATCGCGGCGATATAAAGAACGCGGCGGATAAAACCATTACCATCAAGGAAGGGACTGTCAGCATCGCCGATTTTGCTTTTGAAAATATGACCTACCTTTTCGGCATTACGCTTCCCGAGAGCTTGCTTCTTATCGAAAAATTTGCTTTTTACGGTTGTAAAAATTTGTATTCGATCAATTTTCCAAGCAGACTTTCCATCATCCTGTCATGGGCATTCCGCGGTTGCCACAGCATCACGCATGTCGAGTTCTCCGACTATGTGACGATAATTTACGGCGAAACTTTCCGTGACTGCGACAACCTTACCTATGTCGTCCTGCCCGAATCGGTCACATTGGTCGAAGAATACGCCTTTCACAGCGACAGCAAACTGAAAGCCGTCTTATACAAAGGCACCCCCGCAAGTCGCACAAAAATCACCGTCGAAACGTACAATTACGAGTTCGATCACGACGCAACGTGGTACTACTATTCGGAATCCGAACCGACAACGCAAGGAAACTACTGGCACTACGACGCAAAAGGAGAACCTGTCGTTTGGGGACACGAAAACGTGCCGATCCTGGAATACCTGAATCCGCCCAAACCGTCCAAATAAGTATGTATCGCCGAGCCAAAAAAATAGTGAAAAGTCTTCTGCAAGAAGAAAAAACGTCCATTCTGCACGAATTGGAAAAAATAATAAAAAACGAAAAAAACGTTTTTCTTTTGCGCATGATTTCTTTTCTGCTGTCTTTTTTCGGTTATGACTTTTCGGATAAAAAAAGAAGACAAACCTCTTCCCGAAAAAAATGCTCTTTCGCTCGGGAACCGCTTTTTACCCCGTCCGAAAGCCTCTCCTACGCGGTGTTACCCTGTTTTTCCGTTCATTTATAAATTTCTTTTTTGTCCGCCGTTAAACAAAAACGTCTTACTGTTTACACAAAAAAGGAATTTATTTTTATGTTCAAACAAAAACTTTTCGGCAAAGTTATTTTTGCCCTTGCACGTATTTTTTTCAGAAAACCGAAAGCGGTTTTCGAGACGCCACTACCCGATAAACCGTGCGTCGTCGTCGCCAACCACGCCGGCGCGATCGGACCTGTTTATATGCAGTTATACCACCGCCGTCCGAAAAAAATATGGATTATCGGTTACGCCCTCGACCAAAAACGCAGTACAAAATTTATTTTCAACGACTTCTTTTTCGGAAGAAGTAAAAAGTGTAAAAAGTTTTGGTGGTTTTTATCCAAGGTCGTCGGTTACTTTTTGGTGCCGGCTTTGCAATACACCGACGGCATTCCCGTGTATCACGACAAACGCGTCCAAAACACTTTCGCTCGCTCTCTCGAAGAATTGAGTCGCGGAAACGACATCGTCATCTTTCCCGAATCTCCCGAAAAGTACAGCGAGTTTATCAACACGTTTTACAAAGGTTTTTCCGATATCGGGCGTCAATATTATGAAAAAACAGGGGAAAAAATACTGTTCTTCCCCTGCTATGTCCACAATAAATTGCACATTATGAAATACGGAAACCCGATCGAATACAATCCCGAAAACGAGGATGCAAAAAGCGAAAATATCCGCGTCGGAGTCGAATTGCGAAACGAGATCGACCGTATGGCGCGTTCGCTGCCGAAGCACAAACCAAACCCCTTCCTACCCGAAGAATGGTACGCTTTTTACGGCGAATACGTCACGGACTTTAAGGCGTATTGGAAGTCGTACGAGTAACCGAACCGAGAAGTTTCAGCGCGTTTTCGGCGTTGATCTTATCTTTTTCTTCTTCCGAAAGCCCGAGGGTGCTTTGCAATGCAAGTTCCATTTGCGGCGTATGCCACGGCATATCCGTGCCGAACAGCAGGCGGTCCGCCCCGTGTTTTTCTATGATTTTCAGACAGGTGTACCGCGGCATGACTCCGTATCCGAACGACACGTCGAAATAGACGTCGCGCCCTGCCAGCAATCGCACGACTTCTTCCCCGCACGCCTGACCGCCCCAGTGCGCGAGAACGACGGGAGAAGAAAAAACGTCTAACATGCGAAGAGCATTATTGGGCATACATTTGTATGGTGGTGGGAACCCAAAGTCGAATCCCGCGTGAAAAACCGTAACAAGTCCCAAATCGGATATTTTTTTGTAAATCGGAAAAAGTCTTTTCTCGTCAACGAAAAACCCCTGATAATCGGGGTGAAACTTTACGCCTTTCAGACCGAGCGAAACTATCCTGTCAAGTTCGTCGAGGGCGTCCGGCGCGTCCGGGTGAACCGAGCCGAAAGCGACGATATCGTCTCCGTTTATACTTGCGGCAAAATCGTTGACCGCGTGCATCTGATGCGCGTTGGTGGCGATATTGAGGACAACCGACTTATCGACGCCGTTTTCTCGCATAAGGCGGCGCAGTCCTTCGACCGTCCCGTCGGTATGAGGGCGCAAACCGCCCGCCGTAAAAGATAATTTTTGCAGAGCTTTTGCCGCGATTTTTTCGGGGAAAGCATGCGTGTGAAAATCAATCAACATAATTTTACTTTACGATTTTTTCCCGTTTGCGCCGTCGCAAACGTCCTCTTGTCTTTTGACGGACAATTTTAAGACCGTCCGATACGTTTCTTCCACGGCGTCGGCATATTCGCCCGCATATTTTCTCACCTCGGACAGCACCTTTTGTTCGCGCGTTTTATCGACAAGGGGCACGCCGTTTTCTTTTTTCAACGCGCCTATTTCGTCCGTCAAGGCAAAACGCTTTGCCAAAGCCGTCGCAATCGCTTCGTCGAGTTCGTCTATCCGATTTCTTTTTTCTTCCAGATCCGTCCGCATAATCACTTTTTGTACTTTGAAAACTCGGGCATAAAGTCGAACGTGGCAAAATAGTCGGCAGGCGTTTCCGCACGACGGATACACTCGAACGAGCCGTCTTTTTTCAAAAGAATTTCGGCACTGCGCAGTTTTCCGTTATAGTTATATCCCATGCTGAACCCGTGCGCTCCCGCGTCGTGTATCGCCAGAATGTCGCCCGTTTCTATTTCGGGCAGCGGGCGATCGACGGCAAATTTATCGCAGTTTTCGCACAGGCTTCCGACGACGTCGTACACGCGGTCTTTCGGCGCGTTTTCCTTGCCGAGCACGGTGATATGATGATATGCGCCGTAGATAGCCGGTCGCATCAGGTTCGCCGCGCATGCGTCGACTCCGATATACTCTTTATAGATATGCTTTTCGTGAATCGCCTCGGTAATCAACATACCGTACGGTCCGAGCATATACCGACCGAGTTCGGTAAAAATGCGCAGATCGGAAGACGTATCCAAGTAGGCTTTCTTGACTCCGTTCGCAATCGCCTTGATATCGTTTTCTTTCTGTTCCGGGCGATACGGGATCCCGACACCGCCGCTGAGGTTGACGAAAATAAACTTTGCTCCCGTCTCCTCTTGCAATTCTTTTACCGTTTGAAACAGTATTTTCGCAAGCGCGGGATAATAGTCTTCTCCCAGCGTATTGCTTGCCAAAAAGGCATGCAAACCGAATTCTTCCACGCCTTCACTTAAAAGCGTCCTGACCGCCTCGGTCAGTTGCGCCCTTGTCATTCCGTATTTCGAATCGGCAGGCGTACCCATGATTTTATTGTTCAAGGTAAAGTCGCCGCCCGGGTTATAACGCAAACATATCCGCTTGGGGATACCCGCGACCTTTTTCAAAAAACCGATATGTGTAATGTCGTCGAGATTGATAAACGCGCCGAGTTCTTTGGCAAGCACGTACTCGTTTGCGGTCGTCTCGTTGCTGCTGAACATAATCTCGTCGCCCTTATAGCCGAGTTCTTTTGCCATAAGCAGTTCGGTATAAGACGAACAGTCCACGCCGCACCCGAGCCTTTTCAGTATTTTCAAAAGAACGGGATTCGGCGTCGCCTTAACCGCAAAAAACTCCTTATACCCTTTATTCCACGAGAACGCGTCCAGAAGCCTCCGCGCGTTATCCTCGATGCCTTTTTCGTCGTAAACATAGAACGGCGTAGGATACTTTTCGGCAATTTCGATTGCCTTTTCTTTGGTTACAAAACACTTACTCATATTCAATAAAAATCCCTTATGCGCTTTTTCCTTATTATACCAAACTGCCGCCGCTCTCGTCAACTTTTACCGTTCTATTTTCCGTCCGAATAGAGACAACTGCGACGGACTTTCTTCTGCAAACGAATTTTTGTGCAAAGCTCCCGAAATCCGTCTATTATCCGCTATCGACGAACGGCGATATCCTACCGTATATTTTTTGTTTTGCAAACGCAACCCCCCTACGAACGCTCCTCATAAACGGGTTTACTTGACAAAAAAATACTTTTATGGTAAAATTTGTTAAGAAAAAAATGTTCCTTGCGACTTTTTCCGAAAAAAACAACATATTTTGCGGAGGATACATTATGGATATTCTGATTATCGGTTCGAGAGGAAGAGAACACGCCCTTGCTTTGCAACTCAAAAAAGATCCGCGCGTGGACAATATTTTTTGCATCCCCGGCAACGGCGGACTGGCAGGAATCGCCACTTGTATCAAAATGAGCGTCACCGATTTTGACAGCATTGTCGAATTTTTGGACGCCAATCCCAATATCGGACTGACCATCGTCAACCCCGATGAGTCTCTCGCAGGCGGACTGGTAGAATTTTTGACCGCACGCGGACACCGTGCGTTCGGTTGCAGCGCAAAAGCGGCGCAGATAGAATGCAATAAAAAGTTCTGCCATACCCTTTGCGAAAAATACGGCATTCCTTCCCCGAAATACAAGATTTTCAGCGACTATCTCGCCGCAAAAAAATACATCAAAACGCAAGAATACCCCTTGGTTGTCAAAACAAACGGCAGAACGGCAGGAAAAGGAATTATGTTTTGCCGCAACCAAAAAGAGGCGGAAAACAGCCTGTACGATATGATGATAGCCGAACTCTTCGGAGAAGCCGGTAAAGTCGTCGATATAGAAGAATTCGTCAAAGGCGACAAAGTCATCGTCGCCGCTTTTACCGACGGAAAAACGCTCATCCCCCTTCCCGGCGTCAACAACTACAAACGCGTCTATGACGATGATTTCGGTTTAAGTACAGCCGGTATGGGTGCCTCTATTCCGGCAAAAGGGTACACCGAAGTGCTTGCAAAGAAAGCATACGATGATATTTTTATACCTGTTTTGCACGCTTTATCCAACGAGGGCGTCGTATACAAAGGCGTCATCGGTTTCAGCCTGATCGTAACGGAAACCGAAATCAAGGTCGTCGATTTTATCTCGCGTATGTGCGACGTGGAAAGTCAGATTCTGATTCCGCAAATAGAAACGCCCATTCTTGACATCATCAATGCGATTATCGACGAAAAACTGGACGATTTGAACCAAATCTCTTTCCGCGGCGACAACGGCATCTGCGTCGTCGCGACAAGCGGCGGCTACCCCCTCGATTATACTAAAAACGTAAAAATTTCGATAGGCGACATCGACGAAGACGTCAGCGTTTTTCATGCAGGGACAAAAATCGTTGACGGCGAGTTGCGAACGTCCGGCGGCAGAGTCATCTCCGTAGCCTGCTTCGGCGACGACTCGGACGCGTGCCGTGAAAAGGTGTATAAGAATATCGCAAAGATTTCTTTCGACAACATGCACTATCGTAAAGATATCGGCATGAAATAAAAGTTGCCGTCAAAAAAACCTTTTCTTCCGAAAACCAATCTGCCCATGCGTCATTATGCGGCGATAAAATAATCGGAAATAATTACCACAATTCTTCAAGAGTCATCTCCGACAGTTCTTTTTTCATATTCCGTTCCTACGATTCATTTACGATTTTTCCCGTGATACACTCGGGAATCAGTTCGAGACAAAGGGTATTCTTTGCCGAAAATCGGATTTCCCTTTCGATATATGCGCTATCGGACGTGTATTTCAAACTCAATTTCCGACTGACGGCGACCGTCTCCTCTTCGTCCGTCACAAACCGAATCCTGCCGAACACAATGACGCTTTTGATATTCAACGCCCACTCTCCGTCCCGACGAAAGCCGCGATCATACACGCAAAAACTTACCTTGTCGCACCTCTTGAGCGCGTCGATTTTATGCCCGACTTTTCCGCCATGGAAATAAATCCGTCCCCTTTCGCGGTCGAACCAAAAATTCATCGGAACGGCATACGGATACCCGTCGTCCCCCGCCACAGCCAACACGCCGCGCGGCTCGTCCGTCAAAATCTTTTCGCATTCTTCCGCCGACAGGGCTTGTTTTTCACGCAAAATTTTCCGAAACATATTCCACCTTCTTCTCGATTATATCACGAAAAAAACGCTCCGAGCAACCGACTTTCAGCAAATTTTTTTTATCTTATGCAAAACAGTTGATAATTCGCAAATAATGTTGTATACTTTATGCGTTAATCGTTCAGCACCTCTTTTGGAAAGCCAAATAGCGATTATATGCAATATGGGGGTATGGCTCAGTTGGTAGAGCGTCTCGTTCGCAACGAGAAGGCCGCGGGTTCGAATCCCACTATCTCCACCAAGCAAGAAAAACCGTCTATTTTAGGCGGTTTTTCTTATTTTACTTTATTTTTCAGACCGCTGATTCGTCTTTTGGGACAGTTCGGGTACAAAGTGAGAACAGACGATTATGTTAAAAGGATTTATTTATCCGTTTTTTGCAAAATTTCGATACCGAGATCGATTTTGATCGGAGAACCGAGGATATTTACCTCGACCGACGCTTTGCGGTGGTGCAAATCGAATTTGACGACTTTGCCTTCAAACCCTTTCAGCGGTCCGGAAACGATCGAGACGGTTTGACCTTCTTCGATTTTGATTTCGGACAAATCGATGAGCCGTCTATCCGGATTTCGATCGGTAATGGAATCGATGAAAAAGCGCTCTTTCTCGTCGATGGGTTTGACAAAAAAAGTTTCTTTATTGAATCCGAGGACGCGCGCATAGAGATGAATCGTCGTAAGAAAACGGCACATTTGCTGCGGATCGTCCGACTCTAAAAAGACGTATCCGGGAAAGCAGTTTTCTTCCACAACGTGCCACGTCTTGGCAAACTTTTTTTTACGACGTTTGATTACGCAAAACGCGTCGTTTATCACGTCCTTCGGTATGCCGCGCTTAATCGCGTCGATCGCCTTTTGCTCGGCACCCGTATAGACCTGAATGACATAATAGTGGCTCATAAGTTTATTATAACATACTTATATTTCAAGTCAAAACCCGTTTCGGGTTATTATTTATTTCTTTTGCGTAAGTTCGATCGGCAGTCCGTCGGGATCTTTAATAAAAGTCATATATCCGCCGTCCGGCGTTCTGCGGATCGGTTCCGCCGTATAACCGTACGTCGCTATGCGGGCGCACTCTTTTTCTATATCGTCCGTTTCCAACGCGAGATGCCGTAAACCGTACGCTTCGGGTTTCGTTACATGCAAAGGATGACCGGAATCGATAAAAACTTCCAGCACGATTCCGTTCCCCTGCATCCAAACGATTTCGTCTCCTCTGTCGGGACGAGGCTGACGCCGAACGATCTCGAATCCGAACGCCTTATAAAAGTCCACCCCGTCTTCCTTTGAGCAGATAATCGCTATGTGATCGACCTTCGTAAGCATTTATTTTCCCCTTTTAATCCTTTTGAAAAATATCTCTCGTGTACACTTTTTCTTTGACGTCGTCCAGACAAGAATTGTAGCGGTTGCTGATAATTATGTCGGATACCTTTTTGAATTCGTCCAAGTCGCGAATCACGCGGCTGTTAAAAAACCTGTCTTCTTTCATCGTCGGTTCGTAAACAAAAACTTCGATCCCTTTTGCCTTGATACGCTTCATGACGCCCTGAATGGACGACTGACGGAAATTGTCGCTGCCCTCTTTCATGGTCAAGCGGTAGATGCCGACCGTCTTCGGTTGTCTTGCGATAATCTGATCGGCAATAAAGTCTTTCCTCGTCCTGTTGGCGTCGACGATTGCGGAAATAATATTCTGCGGCACGTCGTCGTAATTGGCAAGTAACTGCTTCGTGTCTTTCGGCAAGCAGTAGCCGCCGTACCCAAAGGAGGGGTTGTTGTAGTGATTTCCGATTCTCGGATCGAGGCAAACGCCTTCGATAATCGATTTTGTATCAAGGTTTCTTGTGGCGGCATAGGTATCCAATTCGTTAAAATAAGATACCCGTAAAGCCAAATACGTGTTTGCAAAAAGTTTGACCGCTTCCGCCTCGGTCGGGTTCATAAACCGTACTTCGATATCCTCTTTGATAGCGCCCTCTTTCAAAAGAGCGGCAAAGGTTTTGCCCGCCTTTTCAAGGCGTTTGTTCCCGACGGGATACCCGACGATAATACGGCTCGGATAGAGGTTATCATAAAGGGCTTTCCCTTCGCGCAAAAACTCGGGGCTGAACAAAATATTATCGCAGCAATATTTTTTACGGACGCTTTCGGTAAAGCCGACGGGAACGGTGGACTTAATTATCATCACCGCGTCGGGATTGACCGAAATGACCTGCTCGATGACGCTTTCGACGGACGACGTATCGAAATAGTTTTTCTTTTCGTCGTAGTTTGTCGGCGTCGATATGATGACAAAATCGGCTTCCTTAAAAGCACTCGGTCCGTCCGTGGTCGCTTCCAAACAGAGTTTTTTTGTCGAAAGGTATTCCTGAATCTCGTTATCGACGATCGGGGAAACGCCGCCGTTTATCATCTCCACCTTGGTTTGGACGATATCCACCGCTTTTACTTCGTTGTTTTGGGCTAACAAAATAGCCATGGAAAGACCGACGTAGCCGGTTCCGGCAACTGCTATTTTCATATACAATTCTCCTAAAAAAAGTATGTATCTTCCCTGCTTTCTCCTCTCCGTCTCCGTGATTTACAAGCAAGAAATCGGAAAATAAGCAATTCCCCCCTCGCCTATGGCGTCTCCTATGGCTTATCGAGAATGCGTTATTTCAGCGTTTACTTATATTTTTATTTTACCACGATAAAAACTATATTTCAAGGGAAATCATATTTATTATTCTGTCGGCATTGCCGAAATAAACGCCGAGGACAAAAAAATTTCCTTTTTTCCGAAAACAGACGGCAAATGTCGGCGGGGCGCAAATCTCGGGGCTCCCCGAAAAATCGTCAGATTTTTTGGGGCTTATTATCGGGGCTCCCCGAAAAATCGTCAGATTTTTTGGGGCTTATTATCGGGGCTCCCCGAAAAATCGCAGATTTTTTTGGGGCTTATTATCGGGGCTCCCCGAAAAATCGCAGATTTTTTGGGGATACAAAAAAGCGACCTTTCGGTCGCCTTTTTGTATTGTTTTGTTACCCGATTACCATTTTATCGGCGTGACGCCGTCGGTATCGTAGTGCCACCAGTTACCCGCTTCGGTCGGCTCGGTCGCCGAATAAAAGTACCATGTCGCGTCGGTCAAATCTTCATTGTCCCATGTGTCCAGGGCACTAATACTTATTCCCGCTTTGTCCGTCGTACTGCCTCCGTAATACACCGTCGTAAGTTCGCTACAATAGCGGAACGCATCATCGCCGATACTCGTCACGCTGTCGGGGATGACGATAGATGTAAGTTTGTTACAGCCTTTGAATGCCCGATAATATATTACTTTTGTATTCTGATGAATCGTACAGGAAGTAATCGACGTAGACTTTGCTTTTATCAATACGACATAAGGATTACTATCGTTACCCAAGTAATAACCGTTATCATATTCGTTATAAGTAAGTCCGCTACATCCGCTGAAAACGAAACGGTTACCCTTACTTTGAACGGCTGGCTCGACACGGTTTCTTCTCCCGATCTCGGCGCGGCGATCGACAAAATAAACGACGCCAAAGCCATCGTGTTTGACTTTTCCGACGTCGAATACATGGCTTCTTCGGGGCTCAGACAGGTAGTCGCCGCTCACAAAAAAGCCGCCCTGCTCGGCGCGACCTTTTGCGTAAAAAACGTCCGCGACGAAGTCATGACGATTTTTCAAATGACGGGCATCGACAAAAAAATCAAAGCCCTGAAAGCATAAAGTCTTTCGGCGAAAAACAAACGTTTTTTATCGAATCAAGCCGAAAAAGACGACGCCGAGGGCAGCCGAAACAAGAACGATAACAATGGGCGGAATGCTTTTTTTAAGGAATTTTTTATACAAAAAGCCCGCCAAAACAATAACGGCAAAGATAACGACGTTTTTCCAACGGAAATCGAACGCGTCACCCACTTTTGAAAACCCGATAAACTGTGTGACGAGCATAAGAAGAGCCGTCGTCACAATGAGCGCGGCGACCGCCGGGCGTATCCCCTCCAAAAAAGCGTTTACACCGGCATATTTCAGCAGATTACGCATAATGGCGGCAATAAACAGGATGATTAAAAATGCGGGAAGAACGACGCCGAGCGTAGCCAAAAACGCCCCCAAAACGCCGCCCTGCTGCGAACCGACGAAAGTCGCTATATTGATGGCGATAGGTCCGGGCGTCGACTCGGAAACGGCGACGTAGTTCAAAAATTCTTCACTCGTAAGCCAGCCCCGTCGCGCCACTTCGTCTTGCAAAAGGGATACGACTCCGTATCCGCCGCCGAACGCGATCGCACCGATTTTCAGAAAAGAGAGGAACAGTTGCAGATAAATCACGACACCTTATCCCCCTTCTTTTTTTTCGAACGGATAATACCGGACAAACAATAGACGAACACGCCGAGCGCGCCGGCGATCAAAATATAATATATCGTGGAAAAACGAACGGCGAAAATACCGAAAAGGATCATCGCCACCATCGTCGCGACAAGGACGGACACGTTAAAGACGTTCTTTTTCAACGCCTTTATCATCTTGATACCGGCAGTCAGAATCAGGTACGAAACGCCGACCTGAATACCGCGGAAAGCGTACGAAACGTATTCGAGCGAAAGAAACTCGTCAAAAAACAGTGAAATAACGTAAATAATCGAAAAAGACGGGATACACATACCCAAAGTAGCAAGTAAAGAACCCCAAACTTTCCCAACCTTGTATCCGATGTAGGTCGCACTGTTAATGGCGACGGGACCCGGAGTCGACTCGGAAATAGCAATCAGATCGAGGAATTCTTCTCGACCGATCCACTGCTTTTTTTCGACGAACTCGCGTTGCATCACGGCGATCATGGCATAGCCGCCACCGAACGTAATCGCCCCGATTTTTAACATCGTGAGAAACAACGCGAGATACCTGTTTCCTTTCTTCATATCAAAAAATATACCATATTTATTATCCGAATGCAAACTCTTTCGCGGCGCGACATTTATACAAACCTAAAAAAAGAATTTGTTTTCGGAGAAAATCGCCTCAAAACAGCCACACCGTTGACACGCGCGCGCGAATATGATATTATTCTATATGTGAAAAAAGATACTGCCGACGTGAAAAAATTTTTCCGAAGATATTGGTACTGGTTCGTTACGATACCGGTCCTGATTGCCGTAGTGTTCGTATGGCTGTACTTTTTGGGCATCTTCGAGAAGTCGGCGCCGATCGTATTAAACAGTTCGACGCCGCTTACAATCGACCTTTACGTCGACACATCGTATCGTTTTTCCGTAACGAAAGAAAACACGGACGCGGATATCGTCTTCTCTTCCTCGATGCCCGACGTTGTTGCCGTGGACGAGACGGGCATGATGACCGCTCACGAGGAAGGGACGAGCATCGTCACCGCAAAACTCGGCAACCACACGAAAAAAGTCACCGTGAACGTGTTTTGTCACGAATACAAATGGTTTGTGACGGAGAACGAAACGTTTTCCAAAAAAGACATTTTTAACGCGTTTTCGTATCTGGGTAATTCCGTTACCGACACCGCTTTTGTCAATTTTGATTTGCTCGAAGTGACCGACGTGGACGACGGCGGCGAAATCTATACGGTCCGGACGCTCGGGGCAAAAGAAACGCGTCTCAACGACGACTATGATTTGACGTATGTCGAACTGAGCGGAAACCGCGAAAAAGGAAACAAAATCGTCTCCGTGCGCAAAGCGATTTTGTACATATACGTTTTTGAAGACACCGAAAAAAGGGACGCGGCGAAAGCCGATTACGAAAAACTTGTCGGCAAACCGCAGGAAATAATACCGCCCGCTTTCGACAAAGCGAAAATCGACGTGACAAAGACGTTTATCGTGGGCGAAATCTGCTCGATTATACCCTCTTTCAGCGGAAGCGGACTCGTCCTATACTCTTATGAGTGCGCCGACGAATTGTCCGAAAAAGCGACCGTTTCTTTATCGCAGACAGGTACCGTCACCGCGTACGAGAAAGCGCATTTATACGTGACGGCATTCATTGCGGACGCCGATTACGTCTGCCGATACGACCTTTCTTTCGAGCCGTCGACCACCGCGGTGGAAATAAGACTTAACGAAGAACCGATATATCTAAACGATTACGAGGGATTTTTCCCCGAAAATACGGCGGAAATCGTCCCTTCGAGCGAGCGCTTGCAACCGATTCTTGACGGAGACGAAGGCACCGTTATCGGTTACAAAGGCGTGACGACCACGCGCGAAAACGAACCCGTCTATTTATATGCCAAAGACCAAAAAGGCGCGGTTATCGCACAAATTGCGGTCACTATAAAAAAATTACCGGGCGGAGGAGAATAAAACGTGCGTAAAAAGTTTTTTCTTTTAGTTTGTTGCTGTCTTCTGTTTGTCTTGCCGATTCTCTTTTGCGGTATTCGGCAGGAAAGCGCGTTCGCCGCGTCAGATGTGGACGTAATGGATATACGGTTCGTTTTTATCGACGTCACCGTCACGCATGAAAATAAAGAGACCGCGGAAACGGACGACGACGAAATAAACGCCGTCTACGGTGATACGGTCACGCTGAAAGCGCGCCTCGACGACGCCGATCCGAACAACAACGCGTCCGTTTACAACAACGTCATTATGGAATTTAACTGGTATTTCCTGCCAAAAGACGCCAAAGCGGGCGATACGCCGACGGCACTGAACGACAGACTCATTTCCACAAACGTCGTCGAACTGACGCTGACCGACTGCGTGCCTCACAGCGGCGATTATTATCTCCTCGTCACCGCGCTGAAATTCAACGGAAAAGAACGCCGTCTCGCTTCGCCGATGAAAAGCGACGTGGTGACCGTAACGATAGCGCCGAAGCCCCTCACCGTCGAATACGGCGAAAACAGCGTCGTTTATAACGGAAAAACACAAAACATATCCTATACCGTAAAAGGCGAAGTCGAAGGGAAAAAATGCGAAACTTTTATCGATCAGGACATCATCCCGTCAGACTGCGGCGTCTATACCGTCAACGGCATCGGGACGAACAATACCAATTATGTCTTTAACGAAAACAATTCCACTACCTTTACCATCACGAAAAAAATCCTGCTCGTACAACTCAACGACATTACCGTCCTTGCCGGTACCGCGTACCAACAGGACCTCATCGTTTCGTACGACGGTTTTTGTCCCGGTGAAAACGAAAAAACCGTCTTCGGCGACAACCTGCCTACCGTTCCGGACGAATACTGCGGTTATATCGTCCCGGGCACTTACACCATAAAAGCAAGCGGTATCACCTCGCACAAAAACTACGATATACGCTACTCTACCGCGACCGTACAACTGAACGTTTCCAAAATCAGCGAAGAAAATCTTATCGGGTTCAGCGGCAGCGCAAGCGGATCTTTTGCCTACGACACAAAACTGGAAATATCCGACGCAGACAAAAGCGCGGTCGCTTCCTCCTTTAAGCCTTGGGAAATTCCTGCCAAAATAATGCGTATAAGGCTTACCGGAGACATCAATTCGGATACCTATACCGTCATTATGAAAGATATAGACCTGACCGATTTCTTTATGCAGGTTTACTTTGTGAACAACGACGGAACGACGGAAAAAATCGATTCGTACACCTATCGGAAAGCGAGCGACGACAAGCCGTCTTCTTTCACAATGAAACTTAACAAAACGAGCGGCTACATCGTCGTGTATCATAATCTGCTGTGGTTGATTATTCCGGCGACGGTACTTTTGATTATTGCCGTGACGCTGATTATTTTCCACGTCCGTGACAAACGCAAAAACAAACTCAACAGGCTTATCTACGGATCGGCAAAAGTCGAAGCGGACAAGTATCGCGAACTTGTAGCCGGATACGTGGACGAAGAAAACAGGAAGGTGTAAAAAAATGAAAGTACTTTTGCTGAACGGAAGTCCGCACGAGAACGGTTCTACCGCGACCGCGCTTGCCGAAATGGAAAAAGTTTTTTGCCGAAACGGAATCGAAACCGAACTCGTCTGCGTCGGCAAAGAGGCTGTCCGCGGATGCGTGGCGTGCGGCTTTTGCAAAAAAAACGGGAAATGCGCGTTTGACGACATCGTCAATACGCTGGCAAAAAAACTGGAAGAAAGCGACGGTCTCGTCGTCGGAAGTCCCGTTTATTTTGCCTCGGCGAACGCCACGCTCATCGCTGTCCTCGACAGACTCTTTTGCTCGACGACTTTCGACAAAACGATGAAAGTGGGCGCCGCGATCGCTTCGGCTCGTCGCGGCGGATTGACCGCCACGTTCGACGAACTCAACAAGTATTTCGCCATTTCCGGCATGCCGATCTGCTCGGGACAGTATTGGAACGGCATTCACGGCAACAACGCCGACGAAGCGAAACGGGACGACGAAGGACTGCAAATGATGCGTACGCTCGCAAACAATATGGTTTTTATGCTGAAAAGCATTGCTCTCGGCAAAGAAAAATTCGGTTTGCCATCGAAAGAACAAAAAATTATGACCAATTTTATACGCAAATAAGAATAAAGAAGGTAAAGAATAATGGATACCATACCCAGTTTTCAAATCGATCACTTACGTCTGAAAGGCGGACTGTACGTTTCATGCAAATACGTCATCGGCAACGAAACGTTGACCACTTTCGACATTCGCATGAAACGTCCTTATAAAGAAGACGTCATGACGACGGGAAGCATTCACGCCATCGAACATATCGGCGCGACCTATATCCGCAACGACGAATTATGGAAAGACAAAATCGTCTACTTCGGACCGATGGGTTGTCGTACGGGCTTCTATCTGATCGTCGTCGGCGATTACGGCACGCAGGATATTTATCCCCTTATCGAGCGCACGTTCGACTTTATCAGCGATTTTGAAGGCGATATCCCCGGAGCCACGCCGAAAGAATGCGGCTATTGCGTCGACATGGACTTGGACGAAGCGCGTAACGACGCCACTCTTTACTACAATCTGCTCATATCGGCAAAAAAAGACAATTTCAACTACCCGAAACCGCGTAAACCGCGTTCCGGAAAAAGCGACAGCGCCGACGAAGAATGAAAGCGGCTGTCCGACGCGCAATATCTTCCACACTCCGCGAAAAAAAAGACGGGGCGGAATGCAGCCGAAAAATATTCGACATTATCAAAAAAACCGACATTTATACGACGGCAAAAAAAATTGCCGTCTTTTTATCAATGCCGACCGAGCCGGATACCGAACCGCTGATTAAGGACGCCTTTGCCGCCCATAAAAAAGTTTACGCGCCGCGCATGTACGAAAACGACTTGATTTTCGCCGAAATAGCCGAAAATTCGGTCACGAAAACGGGTGCGTTTGGTGTGCAAGAACCGATCGGGGACGGCTATTTCGGCGATTTTGACGTCGTTTTCGTCCCCCTTGTCGCGTTCGACGAGCAAAAGAACAGACTCGGACACGGCAAAGGCTACTACGACCGCTTTCTTGCCCGTACGAAAGCGATAACGATCGGTCTCGCATTCGAATGCCAAAAAATAAATATCGTGCCCTGCGAAGAGCACGATATTCCCCTTTCTTATATTATCACCGAGAAAAAGATTTATTGAAAGCCGATTACCTCTCCGATGCGGCGTTCGATTTCCTCTTTCCCGATTCTTTTTTCCGACGAACAAACGATTACGTTATCAGCGCCCAGTCCCAATGCGTTTGCGACTTCTCTTTTGCGGTTCAACGTTTCGCCGCGACTGATTTTATCGCATTTCGTCGCCAGAATCGTGAACGGAATTTGATAAAAATACAGATATTTCAGCATCTGCCGATCGTCGTCGTCGGGATCGCGCCGAATATCGATCAACACGAATACGTGTTTCAAATCGGTTGATTTTTGCAAATACGTTTCTATCAAAATGCCCCATTTACGTTTTTCACTCTCGCTTACCCGCGCAAAACCGTATCCGGGCAAGTCGACAAAGGTAAAAAGCCCGTCATCGATCGAAAAATAGTTGATAAGGCGCGTTTTTCCCGGTTCTTTCCCCACTTTGGCAAGTTTGGAATTGCCGCACAAAAAATTGATCAGCGAGGATTTCCCGACGTTGGACTTCCCGACAATGGCGATTTCGTTTCCGTTTTCCGCCCGCAGTTGCCCCGTTTCGCCCACGCTTCGCAAAAAAGACGCTTTCCGAAACATCGTTTTACCTTACGCGATCTGCTGCTTGCGAATAATCTGCGGACTGTCCTTTTTCAGAATACAATCCGCCGTGACGATGACTTTTTCCACTTCGGGATCGGACGGAATGTCATACATAACGTCCATCATGGCTTTTTCGACGATCGTTCTGAGTCCGCGCGCGCCCGTTTTCAGGCTGATGGATTTCCGCGCGACTTCACGCAAAGCGTCCTCGGTAAATTCGAGTTCGACATCGTTTAAGGCGAGCATCTTCGTGTACTGCTTGACAATCGAGTTTTTCGGTTCGCTCATAATGCGGACAAGGTCGTCTTCCGTCAGCCGATCGAGAGCCGCGATCACGGGCATCCTGCCGACAAACTCCGGAATCAAGCCGTATTTAATCAGGTCGTCCGGTTGCAATTCGCCCATATTTTGTTCATAATTGCCCTCTTCGACGCGCAAACTGCCGCCGAATCCGAGCGAAGACGAGTCTTTACGCTTATCGACGATTTTTTCCAGTCCGACAAACGCGCCGCCGCAGATAAAGAGTATATCGGTCGTATCGATCGGGATGCACTCTTCTTGCGGATGTTTTCTGCCGCCGTGCGGGGGCACGTTGGCGACGGTCGATTCGATGATTTTCAAAAGCGCCTGCTGCACGCCTTCTCCGCTGACGTCGCGCGTTATGCTGACGTTTTCCGTTTTGCGACATATTTTGTCGATTTCGTCGATATAGACGATCCCTTTTTCGGCTTTGGAGACGTCTCCGTCCGCCGCTTGAATCAGTTTTAACAAAATATTTTCCACGTCTTCGCCGACGTAACCGGCTTCGGTCAAGGTTGTCGCGTCCGCCACCGCGAACGGTACGTTCAATATCTGCGCAAGAGTACGCGCAAGCAAGGTTTTACCCGAACCGGTCGGCCCGAGCATCAATACGTTACTTTTTTCGAGTTTGACGTCTTCTTTGCCGTCTTCTTTTTGGGAAGAACAGCGCACGCGCTTGTAGTGATTATAGACCGCTACGCTCAATATCTTTTTCGCCGCGTCCTGCCCGACGATGTATTCGTCCAAACGCTTCTTGATTTCCTGTGGCGTCGGCAAGTCCTTGATCGACTCTTCCTCTTTGATTTCCGTCGAATGTTCCGCCTTCAAGTCTTCCAGAACGTGCGCGGCGCGTTCGACGCATACGTTACAAATCGACACTCCGCGCGCACCGGCTACAAGTATAGCCGCGTCCTGCGCGTCCCTGCCGCAGAATATGCACTTTTCACTGTCTACTTCTATTTTGTTGATCATATTTTTTTCTCTTCCTTTCTGGTCACGAACACATTATCGATCAGTCCGTACTCCTTGGCTTCTTTGGCGTCCATATAATAATCGCGCTCGACGTCGCTTGCGATTTTTTTCACCGTCTGTCCGCAGTTCTCCGCCAGAATCTTATTCATTTTTTCTTTCGTCTTTATGATCCTTTCGGCGACAATGGCGATTTCCGTCGCCTGTCCCTGCACGCCGCCCGACGGTTGATGAATCATGATTTCACTGTTCGGCAAAGCAAAACGCTTGCCTTTCGTACCGGAAGAAAGCAAAAAAGCCCCCATGCTTGCCGCAAGCCCGATACATATCGTATTGACGTCGCATTTGATATAGCGCATCGTGTCATAAATCGCCAAACCGTCCGTCACCGAGCCGCCCGGGCTGTTGATGTACAGATAAATGTCCTTTTGGGGATCTTTGGTCTCCAAATAAAGCAGTTGCGCTATGACGCTGTTCGCCATCGCCGTGTCAACTTCGCCCGAAAGGAAAACGATCCTGTCTTCCAGCAGTCTGGAATACAAATCATAACTCCTCTCTCCGCGGTTGTCCTTTTCGATTACGTAAGGAATATTATACATTCTTCGCCTCCTTTATTTTATAAACCTAATCCCCGCAAAAAATAATTCTGTGGGGATTCGTTATAATTTTTTTTAATCTTGAACGGCTCGAAAACGGTAATCAGTCTTCCTTCTTCTTGGTCGTTTTCTTTTTGGCAGCCGGTTTTTCTTCCGTTTTTTCTTCGGCGGTTTCTTTCTTCGCCGCTTTCTTTGCCGGTTTTTTTCCGCCTTCTTCGACGATATTGTTGTTCTCTTTCAGGAAAGTAAACAGTTTTTCCACCAGCATTTCGTTCGCCATACGGCTGACATAGTCGCCCTGAATACTTTCCTTATCGGGCATCTCGTCCAGTTTTGCCTTGACTTCTTCCGCCTTTACCGTCAGGCTCTCTTTCTTGCAGACGGCTTCGATAACCAATCTCGCTTTAATGTTATGCAAGCATTCCGGTCTCTGTTCTTCTTTGAGTTTTTCCACCGTCGTGCCCGTATATTTGAGATAGTCGGCAAATTTCAGCCCGTATCTCTTCATATCCATTTCCAATTCCTGAATGCGGTAGTCGACTTCTTCGTCCACCATACAATCGGGTATTTCCATTTCGCTGTTATTTATAATGGCGTCGATGATGTCGCTTTCCAATTTGTTTTCGGAATTTTGTTTTTTCGTGTCGGAAATGGATTTCGCGAGTTTTTCTTTCCATTCGGCGACCGTGTTCAGTTCGTCGTCGATGTCCTTGACGAATTCGTCGTCGATTTCGGGCAGTTGCTTTACCTGCACTTCGTGCATCTTGATGGCAAAGATCGCTTTTTTGCCGGCAAGTTCCGCCGTGTAGTTTTCGGGGAAAGTGACTTCGATGTCTTTTTCGTCGCCCGCTTTCATGCCGACGAGTTGTTCTTCAAACCCGGGAATAAAACTGTGGCTGCCCAGCGCAAGCGAGTATTTCTCCGCCGTACCGCCTTCGAATTTCACTCCGTCTACCGAACCGGAATAGTCGATCACGACGGTGTCTCCGTCAGCGGCTTTGCCGTCTTTGGTGACGAGACGCGCACGCTTATCCTGCTCTCTCTTCATCGCGTTTTCGATTTCTTCGTCGGTCGCAACCGCACTTTCGCGCGTAATGGTCAAACCGGTGTATTGCCCGAGCGTGGCTTCGGGACGAACGGTCACGGTAATCGTCGCTTTCACGCCGTCTTTGCTGACTTCTTTAATATCGACTTCGGGACGACTGACAACGTCGAGTTTCTCTTTGTCGAGAATTTCGCCGTAAACTCTGTTCAGACTGTCGTCGAGCGCTTCTTCGTAGAAAAACTCGATACCGTATCTCTTTACGAGGATATTCATCGGGACTTTTCCCTTGCGGAAGCCTTCCAGGCTGTATTTGTGCTTGTTTTTGTTGTAAGAGTCCTTGACGTCCTTATCCCATTCTTCCGCGTTGACGCTGAACGAGATTTCGACTTTGGTTTTGCTCAGATTTTGCAAAGAGTACTCCATTTATTTTTTACCTCCGAAAGTAAATTACAAAAAAATTTATTACATTTTATCAAAAAAAAATCGTTTTGTAAAGGAAATTACACCCCAAAAAGTCTTTTTTGACAATAATACCGCTTTTTCGACAAAGTTTTTGTAAAACTATTTATTCCAATCGGTCACGACTTTGCGGATTCTGCCGCTTTCGATCAGTTCTTCTTTCGTCAGCCCTTTCGGAAAATCGGCGGCATAATCGACGCGATCGACCGCGCCTTGCGAAAAACCGTTCCGTTCCATAACGTTTTGTATCAGTTCCTTGACGTATGCGATCCGCTTTCCGTTCGTGATGCGGTACAGACAAGGATAATCGGCGTACGCTTTCGTCGCCGACAGGTCTTCGACCTTATATTTACTGTCCGCATATTCTTTCGGATCGAGCCCGAGATAAACGCAAAGCGTCTTTCCGCGCACGTTAAACCGCACCAGCGGCACTCTGCTTGCCGACACGTTTTCGTATTTCCAACTGATTCGGTCGTTCGTTTTTTTCCCTTTGGCTCCGTATGAAAAAATCTCGTTTTTCAGGTCGGAATAAATCTCCCTCGTCTCGTCCGAAGTTAAACACATTTTCGCAAAAAAACTTTTATTGTACGTAATCTGCTTGTACGAGCCCGTCTCTTCGTCAAAAATAACGACCGTGTCGCTTTCTTCGTCATCCTCGTCGGTTTCGTTTTCCGCCGGTCGGCTTTCCGCAATCGATTGTCCCTCCGGTTCGGACTGTTTTTGTTCGGGCTCGCAGGACGACTCCACGGCAAAAAGGACTTCGTCGGCGGCCTTGTCCGCCTCGCCTTTCTTCTCGGAAAAATCCTTGTCTTTCAAAAAAAAGATAACCGAAACCGCAAGCGTCATCGCGGCAAACAGCGTCGCAAGAACGGTAAAAACGCAGGTATGTACGACGGTCATTCCCACCGCGGCGCAAAGCGTCGCAACCGCCCAAATTACCCCGATAAGCCGCGGCGTCTTTTTCAGATGAGCGCAGGAACAAAAAATAAGATAAAGGATCGTCATTATGTCGAAGACAGCGATGGGCAACCCGTAGTAAATATCCATCGTGCCAATCAAACCCTGCCCGTCTCCGTAACCGTTTGCGCATAGCATGACCGCCGCCGTATTCACTTTTCCGCTATCTCCTTTTTATTTACTATGTATAAAAACCAATTTTTCGTCAGTCGTTTTTGGGAATAACAATATCGTTTTTCCCGATTCTTTTTATCCATTTGTCGATCTTGTTCCGATCAAAATCGCGCGGCGCTCTTTTATACAGCCCCGCCGTTTTCGCGCCTTTTATCAAACCGATAAGAAGAGCAAAAAAGTACTTTGGGTTCCTCATTCCGCGAATAAATTTACCCAAAAATGCCGAAAACTTCGTTGTCTGCCCGGCACCTGCCAGGTCGGAAGACTCCACGATCGCGTTGTCGAATAAAAAATCGACGCCCTCTCCGGGCATTTTGAGAAGAGCGTTTTTCAGCCCCTCGTTCTTTGCCGCGGCACCGCCGTAGAGACGGAGATAATCGCGGTTATATTCCCACAGGCTTACTTTGTCGCACGTTTCGGCGCGGCAAACCACGTCGGAAAGCAACTTGCCGGCAAGCAAAGACAAGTCGATCCCCATACCGTTCATCGGCGTCGTCATAAACGCGCTGTCTCCCACCGCCGCATATCCGTCGGCGACCATCAGCGCAAGAGAACGCCGTACGGGGATCACGCCGTACCGTCCGCCGTGCAGAATATTCGTCCCCATCCAAGGGTGCTCGACACGGAATAAATCCGTCTGTTTTTTTACCTTTTCGTCGTCGATAGGATAAATACGCCCGACAAGCACGTCCACGCAGTCTTCGTACGTCCGTAGCCATGACAAGCCGCGTTCTTTTTCGTGATACAGGTATATCTCGCACGGCGCGTCGGGAAGGACGTCTTCGCTCTTGTCAAAGTACGCCCTCCATGCGTAAAAGAGATCGCCGTACCGCGGCTTTGTCTCGATCCCAAACGAAACGGGCAAACTCCCTTTTACCGGCGAAAACGCGCCGCACGCGTCGATGACAAGGTCGCCTTTCTTTTCGCCCGAAGCCGTTTTGATTCCCACCACGGCGTCGCCTGTTACGATCGCCGAAAATATTTCCTCTCCGAAAACAAACCTTACCCCTTTTTCTTCGCAAAAACGGATCAGTCGTTCTATCAGCGGTTTGCGCCAAACGATTCTCGATTTCTTTTCAATGGGATTCCGAATGACGACTTTCGTCCTTTTCGACGGACTGACGAAAGCGAAGTCGCCGCACACTCTTTTCTCTTCTTCCGCGATATGTCCTACGCCAAGTTTTTCGAGCAGCGAAAAAGTAAACCGATCTTCCCAGTCGTGTCCGAGGTCTTCTCTGTTTTGTTTTTCAAAGACGGTCACGTCGTGTCCCTTTTCGACAAGAAACGCCGCGGCAATCAAACCGCCGTGCCCCGCGCCGGCAACCAATATCTTTTTCATAAAAATCCCTCCGCTACCGAAAAAACCGTTTACGCGTTCGGCGGACGACGGACATACGTCTTTCCGCCGCGTTTTTGAATAACGTCGAATCCTTTTTTCGACGTGTACGTCACAAGCGTTTTCGGCTTAAATACCTTCACAAGAACCACTGTCAAAAGAATAACTCCGACCGCGATAATCGGCAATACCCACCACGGAAAAGGCAGGGTTTCTTCCGCCCATTTCATCGCTATGTCCCAATATTTTACGGCGTATTCCTTGACGGTTTCAAATGTTTCCGCAAAAAAGGAAAGCGTCTTTTCTTTTACCGTTTCAAATGTTTCTTTGAAAAAAGAGACGACTTTTTCGCTGACCGTATTCCATATATCGACAATCGGCGCGTACCACGGTTTGTCCGCTACGCTCGCGTTCAGTTTTGTCGCAAAACCGTCCCTTGCCGTCGGTCCGTTGTCCGTAGCGACAACCCCTACGACGCTTGCCGCAAGCACGATAAAACATATTATGCCGAACAATACTCTCTTTTTCACATTCATTACTATAATATAAAGCGTCCGAAAAGTCAATATCACAACGGAATGATATACGTCATATCCATATAAAACGACAAACAAATTTCATAAAGAAGAAGTAACAACAACGCGACCACCGTCAGCATCACCAATATCCCGACGATAAAAGAATACGCCATTTCGCCCGCTTTCATCTTTCGGACGTCTTTTTTGCTCATCCCGGCGGATTCGTAGCAACGGAACTCGTCCCGACGAGAACGGTTGCTCGCCACGATACTGTCCGCCGAACCGATAACGGCAAAAATCAAAAGAAAAATCGACATCAGATACGCACACAAAAGATAACTCTCGTTGCTCTCGATTATTCCCTCTTGAAAACTCCCCGACTCGATCACCGTCACGCTGTCAAACGCAAGCGCTTCCATACAGTTTTCGTACACTTTTTCGGAAGAATACCCCGGTTTTGTCTCCACCGTGATATAGTTCATCGGTATCCCCAAATACTCCGCGTCTATCATAAAGAGGTATCCGTTTACTTCCAATTCTTTGGTAAACCGCAGTTTGTGTTCGACGCCGCCTATTTTCAAGACGACCTCGTCGCCGATTTCCAGTCCGAGTTGCGGCGCGAAAAATTTGCAGATATACACTTCTTCACCCTTCGGCAAGTCGGGTATACGGAGACTGCCGCTGAACGCGTCGATATCGGACGCGGACAAAACGGTTATGCTCGTCTCTTTTTCCCCGTCTTCGGGAAGATAGGGGACGAATTCTTGATAAACGGTATGGACGTCGTTCACTCCGTCCACCTTTTTCAGTTTTTCCACGCAACTCGACGGCGCGTTCAGCACCATATATTCGCCGCTGAGCATCGTCGCAAAACGGTTATTGGATACCTCCCCGTACATAATGACCGTCGTTACGGTCACAATAACCAGTAAAAACAAAGCGGTCAGCCCGGACGTATTGCCGAGGCTCTCCACCCTCGCCGCGTTTTTGATTCCGTACCGAACGGGAATGCTGAACTTCGTTCCGCTTCCTATCTTTTCCGCCACCGCCTTGAATATGATCTTTCCGATGTAAAAAGACATGAACATCAGAATGACGAATGCGGAAACGCCGAAATAGATCTTGTCGTCGTTCGGAACAAGGCATGTCGTCACGATCAATACCGCCGCCAAAACGGGCAGAACCCACAAAAGCACCTTTTGTACTTTCCGCTTGTCCATTTCTTTTTTCTCTTTCCGACGGGCTTTCTTTTTCAGACGTTCCATCAGAATATACAGACACATGCTCGCTTCCGACGCCGCCAACACGACAAACACGGCGATCAGTATTGCGTCGACTTGGAAAGCCTGCGTGCAGTATTTAAGATCGGCGGCTTTTATCACCACGCTCGTCACGCCGTATGAAGCGAATATTCCGATTACGCCCCCCACCAGCCAATATAAGAACATCTCCGCCACCGAAATCAGGTTGAGCATGTACGGCTTCGCCCCTACTCCGGCAAAAAGCATGTTTTCCTCTTTCCGCTGTTCGGTCAGAATATTAAAGCAACAATAAATAACCGCCACCGCAAAAAGGACGGTGACAAGGACAATCAAAAAGACGATGCTCTCCATCGCGTTCAGTCCGTGCGCCCCTTGCGTGTTGACGCAGGTCAGGTTCATGTCGTTATATAAGGTCTCCAACGCAAGGAACGTTTCGTCATACTTGTCTTCGTCGCACGAAACGTACAAACTGCTGCTCGGACAAAAATCCTCTTTGGTCACGGCAATAAAAGCCGACTGTTCCGCCAGTTTGTCCACGACGGCAGCAATATCGATCATCATGTCGTAAAAACCCATAAAAGGATATTTTGACAGCCCGTACACCGTAAATTCGGCACTGTATCCGAGCAAATCGAGACGGATTTTGCTCCCCGTGCCGAGATTTTGTTCCCGAGCAAAACTCTCGGTGACAAACACGCATTTTCCGAGATCGCTTTCATATAAGTCCGTTACTTCATAGAAAGAAAAATCAAACATTTCGTTCGCCGCGGCAAATTCGGTCGCCACGCCGTAAACAAAGGTTCTGTCTTCACCGCAAAAAAAGGGCAAACCGTACGTGCCGCATACCGACGCGCCGTCCCCCAGTTCTTTTTCCGCTTCCGCCGCAAACATAAATCGCATGCTCGACGCCGAACTGACGTTGACGACAAAATCGGCTTCCCCGTATTCGGCGGCTACGCCCGTAAAATAGTTCTCCGTCATATAGGTTTTCAGATCCTGCGCCGTAATACAAACCGTCACGGCAAGCGCAATCACCACTATCAGCAGCAACGGTTGCGCCGGACGACGTCGTATACTCGTAAATAGGTGTCTGAAAAATAATTTTAGAGCCATTCCCTTTCCCCGACTAATACTTTAAAGTAAATATTTCCCTATATAAATAATAACATTCTTATCAAAAAAAGAAAAGCGTTTGCACGCTTTTCCATAAGGGGAAATATTTCCGAAAAAAGAAGAATCAAAAATACGTGATGTTCAATAAGAACGTCAGGCAAACCTGATAAATCTGAAAGAGCATCAACGGTACCGCTACGATCATCACGCACAGTCCGACCGTCAGCGCGTACGAAACTTCTCCTCTTTTCATCTTCCGCACCGATCTTTTGTTCATCCCCGCCGATTCGTAACAGCGGAATTCATCCCGCCGCGAACGGTGACAAGCGACGATGCTGTCCGCCGATCCGATGACGGCGAATAAAAGCAGAAACGCCGTAATCAGGTATGCGCACGTCAGATATCCTCTCGTCGGCTCGAGCGTATCTTCCTGAAACTCCTTTGCGTCAACGATCGTCACGTTGTCGAGCACCAGTTTTTCCATGCAGTTTTCGTACAGTTTTTCTTTGTCGTAGCCGTCCTCTCCGTCCACGATGACGTAGTTATAAGGAATCCCGAACGTCTCCGCATTGATATAGAAAAAGTAGCCGTTCACCCTAAGCGGTTTCGTATACAAAAGCGTGTGTTCCTCTCCCCCGATCTTCACCGTCAGTTCGTCGCCCGTCTTCAAGCCCAGATCGACGGCAAACGCGTCGCAGATATACACTTCGTTTCCCGTCGGTATATCGATAAAATCGAGACTGCCGCTGAAAGCCCGCATGTCCGACGCAGCAAGAAGCGTCACGCTCGTTTCCGCGCCCTCTTTCGTTATGTACGGTACAAACTCCTGATACACCGAGTATACGCCTGCCACGCCCTCGGTTCCGTTCAGTTCTTCCACGCATTTATCCGGCGCGTTGACGATCATATAGTCGCCGCCGAGCATGGTAGAAAAGTTATGATTCGATAATTCGCTGTACCCGATAATACAGGTAATCATGACCGTTAACAATAAAAACAGCGCAGTCAGTCCCGCCGTATTTCCGAGGCTTTCCACCCTCGCCGCATTCTTGATCCCGTACCGGACGGGAATGGAAAATTTTGTGCCCTTCCCGATTTTGTCCGCGAAGACTTTGAAAAGATTTTTCCCGCCGTAAAAAACAAATATCAGCAAAATGATAAACGCCGAAATGCCGTACGACACCTTCTCTTTTTGCGGAACAAAATAGGTCAGGACCGTCAAAGCCACGGTAAGGATCGGCATAATAATCAGAATCGCTTTTTTCAGTTTCGTTTTGTCCGTTTCTTTCTTTTTGGTACGGATCGCTCTTTTCTTTCGCTTGTCTACAAAGATATAAAAGAGCATGCCCGCTTCTGCCGAAACCAACATGGCAAAAGCGGAAATCAATATCGACGACGCGTGAAACCCGGGCGAGCAATAGACAAGATCGGTTACCTTAATAATAAGTCCGGTTACCCAATAAGACAAAAACATTCCGATAATCGTTCCTACCGCCCAATACAGGAACATCTCAGACACCGATATAAGGTTAAGCATATACGGCTTAGCTCCGACGCCGGAAAAAAGAAGATTTTCTTCTTTTCTCTGCTCGGTCAAAATATTAAAGCAGCAATAAATCACGGCGATCGACGCTATTGCCGCGGCAAGCACCAACAAGAATACGATACTGTCCATCCAACTTGCGTTGTACAGATTCTGCGCTCTGACGGACATGACGTTCATGTCGGAATAGAAGTTCTCCAACGCGACTTTCGTCTCGTCGTAGTCCGCCCCGTTACAGGTGACGTACAGACTGCTGCTCGGGCAAAATTCGTCTTGCGTAAGAGCCAAAAAAGCCGAATCGGCGGATATCTTTCCAATCAAAGAAGAAAGGTCAACCAGCACGTCGTACGAGCCGAGTAGGTCGTATTTTGACACACCGTACACGGTATAGTCATTGGCGTAGCCAAACACTTCCAACCTCATCGTATCCCCCGCGCGCAGACCTTTTTTCGCGGCGAAATCGTCGGACACAAACAGACACCCTTCCAGTTTGTCTTCTCTTAAAGGCGTAGCGTCGATAAAGGCGAAGTCGAACGTCTTATCGACCTTTTTCAGATCGGTCGCCGCGCCGAAGACGACGCTTCGGTCGTTCTCGCAGGAAAAAGGCAAACTGAATACGCCGCACACTTCCGCCCGATCGTCCACCACGCTTTCCGCCTCGTCCGCAAACGTAAAGCGCACGCTTGACGCCGCACTGACGTTGACGACAAAATCGGCGCGTCCGTACGACATTTCCATCGATTTTCGATAGTTATCCGTCATATGGATTTTTAAGTCCTGCGCCGTTATGCTGACCCCCACCGCAAGCGAAATGACGAGGATCAGGATCATCGGCTGTATCGGACGACGACGTATACTTGTAAACAAATGCTTAAAAAAGATCTTGACTGCCATATTCTTTTTCCCTTTTACCAGAATATATTTGTTCGGAAATATAAATTTATTTCGTGTATAAAATAAAGATCGATTACGGCAAAAAGTACCGACAAAACGATCCCTATCAACAGCGTACACGCGATTTCGGTCGTTTTCATCTTCCGAATTTTACTCTTATTCATCCCTGCCGAGGCATAACAGTCAAATTCGTCTCTGCGCGATCGGATTCCCGCGCCGATGCTGTCCGCACCGCCGATTAAGGCGAATATACCCATAAACACGGTGATAAGATATGCGCTGATCATGTAACTGCGCGTATTATCTATCACTTTTTCCTGAAAGACGTCGGTGCCTATGATCGACACGCTCTCCAAAGCCATCGCCGTCATACACCTTTCGTAGACGGTTTCCTTTTCTATGCCCTCTTCGGCTTTAATCATGACGTAATTCATCGGAATATCCATATAATCGGCATTGACAAGGAAAATATAACCGTTCATTTTCAACGGTTTTTTGTACAGCAATTCATACGTTTTGCCGCCGACGTCAATCCGCACCGTGTCGCCCTGTTCGATGCCGAAATAGTCGGCAAAGAGATCGCAAATATACACCTCGCCTTCGCCGGGCAATTCTTCAAAAGGCAAAGCCCCTCGGGCAAGGACTTCGATATCGGATACGCTCATAAGTTGTACCGGCGTTTCCGTCCCGTCCTTTTTCTTGTACGAAATAAATTCCCGATACATCAGGTACACGCTGTCCACACCCTCGACGTTTCGCAAAACATTTTCGCTTCCGTCGGGCGCATTCAACACCATATAATCGGCGTCCAACATTTCCGTCGTTTGACGGATATACTTTGTTCCCTGCCCAATCATAATCGCAGCCGAAAAAAAGATAATGACAAACAAAGCCGTCAAGCCCGAAGTATTCGCCAAAGAATTTACGCGCGACGCATTCTTGACGCCATACCGAAAAGGCGCCGAAAAACGCTCTTTCCGTCCCCATTTCTCCGTCAACGTCACGAACACGTGCTTTCCTTTATAAAAAACAAGGAAAAACAAAATCAATAAAGCCGGTATAATCGGATACAACTTAACGGGAGCCGGAACGAAATAAACAGCAACCGCCGACAAAAGCATAAAAGCGGCGAGCGTCCTTTCCAAAAACTTCGACCTTTTTGCCGATTTCTTTTTCTTGACGCGGACGGTTTTCTTTCGCGCCTTATCCGCCACCGAATAAATAAGAAAACTCAGTTCCGCCGCCGCCAATATGACGGCTCCTGATAGGAGGATAGACGGAATGCGGTATTGAGCGACGACGTATTTGAATTCCGCTATCCGCACGATATACACAAGGATCGGATGCGACAGGAACACACCGACAACAAACCCTACCGCCCAATACAAAAACATTTCCGCTACGGAAAGAGTATTGAGCATATACGGTTTTGCCCCGACGCCGGCAAACAAGCCGTTTTCGTCCCGTCTTTGTTCGGCAAGGATATTAAAGCAACAGAAAATAACGGCTATCGCCATACAAACGGTCAACAGGACGATGATAAAAATGACGCCTTCGATCGAATCCATACTATGTCCTGCCTGCATAGCGACCGCAGTTATATTCATGTCGCTATAAAAGCGACCGAGCGTCTCTTTTGTCCGATCGTAAGAGCTTTCGTCGCACTGTATGTACAGACTGCTGCTCGGGCAAAAATCAAACGGCAACAGGGAGACTGTCAGCGATTGATTCAGCAGATTATCTTCGACCGATTTCATATCGATCATCACGTCGTACTCTCCGACAAAATCGGTTTCGGATAGCCCGTATACCGTATATCCGCCGTCAAAACCGAGAAAATTCAGTTTTATTTCGTCACCGAGCCCGATATTGTTTTTTTCGGCAAAACTTCGCGTTACAAAAACGCAGGAAGCAAGGTTTTGCTCCGACAAAGGAAGTACTTCGTAAAAAGAAAAATCAAACATCTTCCCGACGCGGGAAAAATCCGTCGCCACGCCGTAAGCAAACTTCTTTTCTTCCCCGACAAAAAAGGGAAGACCGTACGTTCCGCATACGACCGTCGTCTCGTCGGCGAGTTCTTTTTCGATTTCTTCGACGAACATAAACCGCATATCGGAAGCGGCGCTGACCTTAACGACAAAATCGGCTTTTCCGTATTGTGCGTCGATACTTTCGGCATAGTTTTCTGTCATCAACACGCGCAGATCGAGCGCAACGACGCTGACCGCTACGGCAAGCGCAATAACAAGCGTCAGCAATAACGGTTGCAACGGCCGCCTGCGGATGCTCGTCATAAGATGCTTGAAAAAAATACCGATCGCTTTCATGGCATTATCAACGGAAAACGTATGATATATTCAGTCCGTAAACACAACCGAATTCATAAATCATAAGATAAGTGCATAACGCAAAAATAACAAACGTAACGACGCCCATTCCTATCATCTGACCGACTTCGTATAACTTCATTCGACCGATGTTTTTCTTGTTCATGCCGGCAAGCATGTAGCAAGTAAATTCTTCCCGACGCGAGCGATAACTGGAAACGATACTGTCGATAATACCCGCAAGCGCAAAAACCACCAAAAATATAATCATCAGATAAATGCTGATAAGATAGCAGTCGAACTCGTTAACCGCGCTTTCAAACAGGCTGCTCGGCTCGGCAATCACGGCGTTTTCCAAAAGGAGAGATTCGGCAAGGTTGCCGTACAAACTGTCCTTTTCAAGTCCGTCCGCGCCGAATACGGCGATTGTATCCATCGATAAATTCCAGTATTCCGCGTCGATGATATACAAAAACTTATTCAGTTTGATAAACCCCGACACCGTCAAGGCTATATTGTCTTCCCCATACCGCACATAAACGGTATCGCCCTTTTTGATGCCGTGCTTTTTGGCGTACGGTTCGCACAAGACGACCTCGTTTCCGTGCGGCAAGGCGTCCAATTCGAGCCTGTCAAGAAAGACCTTTTTATCCGACGCGGCGATAAGCAACGTATTGTAGTCGTCCATATCCTTGCCGTAGTCGTATGTCAAAAGGCAGACGTCGTCCACGCCGTAAGTGCTTTTGACCGCGTCGACAGCCCCTTCGGTCGCGTTCAGCACGAGATAGTCGCTCGTAATCATACCGCTCATATCCGCTTTCGCCCCTTCCAAGTTGGACGTAAGCATCAGCAAAGCAAAAATGACGCACATAAACAGCGAGAGCAAACTCATCGAGTGTCCGAAGTTGGGGATGCGCGAACAGTTTTTCAAAGCGTATTTACGCGTAACCTTTCTCAAACCCTTTTCCGACGTCTTCTTCGAGACAAACTGAAAAAGTCCCGAACCGCAATAAAACACGACCAGCATCAGAACAACCGTCGTGACGAGACAAACGACGCTCTTCGCCGTCCCATTCGGGAGCAAGACCGTTATTAAAATACCGACGCCGACCATCGTAAGCAAAACGCTGTTTGCGACCTTCGGCGGAATCCGTTTGCGCGCTTTTACGCCTTTTCTTACGCGACGTTTTTTGATTTCTTCGGTCAATATGAACACGATCATACTGAATTCGACCGCAGCCAAAACAAACACCGCGGCAAGCAAAACCGATTTCGGATGCACCGACGGTGCGATATAGTCATATCCGCCCATACCGATCAATAATGACGCCATCGGGAAGGACAGTCCTATTCCGATCGCAACACCGACTATCCAGTACAAAAACATCTCCGCCATCGACAGACCGTTCAGCATATACGGTTTTGCCCCGGCGGCAAAAAACAGTGCGTTTTCGTCCTTTCTTTGCTCCGTCAGAATATAAAAACAAGAGTAAATGACCGCAAACGCAAAAGTAAAGGAAAACAGCATGACAAGATAGGATACGATATCGACGAATTCTAAAATATCGTTGGCTTTCGGATCGACTTTTGTATAAGAAACGTCGGACAAAATCGTCGAAAGAGTCGCGACCGTCTCGTCAAAACCGTTCTGCGTGCGGATATAAAGGGTACTGCTCGGGCAAAAATTTTCTCCCATAAATGCGACGAAAAACGAGTTTTCGCCGAGAATGCTCACCGCGCCCGACATGTCGAACATAATGGAATACTTATTGAGAATATCATACTGCGATACGGCATAAACGACGAATTCTCTTTCGCTTCCGAGCGCGTTCAGGGTGATTTCGTCACCTACCTTGACGCCGTTTTTTTCGGCAAAATCTTTCGATACGATAACCGCTCGCGATAAAGAACTCTCCGGTATTTCTTTCGCCTCGCAAAAAGAGAATCCGAAGATCTCCTCCGCCACCTTGAAGTCGGTAGCGACGCCGTAATAAAAATTCCTTTCGCCGCCGTAAAAAACGGGGATACTGTACGTCCCGCACACCTTGTCGGTCTCGGGCAAGGCTTCTCTTACCTCATCGACCAGCATAAACCGCATGTCGGAAAGAGACGTTAAGGTCACTTTGACGTCCGCCTGTCCGTTCTCGACCGACGATTCCGCGATCAGTTCCTCTTCCAGATACTCTCCGAAGTCAAACGCAAGAATCGTCACCGATATGGCAAACGATATGATAAACATCAGCAAAAAAGGCTGCGCGGGGCGACGTCTAATGCTTGTAAACAGATGCTTAAAAAACAATTTTATCGTCATAGTTTTTCCTTTACCCTCTCCGAATCAAATTCCGAAAAATATACGAAACGTCGATTCCGAAGATTCCGCCGATCTCATATACCGTCAAGAAAGTCAACCCGCTCCATATCACGAACAACGCGATGCCCGTAAGAACAAGATGCGTCGCCTCTCTCGACTTCATTTTGCGCACGTTATGTTTGTTCATTCCCGATAAACGGTAACAAACAAACTCTTCCGCCCTTGACCGATACGCCGACGCGATGCTGTCCGCAATACCGATTACGGCAAATACCGCTAAAAATATCATCATCAGATATATGCCGCTCAAATAACTGTTAAACTCGTTTACCGCCTTTGCAAACAGTTCGTTCGGCTTGCATACGACCGCATTTTCCAGTGCCAACGACGAAACGAGATCTTCATACAGTTTTTCCGATTCGCAATCCTGCGTTTTTTGCACGACGACGGTATCGAGCGGAATCGACCACTCTTCGGCGTCGATAACAAAGACGTCTTTATTGACGGTCACATACCCAACGACGGTCAAGTCCTTGACTACGTCTCCGTACCGCAAAGAAATGACGTCCCCCTTTTTCACATTCGCTTTCGTCGCATACGGTTTGCTGACGACGACTTCCGAGCCTTTCGGCAATTCGTTCAAACGCAAATTTCCCGAAAATGTATTCCCGGACGAAGAACAAAAAAGGAGTGCGTCGTGTCCGTCCGACGTTTTACCGTAATCGAATTTTATTCTGTACGTCTCTTGCACGCCTTCGATATCGCGATAGATTTCTTCCGATCCGAAAGAGCCGGACAGGACGACGTAGTCGCCGCAAATAATCCCGCTCATATCGTCCTTTGCCTGCACAAGCGTTTCCGTCATGATCGACAAGCCGAACATCACGCATAAAAACAGCGATATAAGACTCGCCGAATGACCGAAATTCACGATACAAGCGCAGTTTTTGAAAGCATACCTGCTCGTGACGCGTTTTGCTTTCTTTGCTTTCCGCTTCGAGATCGCCTCAAAAAAAAGCGTTCCCAAACAGAATATAAGCACCATCAGAATAACTGTCGAAACAAGGCATAACGCAAGTTTAACCGTCCCGGTCGGCAATAAAACGGTACAAACGATCGCGACCGCTTCCGCTATGAGCAAAAGCGCGTCCATTGCTTTTTTCCGCGTCTCACGGCGCCGCTGTTTTTTCCCTTTCCGAATACGGCTTTTCTTGACGCGTTCGACCAAGGTAAACAGGAGCATTCCGCACTCGGTTGCTACGAGCACAACAAGACAGGCAAATGCGACCGACCGCGCGTGTACGGATGTCCGTATCAAATCGTATTGTCCCCACCATAAAAGCAAGGACGACATCGGCTTGGATAAAAGCACGCCGAGGACGCACCCGACCAGCCAATAAACGAACATTTCCGCTACCGACACTATGGTCAGAAGTCCTTCCCGCGCACCCGCCGCATAGAAAAGCGCGTTTTCGTCTTTCCTTTGTTCCGTCAAAACGTAAAAACAGGAATAAATAACCGCGAACGCAAACGTGAATGTAAAGAGTATGACAAGGTACGATAATATTTCGATATAACCGATCAGTTCGTTTGTTTCCGGGCTGATTTCGGTAACAGACACGTTATCGAAGACGCTCCGCAAGCGTTCCGCCGTTCTTTCCGCGCTCTCGTCGGTCACGATATACAGCGTACTGCACGGACAAAACCCGTCTCCGAGCAGAGAAACAAAGAAGGACTCTTCGCCGACCGCTTTTGTCATTGCGGATACGTCGATCATAACGGCGTATTCGTTCATTATATCTTTTTCCGATATCCCGTATACCGTAAAAACAGTACGTTTATCAAAAAAAGTCAGGCTTATTTCATCGCCCAAGCCGATTCCGTTTTTCTTTGAAAAATCGGACGAAACGTACACGGCGGAATGCAATTTGTTTTCCGAAACGGCTTGACTTTCCGCAAACTCGAAAGAAAAAATCCGATTCGCCGTCCGTATATCCGTCACAACGCCGTACGAGAATTCTTTTTGTTCCCCGTAAAAAACGGGCATCGCATACGTTCCGCAAACGGTATGTCCGTCGGGCAGAACTTTTTCGGCGTCGTCGAGGGACATAAACCGAACATCCGACAAGGACGTCACCGATACTTTCATGTTTGCCTCGCCGTTTTCCACGGCGGACTTTGCCGAAAGCTGTTCCTCCAAGTATACGCCGAAGTCAAAAGCAAGTATCGTCACCGCTACGGCAAACGATATAATAAACGTCAACAAAAACGGTTGGAGAGGTCTTCTGCGAATACTTGTGAAAAGGTGCTTAAAAAGCAACTTTATTGCCACAATTCACCGTCTTTGATTCTGATAACACGACTGCTGTACGACGCCACTTTTTCGCTGTGCGTAACCTGAACGATCGTCGTCCCGAATTTTTTGTTAAAGTCCGCCAGAACGGTCATAACTTCTTCTTCGGTACGGCTGTCGAGAGCGCCCGTCGGTTCGTCGAGAATAACCGTCTTCGGCATAAAGGCAAGCGCGCGGACGATCGCCGTACGCTGACACTGACCACCCGACATCTGCGCCGGATACTTTTTCAATACTTCGGTCAGATGGAACGCCTCGGCAAGCATATTCATATTGCTTTTGGCTTTCGCAAGAGACATCTTACCAAGCACGGCGGGCAATAAAATATTATCTTCCGCATTGAGCGTCGAAATCAACTTGAAACCCTGAAAAACAAATCCCGTCTCCTTGCAACGAAAATCGGCTATCTCTTTGTCGTTAAACGAAGAAATGTTCTTTCCGTCGAAAAGGACGCAGCCCGAATCCGGCTGTAAAAAGCCGCCGATTATGTTCAGAAGGGTGCTTTTACCGCTACCGCTTTTTCCCATAATAGAGACGAATTCTCCGCTTTGCACGTTAAAACTAACGCCTTTCAGGACAGCTTCGCCGTTGTAACTCTTATGTACGTCTTTTATTTCTATCATAATGCCCACCTATACGAAAATGCAGGAGAAATGCTCGCGAGCACGCCTTCCAGTACTTCCGGTAAATTTTCACTGTCACACGTCTTCAAATCGGCGACTGTATATTTTTTCACGCTGTTTGCATAGTCTCTGTACTCCGTGCCGAACATTTTGTACGCCACGCCGTCATAGTCCCCTTGCAAATCGATTTTTTCTATTTTTTCAAGGCACGCCCAATCCTCGTCGCTAAACTGCTTCAAGATCTTCTCCGCGCAAGCGTACTCGTCCGTTTCCGCAAGTCCGATGATCTCCGCCGTCAGTTTCCCTTGCACCGACGTAATAAGACGATTGATGTCCGGCATAATGCCGGCGAGTTCGCCGAGGTCGTCGTGCGGATTCCGCGTACGCTCGGTTATATCGCTCATTTCGTCATACAGTTTTCTGACGTAAGAGTCTTTTGACGTTTTGGATAAAAATTGGCGAATAACGACGCGCCAACCTGCCGCCGTGATATCGGTCGATAAATCGACCTTTTTGATCAACGCCGCAAGTTCTCCGTTCGTCAGCGTAAAGCCGCTGCTTTCTACGTCCAACGACAACAAGTCAATCGAAACCATCAAAAGGGAAAAGACCGATTCAAAGTCCTTTTTGCTTATCGTCTGAAAATTATCATAGTCTTCCTGCGCGATTCTGATTGATTTTTGACTATATCCGCTCCCGGGTTTGCTGTATTGCTCTTTGACAAGATATAAATTATGCTTAAGCAGGTCGTACGCAAAAGAAGAAGCGTTTTCTTTGCCGAGCGTCGCGCAAAACGAAATCAAAAACGACCGAAGCGCATTCACGTCGGCGGCGTTTTCTTCCGTCAGATCTTCTCCCGACAACAGCGCGTTCGCGCCGGCGGTGTACCGGTCTTTGTTGTCTTTGACCTTATCGCGCAAGGCGACGTAATCTTTTTCGCCGATTCCGGTAGCGACAATCAGTTCGTCCGCTTTTTGCGACAAATCTTCGACGCGCTGTTTTACCATTTTCAGATCGGCGGTTGTGTATTCTTCCACAATACCGTCAAAAAGGTCTTTCATCGCGCTGCCGAATCCGGTGCTTGTTACCGGTACTTCTTCTTCGGCAGGAATAATCTTAATGCCGAATTGTACCGGTTCTTTTTTGTCTCCGTTACATGCGCATAAGCCTATGCTCATGCACACAAGGAGCAAAATCACCGCCAATATCCGTTGTTTCTTTTTTACCATCATTTTCCTTTTTTCGCCTTTTTTACACCGATACTCACTGAAAGCAGTGAGTAATCGGTGCATATTTGTTATTGGTTGCCGTTCAAAAATTTACGGCTTATTCCGCGTCGAGTTGATTCGCTACTTTGACGTTTTCGATGACTGTCGTCGGATCGGAAATCAAAGCGATATCATACGTGCCGTCGCCGTTGACTTCGATGATTTCGTACAAATCACCGGTTCTTTCGATTACGTCTTTCCTCGTATATCTACCGTCTTTGCATACAAATTCGTACGCAGAACCGTTTTGTACGACCGTCCAGTCACGGAGATAGAAGTCGTCGAAAGCGTAATTCTCGCCGTCAAACAGCAGGTTATCGACCGCGCCGTGGATACCTTGGTGTACTTCGGTTTCGCCTTCGTTACGTCCGATTTCCGAGAAGTTGTTGTTCTTGTACTGCATATACAGCGTGATCGGCGTTACTTCGTAGGTATATCTCTTATATACTTCGATATCCATACCTTGAATCGAACCCTTTCTGTCCCATTCGTAGCAGAGCGTCTCCGCCATACCGATGCTGTTGACAACAAATTCGTAGATATAAACGTATCTTACGGTCGTTCCTTTATAAATGATTTCACCCGATTTAACCGTTCCGTTCATATGAGCGTCTCCGGTTTTCAACTGTTCGAATACGATGTCGTCATATCTTTCGACAATGAACGTAATCGTTCCGTTGCCGTTGTCGATCGCTTCGATCGAGGCTTGCGGTTTGTAGAATTCCGTCACGTCGATCGTCTTATTGTTGACGACTTCGTATTGATTCTTTCCGCTGTCTTCCATCTTCACGATGTCTACTCTGTAATCGGGAATAACGATTTTGCCTTTTTCGACCATCGTCGCTTCCTTGCCGAAAAGTTGTTCAAACTTTTCGACAAAGAAGAGATAGTATTCGTCTGTAATCGGCTTATCGGATTCCATATCGGCGGAGCATCCGAAGAACAAAGTCGATTCGTCAGCCGTCAGGTTGTCGTCTCTCACGGCTTTCCAGTCTCCGCTGATATCGAAGTGGAATCTTACGAATTCGCCGTTTTCTTTGTAAATGAGATACATGTTGCCGAGTTTCAGTTCAAAGTATTCTTTGAGAACTTCGATCATGGAGCCGTTGACAAGCGTCAACTCCGTCTTCTTGATAATCAAACCGTACGACTTCCGATCGTTGTCGATACTTCTGTTCAATTCGGCGGCGTACGTCGTGATATCGTACGTTCCGCTGATCGTAATCGTCTCGGCGTTGAATCCGAATCCCGCTTTGATGGTCTTGAGCGCAAGTCCTTCGGTAATCAACGCAAAGTCGTAGTTTGCTGCGATCAGTTTTCCGTTCTCGTCGCGTTTCTCATCCATCACAAAGTAGGTATCAATCAAGAAGTCGGTGACTTTTTCTTCTTCGACCACAAAGGCTTTCAACAGTTTGACTTCATAAGTCTTTCCGCCTTCTTCACTTTCGGTATCGACCGCGCTGAATTCGACATAGTCGTCTTCAATCGTCGCGTCGAAGCCGATAGCCTTATCGAGATAGAACGCATTGATTTCGAAGAGTTGTTCGTTCTCGATGACGCCGTTCAGAGTCCATTCGAACCGGTATCCGTCGTAGATGTCGGCAGACATCTCGATATCGAAGTCGGCATAGTCGCCGTTCTTGTGGATAACGCTGAACGAGTGTTCTTTCACGCCTTCTTCTTTTTCCGTGCAAGCGATTTCCGCTTTGACGTCGTATTCTTCATACGTTACTTCGAGCGTCGCATATTCGAACGCACCGTTCTCGTATACGAAGTCGCCGTCAATCGTGAGATCGAGTTTGTCGGAAGAAGCGTTGAGCGTATGTTTGCCGTTCACGTATACATAGGAGAACATACCGTGTACAAGCGCACCGTTTTCAACGACGGATCCGCCTACGGCAGTCACAACGTTGCCGTCGTGCGCGAACCAGCCGCTTACCGCCATTTCTCTCCAATATCTCTCCGTCACGACCGCGGCATAACGTCCGTCAACGTTTTGATACATGATTTCCACGTCTTTCTTGCCGTCGCGACCTTCGAAGAACTTGATTTCTTTCACGCCGTCGGTGTAGTCGAGGTACGCTTCCGCCGCGAAGTTGTATTCGGATACGATCGCTTTCGCCGTATAGATACCGTCTTCGGCTTTGTAGAAGACGTTCAGCAAGTCTTCTTTCAAAACGCCGTCTCTGTCGTGCGCTACGTTCAAGGTCAAACCGTTGACCGTCTCATTCGCAAAGTCGAACGTCGCTTTCACGTCGAGGTTGAACAGTTTGTCCGACTTGAATTCGGCATTGTATACGCCGCCTCTCATCGTGTAGTCAACCATTCCGTGCAGGATTTCTTTACCGTTGTTTTCGACAACGCGGAATCCGAGGTCGGTTACTTCTTTATCAAAGCCGAACTTCCCTTCTACGGTCAGCTCTCTCCAATATCTTTCGGTGACTTTTCCTGTGTGGACTTTTCCGTCGAAGACGTATTCGATTTCCACGTCTTTCTTGCCGTCGAGACCTTCGAAGAACTTGATTTCTTTCACGCCGTCGGTGTAATCGAGGTACGCTTCC
>JAZRZM010000008.1:0-128603 GCA_045601385.1 Clostridia bacterium | reverse complement strand
AAATGAATAAATGAATATATGAATGTATGAATAAATGAATATATGAATAGAGAGAAATGAACGAATGAATAAAAGAAAATGAACAAATGCTATATAAGAGAGAGAAAATAAAAAAGAGAGAAAACTTTTCGTTCTCTCTCTTGTAAGCCGGGCGGCTCTTTCTTTTTTTTCTTATTCCAAAGAACGTTTTGTACCGACGTAACAACAGGCAATAGTATCCGGACCGCAGTGGGTGCCGATAACGGGACCTACGTCGCAAGACCAGATCGTTGCGTTCGGGAAAGACTCTCTGATACGCGCCTCGATTTTTTGCGCGTCTTCCGCACAATCGGCGTTTAAGATGACGATAGGATATTTATCGACGTCGGTCACGTTTTCGACGACCTCTTTGCATATTGCCGAAAGGGCTTTGTTTCTTCCGTTGACTTTACCCGAATTGTAAAGCGCGCCTTCGTCGTTCAAACGGATAATCGGTTTTAATTGCAGAAGGGTACCGAGCACCGCCGAAACGGTATTAAGACGGCCGCCGCGTTTTAAGTGAAACAGGTCACCAACCGAAAAAACGGCGTTGATGCGCGGAGCAAAACCGTTCAAGAAGTCAACGATCTCTTCGTTCGATTTGCCTTCGTTAAACATTTTTGCACCGACGTATACGATAAGTCCGGCAGCCATGCTGATGGCTTTGGTGTCAAAACGCGTAAACTTGGCGAGAGGGTACTTTTCGGAAAGAGAGGCGACGGCTTTATCCATGTAGGTAAAAGTGCTGCTCATCTTTGACGAAAAACTGACGTACAGGATATCTTCGTTCCGTTTGAAATAGGGTTCGAAATAGTCGATATACGTCTGCTCGTTCAGTCCGCTTGTTATAGGCATATTGCCGTTTCTTATTTTGGTAAAAAATTCTTTTGCGTTATAACTTCCGGAAAAATCGTAAAAACGCTCTTCGCCGCAAATGGTATAGGGCATCAGGATTACGTTATTCAGATTCAGTTCTTTTGCGACGCTGACGGGAAGTTCGCAATCGGTATCGGTAAAAAAGACGGACATAGCGTGACGCCTCCTTGTTTTTTATTTAATTATAACTTTTTTTTGTCGTAAAAGCAACGATTTTACCCGCAAAGAAAAACTTTTTCGTCACGGATAAAAAGAAGCGTGAAAAATAGGAAAAAACATTTGACTTTCCGAAAGAATTGTAATAAAATATAGGACGTACTTGCGAGGGTGGCGGAATGGCAGACGCGCATGATTCAGGTTCATGTTGGAGACAGTGAGGGTTCAAGTCCCTTCCCTCGCACCAAAACCTTCTCTTGTAGGTAGCGGTGTGTAATATGTGGTCGTGGCGGAATGGCAGACGCGTACGTTTGAGGGGCGTATGGTAAACCCGTGTGAGTTCAAGTCTCATCGACCACACCAAGAAAAAGTCGTATCGATACCGATGCGGCTTTTCTTTTTTCCCAAGTAAAATTATTCCGTTTTTGCACATACCATAGAAAGAGGTTTAGTTGTACTATGGATCATTTTACCCGATGCGCCGAAAAAGTTTTCGATCAAGCCGAGTTATACGCACTGAAAGGCGGCAATACGATCGATTCCGTTCATCTTCTCGCTGCGCTTTGCGCGGTAGAAGAGGGATATGCGTCCCAAATACTCCTGCGATTCGGTTTTACGAGAGAAAACGCCGAGAGTTTTTTATTGCAAACGAGCATAAACGAAGTAAACAGAGTCGCCGTAAGTCCCGTTTGCAGACAAATCGTATCAAAAGCGATTCTTTTTGCCAAAGAATGCGGATTCGACGAAGCGGACACCGAACATATCCTTTTATCACTTTGTTTTTATCGGAGTTGTTTCGGCGCAAAAATACTGGGAAGATACAAGATCTCTTTTGACGAAGTGCTGTCGGTAGTCAACGGAATGGCAGCGCAGAAAGACAGACTGAAAAAGCCGTCGATTAACCGCGTCGAAGAAAACACAGAAAGGTCGTTCGACGGCAAAAACGAACAAAACGATATAGAACATTACGGAGAAGATTTAATTCGTAAAGCGCAAAAGGGTTTGACGGAACCCGTAATCGGACGGGAAAAAGAAACGGAAAGGCTGATGCGTATTTTGGCGCGCAAAAACAAAAACAACGCGATTCTCGTCGGTGAAAGCGGCGTGGGAAAAACAGCCGTAGTCGAAGGGCTGGCGCAAAGAATCGCAAAAGGGGACGTGCCCGACTTTTTTAAGAAAAAAAGGATCGTTTCTCTCGATATAAATTCTCTCGTATCGGGTACGCGCTATCGCGGCGATCTGGAAGAAAAAGTGACAAAACTGTTCGACGTGACAAAAAACGATGAAAATCTGATCCTTTTTATCGACGAAATACATTCGGTCATGACGATGGGCGGTTCGGACGGCGGAAACAATATCGCTTCACTTTTCAAGCCCGCGCTCGGGCACAAAATGACGGTCGTGGGAGCGACGACATTTTCGGAATATAAAAAGTTTCTCGAAAAGGATCCGGCGTTTGAACGAAGATTCACAAAACTCGTCATCGAAGAACCGGATGTCGAAAGCAGTATCCGCATGCTGGAAAGTCAAAAAAGCGGTTTGGAAGAGCACTATCGCGTTCACATAACGGGCAGTGCGATCGAATCGGCGGTCGAATTGTCAAAAAGGTATATCGCCGACAGGTTCTTACCCGACAAAGCCATCGACCTTATGGAAGAAACATGCGGAAACGTGACGCTCCGAAGCAATAAAACGGTCACAAAACGGGATATACAGACCGTACTCGCCGAAATAACCGGTATCCCGACGTCAACCGTATGCGAAAGCATGCAAGATAAACTGATGCGCATGGAAGAAATCCTTTCGTCGGAAATAATCGGGCAAAGCGAAGCGGTAGCAAAGGTCGCGGCGACGGTTCGACGCGCGTATGCGGGAATAACCGAACGCAAAAAACCGATCGCTTGTCTGATGTTTATCGGACCGACGGGCGTCGGAAAAACACAAACGGCAAAAACGCTCGCAAAAGTTCTGTTCGGAAGCGAAAACGATATGATACGCTTTGATATGAGCGAATTTTCCGAAAAAAACTCCGTTTCAAAACTAATCGGTTCGGCGCCGGGTTACGTCGGATACGAAGAGGGAGGACGACTGACGGACGAGGTGCGAAAAAAGCCGTTTTCGGTGGTGCTGTTTGACGAAATCGAAAAAGCACACGGAGAGATCTTTCATCTGCTTTTGTCTATGCTTGACGACGGCAGACTGACCGACGGGAAAGGTCGTACGGTCGATTTTTGCAATACCATTATCATTATGACCGGAAACGTCGGCACGAAAGAAAGCGAAGACATACGTCAAATCGGCTTTTTCGGAGTAAAAAACGGAACGCGCGACGAATCGTATAAAAAACAGTTGGAAACGGTCTTTCCGCCCGAATTTATCAATCGTCTCGATTCGATTATCGTTTTTAACAAATTATTTAAGGAAGACTTGAAGAAAATATCGAATAATATTATGAAAGGGATGAAAGAGAGCCTCAAAAAGCAACGGGGCATCACCCTGACGATAGACGATAACGTCTGCGAGTACCTTGCCGAAGAAACCGAGGACGAGAAATACGGCGCGCGCCCCCTGAAACGTATGATCGAAAACCTCGAAGACTCAATTGGGCTGGAAATCATCGGGAAGAATCTCAAAAACTGCGAAATCGTCGTTCGTATCCAAGACGGAAAACCGAAAATAATTTGCAAAGGAGTGTAAAAGTATGCGTTTGGAAATCATGACGAAAAACTATCGGATCGACGATGGAATGAAAGAACTGCTCACCAAAAAACTCGGTCGCTTTGACAAATACTTCGACGACGAAGCGAAAGCGAAAGTAAAACTGTACACCGAAGGCAATAACGCGTTCGGCATGGAGATTACCGTCAGTTATGAAAAACTCGTCGTCCGCTCGGTGGCAAGCGGCGACAAAATGAACGAAATCATCGACGTCATTCTGCCAAAACTCGAACGGCAGATTATCCGTCACCGTGATCGTTTTATCGCAAAAGCAAAGAAAAACGCTTTTTGCGAGCCGATATACAAAGAGGAAGAAAAAGAAGAAAAGACGCCGTCCGTCGTTAAAGTAAAAAAGTTTGACGTATCGGTAACGACGGTCGAAAACGCGATAGAAGAAATGGGACTTCTTTGCCACGACTTTTATGTGTTTATCAACGGCGAAACGAACAAACTGTGCGTTCTGTATAAGAGAAACGACGGAGATCTGGGCTTAATCGAACCGGAATATTGATAAAAAATGAGAATAGGCATATCCACCGCGTCTTTTTTCAAAAAAAAGGCGACGGAAGACACGTATGACATCATACGAAAAATGGGGATACCCGTATGCGAAACTTTTTTGGCTTCGTACAGCGAAACAAAACCGAAATTCGTATCGACGCTGAAAGAAAGGAAGGGTGATATCGAAGTAAAATCGATACACACCCTTTCGCAACAATACGAACCCGAACTGATTAGCACCGTGGACAGGGCGCGACATGACAGCGAATACTTTCTGAAAAAAGCCATGCGCGCGGCAAAAGAACTGGGGGCGTCGTATTATACCTTTCACGGACCGGCAAAACTGAAAAGGACGCCTTATACGTTCGATTATGAAAAACTGGGAACGAGAATCGAAGAAATTTGCCGATTCGTTCAAAAAAGCAGCGAAGGAATAACGAGTCTTACATACGAAAACGTCCATTGGTGCTATTTTTCCGAGCCAAACTACTTTACGGAAATAAAAAAATACAGTCCCTCGGTCAAAGCCTGTCTCGATATAAAACAAGCGATGCAAAGCGGTTTTTCTCCATCCGATTATATCCGAACAATGGGCGAACGTTTGACAAACGTCCATTTGTGCGATTATAATGGTAGCCGTACCGTTCTTCCGGGAAAAGGTCAATTCGATTTTGTCTCTTTTTTCGACGAACTGCTTTCATGCGGCTACAAAGGAGACGCCTTGCTCGAAGCGTATTCGGGCGATTACGAATCGTTTGACGAACTGGAAGAATCGTATAATTACCTCAACGAATGCCTGTATAAAGTACAAAGATAGGGCAAAAAGGAGTCACGATGGTAAAAAAAGAATCGATTTATTTCGACTATAACAACATGATGGAAGAATACGTCGGAAAAGACGGCTTGTCCGACAAAGATTTACACGTCGGAAAAGACCTGGCAAAAAAAGCCTTTGACGCGGTCAAAGAAGGCAGCGGCAAAAATATGATGGGTTGGACCGACCTTCCGTACAACCAAAAAGACGTCGTAGCCGATATTATCGCCACGGCAAAAGATATCCGCAAAAAATGCGATTCTTTCGTCGTCCTCGGCATCGGCGGATCGGCGCTCGGACCGATGGCACTGTTTCAGGCGCTGTGCCACCTGCATCATAACGAACTGCCCAAGTCGAAGAGAAAAGCGCCGAAGTTTTACGTCGAAGACAACGTCGATCCCGAAAGAATGGCGGCGCTTTTGGACGTAATCGACGTGCGCAAAACCGTCTTTAACGTAATCACGAAATCCGGTTCGACAAGCGAAACGATGACGCAATATCTGATCATCGCGGATATTCTTAAAAAAGCGCTCGGCAAAGATTTTGCTTCTCATATTGTGGCAACGACGAGCGAAACGAAAGGAAACCTCATCAAAATCGCCAAAAAAGAGGGGTTCAAAACATTCTACATTCCCGACGGCGTCGGCGGGCGTTTTTCCGAACTCTGCCCGGTCGGCTTATTGCCGGCGGCGGTACTCGGAATCGATATCAAAGCCTTTTTGGAAGGGGCGAAATTTATGGATAAACGCTGTGCGAAAAAGGACGCAAGCAAGAATCCCGCTTTAATGGCGGCTCTTTTGCAATATCTCGCCATGAAAAAAGGAAAGAATATTTCCGTCATGATGCCGTACAGCGACAGTCTCAAATTGATGGCGGACTGGTATGCGCAATTATGGGGTGAAAGCCTCGGCAAAGCAATCGACCTCGACGGCAATAAAGTTAACGTCGGTCAAACGCCCGTAAAAGCGCTCGGAGTCACCGATCAACACAGCCAGGTCCAACTCTACACCGAAGGTCCGTTCGATAAAGTCATCACCCTTATCAGCGTCCGCGACTATCGCTTGACAATGCCGATCGCCGACGGTTGCGAAGACATCCCGGCAGTGAATTTCCTTTGCGGTCACACGATGAACGAATTGATTACCGCCGAATGCAACGCGACCGAATACGCTTTGACGCGTTCGGGCAAAATGAATAACCGCATTATTATGCCGTGCGTAAACGCTTTTACCGTCGGACAACTGATGTATTTCTTTATGCTCCAAACGGCGTACACGGGAGCAATGCTGAATATCGATACCTTTAATCAACCCGGCGTGGAAGAGGGTAAAAACGCGACGTACGCTTTGCTCGGTCGTGCCGGCTATGAAGAAAAAGCCAAAGAACTCAACGACAAAAAAGGAAAAACCGAAAAATACATCATCTGAAAAAATGCTTTCTTTGCAAAAAATTTCGGCACAATATCGTCACGGCGCGCTTGCCGTAAACAAAATCTCTTTTTCTCTCGGAAAAGGAGATTTTTTGACTGTATATGCCGATAAAGAGGGCGGCAAAACCACACTATTGAAAGCGATAAGCGGTCTTACTCCGTTAAAAAACGGCAAAATCCTTTTCGAGGGGCGGGAAAACCCGTCGGTAAAAGAACGCGACGTCTTTCTGATGCATGAAGACGGCGGTTTTTTCCGTCTTCGCTCGGTTCGGTACAATCTGTCCTATCCGCTGAAAATCCGCGAAAAAACGCTCGATACGACGGCACTGACGTTTGTCGGAGAAAAACTCCTGAAAAAACCGATTTACAGACTGACAGCGGAAGAAAAACTCGCGGTAAATATGGAACGTGCGCTTCTTCGCGACGCCTCTGTGTATCTTATCGACGATCCGTTCAAGCCGTTTTCTCCCGACAAAAGAAAAAAACTTTTTGAAAAATATTTTCCGTATATTCAAAGCAAAACCGAAAACGCGATCGTCGTTTACGCGACTTCCTCCATAGAAGAAGCCGCCTCTATCGGCAAAAACACCATCGTGCTTTCTTACGGAACGGAACAACAGAGAGGAACGTGGGAAGAAATAAAAAAGAATCCCACAAGTCTGTCCATGCTCGCGTTGTTTGACGATTCATGCCATTTTGAAAAAGTACATTTGCAAGACGAAAAAGGTCTTTTTGTGGAATTTATGGGACAAAAATACCCCATAATAAAAGAAAAATTACTAAACGACGTTTATATCGGAAGCGAAGTTTATGCGGCGATATACGACGGGAAAATTATTTTATTTGACGAAAAAAACGAACAAAGGATTTATTTTACTTGACTTTTTTTATTCGATACGTATACTGAAAACGTAACCTGAAATCAATGATATTTTTCGGCGATAAAGTTTACGGCAAAAAATTATCGAAACAAGTCTTTTACCGTATTATTGCGTCCCGAAAAAAATCGGGACGTTTTTTTTCAGAATGCGTCCAAAGCGCATTTATTTACGCCGACGAAAACGGAAAGGAATGCCTTATATTACAATGATGTATAATATAAAAAAGAGGAAGGATTAAAAACCAAACGCACTTATTCCGCTCCGTGTTTTAACAAAAAAAGAAAAGAAGTACAAAATGAAAAGAGTAGGCGTCATCGGAATCGTCATCGAAGGAAAAACGAACGAAACCGCGATCGAAATCCAAAAAATCCTGTCGGAGTTTTCCGACATCATCATCGGAAGAATGGGGATACCCGTTCACGAAAACAACATCAATACCATCAGCCTTATTATTCGCGGGGAAAACGAGAAAATAAGCGCGTTAAACGGCAAACTCGGAAGACTGGTCGGCGTACATGTCAAATCGGCGGTAACGACGGTGCAAATCGATTAAAAAAGGAAACAAACTATGAAAATAAAATTAAAAACAATACTGATATTTCTGCTGTCGGCTACGATATTTTTCGGCTGTTTCGGTTGTGAAAAAAAAGAAGAGACACTGCGTTTTTCGGCACCGGAAGGCACGCCTGCGCTTTGCATGTTGCGTCTTCCCGCAGTCAACGGAACAATCGGGGATAAGACGATGGAATACGCCGTCGTCAATCCGTCGAATATCGCCGCCGAAATGACGTCGCAAAAGTCCGACGTAATCATAATGCCCGTTAATGCCGGCGCAAAACTGATCACGCAAGGCGCACCGTACAAAATGGTCGGTATAGCCGTCTACGGTAGTCTGTATATGGTCGGGCGCACGCAAAACGGCGGAAAAATCGCCATAAAAGACATAGTCGGTAAAGAGATAGCCTGTATCGGTCAAACGGGCGTTCCGGGGCTCGTTTTTCGCTACGTTATGGGAAAAAACGGAATAAACATTCTTACGGAAGGTTCGCCGAAATCGGGAAATAATGAGGTTCTTGTTCGGTACGTAGCCGACGGCGCCGCCGCAAAAGTGCTGCTCGCAAACGGTAACGTCGATTTTGCCGTTGTCGGAGAACCGGCGGCTACCGCCTTTTTAAGTGCGAAACCGCTGAATCTGAACGCAACCATGAACATGCAAGAAGCGTATGCCGACGCGACGGGTAGGCAAGCCGATAATTACCCGCAAGCGGGGATATTTATGAAAACGAATCTTGTCGGAAACGAAGCCTTTTTATCGGCTTTTTTTGCGGCGTTGTACGAGAATAAAAAATGGATTGAAGAAAACAAAAACAGCGTAGACGCTTTTGCGAAAGAGAATTTATACGAAAGCGCGTTTTTCCCGTCGGAAAGCCTCGATAACTGCGCTTTATGCTGTGAAAGATTGACCGAAAAGCAAAAAGACGAAACGATCGTTTTTTTGAAAACAATGCTTCCCGGTATCGCATGGGAAAACTATATAAATAGTATTTTTTGATTTTATGGGACAAAAAAAGGACATAAAAAGGGGAAAAACGGTTTGGAAGATCCTCTATCCCGTTTTTTCCGTCGGGATTATTCTGCTTATCTGGCTCATCGGCGCAAAAATAAAAAACAACGCGCTCGTTTTACCCGAACCGCGCGACGTCATCGTTCGGTTCGGCATGCTTTTCGTCGAAAAAAACTTTTATAAGGCAATTGGCGTTACCCTGGTGCGCGCTATCGTATGTTTTGCCGTATCCTTTACCGTTTCGTTGTGTCTTGCATTGCTTTCTTACCGTTTTGATCCGATATACGGCTTGCTCGCGCCGATCGTGTCGATTCTTCGTTCGGCTCCGACCGTCGCGGTAATCCTGGTTTTTTACGCCTTTTTTTCAAACGAACTCATGACCTTCGTCGTCGGATTTTTGATTGCGTTTCCGTCGCTGTATTCGGCGCATTTTTCCGCATTGGAACAACTCGATAAAGATCTCGTTTCCATGGCAAAAGTCTATAAGGCGGACAAAAAAGACATTTTATCGAAAATTTATCTGCCGTATCTCGCGCCGTTTTTATTTGATTCGGCTGCTTCGACTTTATCGCTCACGCTGAAAGTCGTCGTCGCCGCCGAAATACTGAGTTCGGCACGAACAGGACTCGGAGGGAAAATACAAACCGCTTACGCCTCGTTCGAGATATCTTATCTGCTTGCATGGACAATCGTGGCGATTCTGTTAAGTTTTTTATCGGAAAAAGCAATTATGCTACTGAAAAAAGCCGTTATAAGGTGGGAAAAATGAAACTGACGAATATTACGAAAAAATACGGACAGCAAGTCGTTTACGACCGTTTTTCGTGTGAAATACCCGAAAAAAAGATTACCTGTTTTTTAGGCGGCTCGGGTTGCGGAAAAACTACGCTTCTGAACATCATCGCAGGAGTGTGCGACTACGAAGGACAAGTGGAAAAGGAGTCGGACAGGATCGGATATGTTTTTCAAAAACCGCTCTTGATTCCCACGTCAACCGTATTTGACAATCTATCGTTCGTGCTGAAAAAAGTTTATCCCGACAAAAAGAAAAGAAATGAAATCATATCGGAAACACTTGAAAAAGTAGGACTTCTTGCCGAAAAAGACAAATATCCGCGCCAATTGAGCGGCGGAATGGCGCAGCGTGTTTCACTGTCCCGCGCATTTGCCGTGCCGAGCGAATTATTGCTGATGGACGAACCGTTCAAGGGACTCGATCTGCCTTTGAAACGGAAGATGATCGATCTTTTTTTCAAACTTTATAACAGGGACGCCAAAACGACCGTTTTCGTTACGCACGACGTGGAAGAAGCCGTCAAAATCGGCGACATAATACACGTACTCGAAAAAGGGAAAATCGCCCGTACCTTTTCTTTATCCGACAAATCGGAGACGGACAAAACACGTCTGCAAAAAGAAATATGCGATTTTCTTTGCCGCGATATACCGTCCGTATAAAAAATGACCGTTCCTATTTCTTGACTTATCGCCAAATATAAGTTATTATTTATAAAAATAGGAGATAGGTTTATGATCGGATATATATCGGGACAAGTGGTCGAATACGGAGCGGGATACGCGCTTGTGGAATGCGGCGGAATCGGCTACGAAATGAGCGTTTCTTCCTACACTCTGACAAAACTTACCGATAAACCTTTCGTCAAAATGTACACTTATCTCGCCGTGCGTGAAGACGGCGTTTCTTTATACGGCTTTATTTCCAAAGAAGAAAAGAATATGTTTCTGAAACTGATATCCATCAGCGGAATCGGACCGAAAGGGGCGCAAACCATTCTTTCGGGCATCGAATTGACCGAACTGATCGGCTGTATCGTCACCGGCGACACAAAAACGCTCTCGAAAGTAAAAGGAATCGGCAAAAAAACCGCCGAAAGGATCGTTCTCGAACTGAAAGAAAATATCGGCAAAGAACTGGACGACATGCCTCTGTCCGATGTGGACAACGCGCCGGTCGCGCTCGATAAGGACGAAGAAGACGCGGTCTTTGCGTTGCGCGGACTGGGTATCGGCAAAAACGAAGCGGTCAAAGCGGTTCGGGCGAATAAGGAAAAAGCCAACGGGCTGGAAGATCTCATTCGACTTGCTCTTCGTTCGATCTGAAAAGGAGAAAGGATATGGACGACTTAGACAGATTACTTTCCGCCGAAAAAACAGAATCGGACGACTCAGAAAACCGACTTCGTCCGAAAACTCTCGACTCATACGTCGGACAGGAAAAAGTAAAGAAAAACTTATCCGTCTTTATGGCTTCGGCAAAAAAACGCGGCGAGACGCTCGACCACGTTCTATTATACGGTCCCCCCGGCTTGGGCAAAACGACGTTAAGTCATATTATCGCCAACGAAATGGGCGCAGGTATCCGCATGACGACGGGACCGGCTGTCGAAAGAGCGGCGGATCTTGCGTCTATTTTGACCAATCTGCAAGCCGGCGAGGTCATTTTTATCGACGAAATTCACCGTTTGAACCCTGCCGTGGAAGAAATACTGTACTCGGCAATGGAAGACGGTTCTCTCGATATCGTCATCGGCAAAGGTCCGAGCGCACGCACCATGAAGATTCCGCTCGAACCGTTCACCCTCGTAGGCGCGACGACGAAAGCCGGTATGCTGTCGGCGCCGCTTCGCGACCGCTTCGGCATGACCTTCCGCCTCGAACTGTATAACGAAACCGAACTTGCGGAAATCGTCACCCGTTCGGCAGGAATACTCGACATAAAAATCAACCCGGAAGCGACAAGAGAAATCGCTCTCCGTTCGCGCGGAACACCCCGTATCGCCAACCGTCTATTGAAACGCGTACGCGACTTCGCCGAATACGAAAACACAGGAATAATCGACCTTGCCATCACCAAAAAGGCTTTGACTCGTCTCGAAATAGACGAACTCGGTCTGGATATGACCGATAATAACATTTTAAGAACGATTATCGAAAAATTCGGCGGAGGTCCCGTCGGACTCGATACGCTCGCCGCGTCCACGGGAGAGGACGCCAATACCATAGAAGACGTATACGAACCGTATTTATTGCAACTCGGGTTCATCGCGCGCACGCCGCGCGGCAGAACGTGTACCCCCGGCGCGTACAAACATCTCGGTATTCCTTTGTATAACACAAGCCTCTTTGACGATGACGCCGACTCTGAAGGAGAATAATGTTACTGAAAAGCGATTTTTACTATGATTTACCGCAAGAACTGATTGCACAGACGCCCGTTTATCCGCGCGACGCAAGCCGTCTTCTCCATTACAACCGAAAAACGGACGTATTGTGCGATAAACACTTTTACGATCTTGCGGACATATTGCAACCGGGAGACCTGCTCGTCGTCAACAATACGCGCGTCATCAATGCGCGAATGTACGCTTTTGACGAAAAAGGTCGCAAGTACGAGGTTTTTTTGCTGAAAAGAATCGACCTTACCAAATGGGAAGCCTTGCTGAAACCGGCAAGAAAGGCAAAAATCGGCTCAAAACTCGTCGTCAACGAAGAACTTTCTTTGACCGTTGAAGAAATCGTCGAAAACGGCGTGCGCGTCATCGATTTTTCATTTGAAGGCGTCTTTGAAGATATTTTGTCACGCGTAGGCGAAGTCCCTTTACCGCCGTATATTACCGAAAAACTGGACGATAAGGAGCGGTATCAAACGGTTTACGCCAAGAACCTCGGATCAAGCGCGGCGCCGACAGCGGGTTTGCATTTTACCACCGACCTTATACAAAAACTGAAAGAAAAAGGCGTCGATTTTGCCGAGGTGCTTTTGCATGTCGGTTTGGGGACGTTTCGCCCGGTCAAAACCGATAATATTCTCGAACACCATATGCATTCGGAGTATTATGAAGTCAATGAAGAAACGGCGGCAAAAATCAACAAAGCGACGGCGGAGGGCAGAAGAGTAATCGCCGTCGGAACAACAAGCGTGCGCGTGCTCGAATCGGTCGCCGACGAAAACGGTATGCTGAAAGCGCAAAAAGGGGATACGGATATTTTTATTTATCCCGGATACCGCTTTAAGTGCGTCAAAGGACTGATTACCAATTTTCACCTGCCCGAATCAACCCTGATTATGCTGGTAAGCGCGTTTTCGTCACGCGAAAAAGTACTTGAACTGTACAAACACGCCGTTGACGACAAATATCGTTTTTTCAGTTTCGGCGACGCCATGTTTATCGAATAAAACGGAGAAAAAAATGTTCAAATACGAAATCATTAAAGAATGCAAGCAGTCCGGAGCGCGTATCGGACGGTTCACGACGCCCCACGGCGTCATAGAAACGCCCGTCTTTATGCCTGTCGGCACCATGGCGACGGTCAAGTCGCTTTCGCCCGAAGAAGTGCGCGAAACCGGATCGCAGATACTGCTCAGCAATACCTATCATCTGTATCTTCGTCCCGGACACGAACTTGTAAAAAAAGCGGGCGGCTTACATAAATTTATGCATTGGGACGGACCGATCCTGACCGACAGCGGCGGTTTTCAGGTATTCAGCCTTTCGTCGATGCGCAAAATAACCGACGACGGCTGCACTTTCAGCAGTTTTATCGACGGCAGTCGGCATTATTTTACACCCGAAAAATCCATTGAAGTACAACAGGCGCTCGGTAGCGACATCATGATGGCTTTCGACGAATGCACCGAAGGCGGAATCAAAAAAGAAAAAGCGCGCGAAGCCATGGAAAGGACGCTGTCCTGGCTCGAAAGATGCTATAAAGTAGCGAACGAGCCCGAAAAACAGATGCTTTTTCCCATTATACAAGGCAACGTGTATCCCGATCTGCGTATCGAAAGCGCGAAAAGATCGGCACCGTATGCACGGTGTGGCATCGCAATCGGCGGACTGTCGGTAGGGGAACCGAAACCCGTCATGTACGAAATGCTCGACGCGCTTCGTCCGTATTATCCCGAAAACATGCCGCGCTATCTGATGGGCGTGGGAAGCGCCGACTGCATTGTGGAAGGCGTATGCCGCGGCGTCGATATGTTCGACTGCGTTTTGCCGACCAGAATCGCGCGAAACGGTACCGCTATGACCGCAAAAGGGGACATAACGATACGCAATTCGGTTTATAAAGAAGATTTTTCGCCGATAGAAGAAGGCTGTGACTGTTACTGCTGCCGACACTATACGAAGGCATACGTGCGGCACCTTATCAATACGGACGAAATACTCGGCGGCCGTTTGCTGTCCATCCATAACATACGCTTTTTACACCGACTGACCGCCCAAATCAAAAAAGCGATATGGGAAGACCGAATGCTCGACTTCCGCGACGAGTTTATGGCTACCTACAAGATGTAATGTAAAAAAACGCTTGCATTATGGAAAAATATATTGTAAAATAATTAAAAATAAATTTTTAGGAGAAACAAACTATGATTTTTTCATTACTTTCCGCTAATTTTTGGGACCAATACGGTATGTTCATCATCCTTGGCGTATTTGTGGTCATCATGATCGTCATGACGATTGTTCCGCAAAGAAAGCAAAAGAAAAAACAAGAAGAAATGATGAATTCTATACAGGTAGGTACAAAAATCATGACCATCGGCGGTATGGTCGGCACGATTGTCGAATACGATCCGGCCAACGATTACTATACCGTCAACGTCGGTACCGAAGAAAACCCGACCAATATCGTCATTTTGAAGAACGCCATCCGTTCCAAAATCAACTGATCGATACCAAGTCAATAAAAAAGGTTGCCTTATAAAAAAGCAACCTTTTTTTATGCCTTTTTCCCGGTGATATTTACTGCGAGGACGCCGCAGATCATACCGATAAGTGAGGTAAGCAGGATATCGACGACATCCATTCCGTCGAAAGAAAAACCGGCAATAAAACCGTATAAAACGAAAGAAAACAAAGCAAAAAACGCTCCCGAAAGCAAACCTTTCAAAAGACCGTTCGATTTTTCCCCGAAACAAAGAAGACAGCCGATAAAAAGCGAAAGGCACTTAAATACCTGATTGACGATAAGTATCGTTTTTTCCGTCAGAGGTACAAAACCGATAAAGACGGTCAATCCGAGCGTCAGAACAAGACATATAATCAAGGACACAAAACTCGTTTTTACAAAGTCGAACCAAAACGTTTTTCCGATTTTTTTCATTTTTTCTCCATACGATATTCCATTGTATTCGGTTTGAAGATAATTCATTACCGAAAAAAAGTTTAGTCGAAGCCAAAGAAAGGAAACATTTTTATATATAGTATATATAAATATCTTTTTTTGTTGACATAAGATATTTTTTTCGCTATAATATTCAAGATAAAAACTCGGAGGCATTATCAAGTGACCAAGAAAAAAGCAATTGTTATACTCAGCATAGTAACGGTTTTGTTTTTGCTCCTGTTCTTCTTTACCGTCCCAATGAACGGAAAAGACAGTTTTAAGGTGGCAAATACCGATTACGATTTTTACTGGATTTATAAAGGCATCGATCAAGGTATCGACCTGAAAGGCGGTATCTATGCCGAATACGAATGTTATCGTGACGACGTGGAAGAGATATCGGACGACGATATTGCGGGCGCAATAAGCAACCTGCAAGACCTGTTGTTCGACAAAGGGTACTCGGAAGCGGTCGTGGAAGAAGTCAACCGTTCCGGTAACAAATACGTCCGCGTCGAAGTCGCCGGACTGGAAGATACCGAATCTCTGATGTCCCTTATCGGCAACTCGGCTACGCTTACGTTCCGCTCCGACAAAGACACGATCAAGATGACCGGCACGGGCAATATCGACAGTTGCCAAGTCGGATACGATTCGAGCGAAGGCGGGTATTATCTCGCGCTCCAATTCAACGAACAGGGCACGAAAGAGTTTGCCGCCGTCACCGAAGAAATGAAAGACAAAATCCTCTACATCTATATCGATGAAGATTGCGTTATGGAACCGAAAGTAAACGCCGTCATCTCCAACGGAAGAGCGAGCATCACCGGTAACTTCACCTATGACGAGGCTTATCAGTATCAGGTAAAGATTCAAGCGGGTATCACCTCGGTGAAACTTCGTCTGAACACCTGCGAAACGGTCAGCGCGTCCCTCGGTGAAGAAGCCTTGTCCCGCAGTCTTATCGCCGCGGCGATCGGTATCGGTATTATTTGTATCTTCATGTGCCTTATTTATCGCGGAATGGGACTTGCCGCAAGTTGCGCTTTGATTATTTACACCGAACTGCTTGTCGTTCTCCTTGCTATTGTCCCGTGGGTCGAACTCACGCTGAACGGTATTGCCGGCGTTATACTCAGTATCGGTATGGCTGTCGACGCCAACGTTATCATATTTGAAAGAATCAAAGAAATAAAACGTTCCAGCAATAACATGATGAACCCGTCGGCGGTAGCGGGCGGCTTCAAGAGCGCGTTTGTTACCATACTCGACGCCAATATCACGACGATCATCGGTGCGGTCATCATGATTATTTTCGGATCGTCCGCCGTCAAGAGTTTTGCTATCACGCTCCTTATCGGTATCGTGCTCTCCCTGTTTACGGCAATCTTCATTACCAGAATATTCGTCAACTGCTTTATGGCTTTCCAAGAAGACAACGACAAGTTCTTCGGGCTTGAAGTTTTGAAAGAAAAGAAAGCGGCAGACGCGGAATAAGGAGGAAAAAATGAAACAATTCATTGAAAAAGCAAAAAAAGTAAATATTTTCGCCAATAGAAAAATCTTTTATATCGTTCCGCTTGCCGTCATACTCGTTATGCTTATTTGCGGCACAATTTATCAGGTAATCGAAAGCCGTCAACTTTTCGCCAATATCGGTATCGATTTTCAAGGCGGTACTATTTTGACGATCGAATTTGAAAATGCCGAAGAAAACGCTCAAAAATACGACGAAAATCTCACGAAAATTAAAAGCGTAGCCGAATCGAACGGCATTACGATTTCTCGCGATCAAAAGAGCGGCGAAAGCACGATTATTGTGCAATACGTCAATTATGCCAAGGAAAAGGGCAGCGAAGACGCGTCGGCAATGCAAGAAACAAACCAAAAAATCAAGACGCAACTTCTCGAAATGTCCGACAACGGCACGATCGGCAAAATAGCCGAAAACGGTATCACCTTTACCACGATCGGTAACACATCGAGTAAAAACCTGTTAAAAACGGCGGCTATCGCGGTGGCTATTGCACTCGCTTGTATGCTTGTTTATATCATTATCAGATTCGACTTTTACAGCGCGCTCGCAACGATCGTCGCTCTGCTGCACGATATAATCATCATGATGAGTTTGTCGGTTATATTCTATGTGGAAATCGGAGACAGCATCGTCGCGGCTCTCATTACCATCGTCGCGTATTCGATCAATAATACCATCGTCGTATTTGACCGTATCCGTTCCGATATCAAGCCGTACAAAAAAGCGAAAGAACCGTACGACGTACCGAAAATCGTCAACGACGCCATTTTCGGCACGATGACGCGTACCATCTACACGACGTTTACGACCATCGTCGTTATGATTATTCTTGTAGCGATGGGCGTCTCGTCCATTCAGACATTCGGTTTGCCGATTATCTTCGGTCTTATCGCAGGTTTCTATTCCTCGGTTACTCTTGCCGCGCCGCTTTGGGCTGACTTCAAAGCTATCGGCGACAAGGTAAAACTGAAAATTAAGAACCGTAAATTCAAGAAAACGAAAAAGTCCGCGAAAGCATAAACTTTTGAATAAGAAGCATTCCGCCGAGCGGTTTGATCGCAAATCGTTTGGCGGAATTTTTTTATATAAGAAATGAAACCGCAACCCTTATATCAAACGGACGAAAGAGAAATAAAAAAAATTGCCGATGAGAACAAATTAAAAACTCTTACGGCAACTTTGTTATGGGAAAAAGGGTTGTGTTCGCAAAACGAAATCCAAACGTTTTTATATGGCGATTTGGACGATCTTACGCCATATTCTCGCTTTATCGGGTGTGAAAAAATCGCCGAAAGAATAAAGAAAGCCGCCGAAAAGAACGAAAAAATTGTTATATACGGCGATTATGACTGCGACGGAATCGGCGCGGTTACCATATATTATCTTGCTTTTCAAAAAGCCGGCATTCAGACTTATTATTACATACCCACTCGCGCCGACGAAGGATACGGACTGAACACGGGCGCTATTGACAAGATTTACGAATTATATCGCCCCGACATACTTTTGACCGCCGACTGCGGTATAACCTCGGTAAAAGAGGTGGAATACGCGCAAAAACTCGGTATAGAAGTCATCGTTACCGATCACCATACGCCGTCGGATATTACCCCCGACTGTCTCAAAACGAATCCGTGTTTTACACCCGAACTGACTCAAATGTGCGCGGCTGGCGTTGCTTTGACCGTCGTACGAGCCGCATTCGGTGAGGAAGAATGGAAAAACTACATGGACATCTGCGCGATTTCTACCATAGCGGACATCGTCCCTCTGAAAGGGGACAACCGCATTTTCGTTAAAAAAGGGCTGGAAAAAATACACCTCGGTCACACGCGCCCCGGCATCAAAATGCTGATACAAAACGCAAAATGCGACATTCGTTCACTCACGGTTGGGGATATATCTTTCCGTATCGCGCCGCGCTTAAACGCAGCAGGGAGATTAAGTACTCCGATAGACGCACTGCGCGTTCTTATCGAAGAAGACACGACTACCCTCGCCTTGTTAATCGAGAAACTTTCCATGCAAAATGCCGAACGACAACGTCTGAACGACGAAATATGCAAAGACGCCATGGAAATGCTGAAAGACTACGACTTCGGCAAATATCGGTTTATTATGCTGAAAGGGAACTGGAATAAGGGCGTGGTCGGTATTGTTTGTTCGCGCTTGACCGAATACTTTCACTTGCCGTCCATTTTGCTTTGCCGGGAAGAAAACGGCATGTTATCCGGATCGGCACGGAGCGTCGGCGGTGTTAATTTATATCAACTATTAAAAGAAAACAGCGAAAAACTATCCGCTTACGGCGGTCACGCTATGGCTGCCGGACTATCTATGAAAGAAAGCGATTTCTTGACCGTACGCGAACAAATGAACGAATATCTCCGTCTTTTGCCCGAAAACGCTTTTCGAAAAGTGCAAGCATACGACGCAAAACTCTCTGTCGGAGACGTAGACCGAGAAACCTATCGCGAGTTGGGATTACTTGAACCGTACGGTTTGGGAAATCCGACGCCGATATTTTACGACGAAGCAATAAAGTGTTCTTTCAAAAAAGCAAGCGGGAAATTCCCGATTATCAAAGGAAAGAGCGGAATAGGAGAAATCGTCTGTTTTGACGGAGAAAACTATCTTACTATGCTGAACAAAACGGAAAACTCGTTCGGCGCACTGTATACGATCGGGAAAAACGTCTTTAACGGCGTCGAAAACGCACAATTTGTCGTAAAAACGTTTTATTTTGATAAATATTTTGCAACAGAATATGATTATACCGAATCATTTTTAGCTTCTTTTTTACGTGAGAAAGAGGATAAAATCGGACAAATGAAAACGGCATATCCGATCTTATATGTGTTTTTTAACGTTGAAAAAGGGAATACTTTTATCGAAAGCCACAAGAAAATGCCGGTATACATAAAAAAAGCGACCACAGTTCAGCCGATCGATTCGGTCGTACTGCTTCCCGATCCCGACTTTCCGTACGATTATTTCGGAAAAGCCGTATTTTTGGACGCATATCCCGAAAAAACGATCGCGATTTTACAAAACAAAGGAATAACTTGTCTTTTTGAAAAACAATTCCGTCCCGAACTCCCGTTACCGTCCATAGACTACATGCGGGAAGTTTATCGCTTTCTACGGGTAAAAATCGGTCCTTTCGGCGAAGTTTTTAACGGCTTTTTCGGTTTGTTTGCCGATTTTATCTCCGAACAAACCGATTATATTGTTTTTCTCACGACAATATATATATTTCTCGAACAAAAGATATTGATAAAAAAAGACGGTAAATATTATCTGACGCAAACGAAAGCAAATCCGCTTGAATCGGATATTTATCGGTATATAAAAGGTAATAATGAATAATTTTCTTCAAAAAGTAAAGGAAAACTACAAAGAAAACGAAATCGCGGAAATACAATACGCGTACGAATTCGCTTTGTCCGCACACGCAGGTCAATTCCGCCTGTCGGGCGAACCGTATATCGAACATCCGATTGCCGTTGCCGAAATACTGATCGACCTCGGAATGGACAGCAGCAGTATTATCGCCGCGCTTTTACACGACGTATTGGAAGACACACAGATTTCGCCCGCCATTTTGCAACAAAAATTCGGAAAAGAAATCACCGAGATGGTGGACGGCGTCACAAAAATGAAGTCGGTCGAAGAAAAACATAACGATATAAACATCGAAACTCTGGAAGCGGAAAACTATCGCAAATTCTTGATCGCCATTACCAAAGATATACGCGTGCTGATCGTAAAACTTGCGGATCGGTTACACAATATGCAGACTATGGATGCACAAAGTCCCGAAAAACAGAAAAAAAAGGCGATGGAGACTTTGGACATTTACGCACCGCTTGCCGGCAGACTCGGTATCTCGCAACTGAAAGTACAGTTGCAGGATTTATCCTTAAAATATATCGATCCCGAAATGTACGCTTTTTTATCCGAACAGATCGGGAAGCGCAGCAACGAGCGCATGAAAGTTGTCAATCACTTACGCGATCTTATTGCCGAAGAGATAGAAAAACAGGGGATATCGTACGAAATTAAGGCGCGTCCGAAACATATGTACTCCATTTATAAAAAAATGAAGCAACAAAACAAAACGCTGGACGAAATCTACGACCTTATTGCCGTCCGCGTCATAGTACCTACCGTGCAAGACTGCTATTCCGTGCTCGGTTTTATACACAACAAGTGGAAGCCTCTGCCGGGCAGAATCAAAGATTATATCGCCACGCCGAAACCGAATAATTATCAAAGCCTGCACACGACTGTTATTACCGATTTTAAGCAAATATTCGAAATTCAGATAAGAACGCGGGAGATGAACGCCATCGCCGAATACGGTATCGCCGCGCACTGGAAATATAAAGAAGGGCGTCTGACGTCTTCTATGACGGAACTGGACAAGTCTTTTAACTTTTTACGCGAAGTTATGGACGTGGAAAATGACCTGAAAGACGCCGGCGAATTCTTGGAAGCACTGAAAATCAACGTCGATTCCAACGAAATCTACGTTTTTACCCCCAAAGGTAGGCTGATCAATATGCCGATCGGAAGCACCTGTATCGATTTTGCCTATTATATTCACAGCGAAGTCGGGAATCGGTGCGTCGGCGCAAGAATAAACCAACGTATCGCTCACCTGAATTCACCTCTTGCAAGCGGTGACGTCGTAGAAATCCTTACCAATAATAATTCCAAAGGTCCGTCGCGCGACTGGCTGAATTTTGCGAAAACTCCGACGGCAAAAGCGAAAATAAAGGCTTTTTTCAAAAAGTCGCTGAAAGAAGACAATATCCGACTCGGCAAAGACATGCTCGAAAAAGAGGCGATACGAAAAGGGTACAAGTTGCCCGATTTGCTTCTTCCCGCCAGTCTGAAAGTCATTTTTGACAAATATATGTTTTCGGATATTGAAGACATGTATGCTTCGGTCGGTTGCGGCAGTATAAAAATCAATCAGGTTTTGTTAAAACTGATTGATTTTTATCGAAAATCACTTTCCGCCGAAACGGAACAATCCTTTAACGGCGTCTCGTTGCAACAGACGCGCCCAAGACACTCGTCCGGGATCATTATTGATGGCTACGACGACTTTTTGATCCATATCGCACACTGTTGCAGTCCCGTTCCGGGCGACGATATCGTAGGATACATCACAAGAGGAAGAGGGGTGGTCGTTCATCGTCTGACCTGTCCGAACGTAAAGAATCTGGAAGAAGAACGTCGGATCGACGCAGAATGGAACAAAGAAGTGGCGTCCACGTTTAACGCGCCTCTTATTATAGAAACCGAGAATAACGGGACTGTGCTTTCAAAAGTAACGAACACCATGGTAAAAATGGGCTTACAAATCAATTCCTTCTTTGCACAGGCGTCCAAAAACAACGATCGGATGATTATTAAAGTGGTCGTGGTCATCAGTAAACTGACCGACGTAAACGATCTGATACAAAAGATCCTCGCCGAAAAAGACGTCATCAGCGCCGCGCGTGAAACGTGAAAAAAACTTTTTGGGAAAATAGCAAAAATCATTTGACATACACCGAGATATAGTGTATATTATTTAGCGTCAATTGGGTATGCAAACGGGGTGTAGCGCAGTTTGGTAGCGCACGTGGTTTGGGACCATGGGGTCGGGAGTTCGAGTCTCTTCACCCCGACCAACAAATTGATCTCACAGACAAGGGCCTTTAGCTCAGTTGGTTAGAGCGGTCGGCTCATAACCGATTGGTCCGCGGTTCAAGTCCGTGAAGGCCCACCAAAATAAGTACCTTGTTATTCCTTATCTTTATACGGTCCGGTAGTTCAGCTGGTTAGAACGCTAGCCTGTCACGCTAGAGGTCATGGGTTCGAGCCCCATTCGGATCGCCATTATCGTAATTTTGCCTTGGTAGCTCAGCAGGTAGAGCAGGGGACTGAAAATCCCCGTGTCGGTGGTTCGACTCCGCCCCAAGGCACCATTACTTTATGCTGGCTTAGCTCAACTGGCAGAGCAGCTGATTTGTAATCAGCAGGTTGATGGTTCGATTCCGTTAGCCAGCTCCACGAAGAAGTTAAGTTCGCTTATTTTTAATAACAGTCAATATGGAAGGATTCCCGAGTGGCTAAAGGGAGCAGACTGTAAATCTGCCGTCGACGACTTCGATGGTTCGAATCCATCTCCTTCCACCAACAAAGAGCGCACATTTGTCTGATAGACGGATGTGCGCTCTTTGAATGAATAAAGTAAACTATTTCGGAGAAACAAAATGATAGAAACAAGTCGTTTGAAGATATATGCCGCGTCCGAAGAACAAATGAGAGACTTTATTGCGTCGCAAACTTGCGAGACTTTAAAGATCGCTTACACGGAAATGCTGAACGGAAGCAAAGCGAATCCCGACAAGTGGGAATGGTATGCTATTTGGATGATCGAACTGAAAGACGGCGCCCATATCGGAGAACTTTGCTTCAAGGGACTGTCGCAAGAGGGCGTAGCGGAGATCGGATACGGTATCTTGGACGACCATCAAGGTCACGGTTATGCGACGGAGGCGATATCCGCGCTCGTGGAGTGGGCATTACATCAGCACGGCGTCATTTGTATTAAGGCGGAAATCGAAGAACACAATATCGCGTCCGAAAGAGTCCTTGAAAAAACCAGATTTTCAAAAACGGGTGAAAAAGGAGAAGAAGGTCCGATATTCGTCCGTTTGAAAACGGTTTGAAACCAAAAATTTCGATTTATCGGAAAAAATTTCCAAAATTGTCGATAAGCGGACGTCACACGAAAATTCAATACAAAACATATAATAATTCTTATCCGGCACGATTCATCCGACCGTTTTTGTGATTTTCGAAACTTTTTATCAAAACGAATAGTAAAATAATTTTTTGCAATTTAATTATTTTTCGACACATCAAGCCAAAATATACGGGCTATATTGACGTATAATTCCTTTACTTTTTTTACAGAGGGGGAAAAATATATGCCGATCGAAACAAAAGTGGACAAAAACAATCTGTTTGTCCGTCTGAACGGAGAACTCGATCAAAGCGTGGCGACAAACGTAAGGAATGAACTCGATTCCGTTTTGGACTCCGAATCGTACCGAAACGTGGTTTTCGATATGAGCAAACTTGTCTTTATGGACAGTACGGGCGTCGGAATTATTCTCGGCAGATACAAAAAACTGAAAAAAAGAAATATTCCCGTTTACTTTACCGCGCCGAATCCGCAAATCGACAAAATAATCCGCGTGAGCGGTCTTTATACCATTATTCCGCTGATATGAGGTGAAAAATGAACAATCAAATGAATCTGACAATAAAATCATTACCCGAAAACGTCGCTTTTCTGCGCAATGTCATCGCCGCTTTTTGCGTCGGAAACGAACCGACGGTCGATACGCTGAGCGATATAAAAACCGCCGTCAGCGAGGCGATAACGAACGCCGTCGTGCATGGATACAAAGGAAAAGACGGCGATATATATTTGGACGTAAAAATCGAAAACAACTGTCTGTACATAAAAATAACCGACAAAGGGGCGGGTATCGAAGATATCGACAAAGCGATGGAAGATTTTTTCACAACCGACACCGAAGAAGAACGAAGCGGACTTGGATTTACCATTATGAAAACATATATGGACAGTCTGCGGGTGGAAAGCAAACTCGGTGCGGGTACGACGGTCTACATGACCAAGAGTCTCGTCAATGCTTAGTTTTGAAGAGACGACAGAACTCATATTAAAGGCGCAAAAAGGGGATAATTCGGCAAAAACCGCACTTTTGCAAAATAATCTACCTTTGATTAAAAGTATCGTACGTCGATATCAAAACAAACAGATCGAATATGACGATTTGATACAACTCGGTACGCTCGGCTTTATAAAAGCGATGAATAACTACGATACGTCCTTCGGCGTGCGTTTTTCGACCTACGCCGTGCCTATGATAGCGGGGGAAATCAAACGTTTTATCCGTGATAACGGGGCAATAAAAGTCAGTCGGTCGCTGAAAGCGCAAAACCAGCAATTACAAACTTTTTTGGAAGAGTATCGACAAAAGAACTCGAAAGAACCGACCGTAAAAGAAATCGCCGAATACCTGAAAGTAGAAGAAACCGAAGTCGTCTTCATCATGGATAGCGCCAAATATCCCGTATCGCTTTACGCCGAAAACGACGAAGACGGGCTGAGCCTCGCCGACAAACTTGCCGACGAAAAAACGCCGGACGACTATATCGAAAAACTCGTATTGAAAGAAATCATAAATAAATTCGACGATAGGGATAAAAAAATACTGTATCTGAGATACTATCGCGACAAAACACAAAGCGAAATCGCACGGGTGCTCGGCGTATCGCAGGTCCAAGTCAGTCGCCTCGAAGCGCGCATTCTGGAACGGATACGGAAAGAATTATCCTCCTGACGGTATAAAATAATCACTTCGAGTCAAAACTATGTTCGGGGTGATTTTTTTTATGAAAGGAAACAAGAAAAAAACAGAATCGGTTTTTCCCGAGACGCCGAAAGACGGAGGAATCGATGAAATCCGATAAAAAACTTCAAAAAGAATACAAGAAAGAAATAAAAGAAAATATGCCGAAAACAAAGCATATTTCGACATTGATACGCGCTTTTTTGACCGGCGGAACGATTTGTTGTATCGGACAAGGCGTCAATCAGTTGATAGAATACCTTTTTCCGTATATCGAAGAAACCGAACGCGGCGGTTATACGACGCTCGTCATGATTCTTCTGACAGGCATACTGACCGCATTCGGAGTATATGACAAAATCGGCAATTTCGGCGGAGCGGGCAGTATTGTGCCGATTACCGGTTTTGCCAATTCCATCGTAAGCCAAGCGATGGAGCATAAAGAAGAAGGCGTCGTATTTGGCATTTGCAGCAATATGTTTGCCATTGCCGGTCCCGTAATCGTCTTCGGTATCACGTCGAGCGTTGTTGTCGGAATCATTTATTTATTTTTATAAAACATGAAAAATCAAACAATTTTTTTTAAAAATCCCGTACCGGTTGCGGAAACGGCAACGATCGCCGGGCCGAAAGAAGGGGAAGGTCCGCTGGCAAAATATTTTCACCATATTCTGGATGACGACCTGTTGCAACAAAAAAGCCACGAATACGCCGAAATCGTCATGCACAGCGCCGTAATAAGACAATTATTAAACCGTGCGAAACTGACCGCAGGCGACATCGACTGCGCTTTTGCCGGCGATCTGTTGGATGAGATTATCAGCAGCAACTTCGCCATGCGCGAAGCGGACATACCGTTTTTGGGCGTTTATAACGCTTGTGCGACTTTGGGAGAATGTTTTCTTCTCGGTTCGGTTTTTATCGACGGCGGATATGCCGAACGCGTCGTTTGTTCGGTAACAAGCCACTTCGCAACAGCCGAAAGACAATTTCGTTATCCGCTCGAACTCGGCTCGCAAAGGACGCCTCTCTCTCAATGGACGGTGACGGGAAGCGCGGCGACCTTGCTTGACAAAAACAGCGACAGTCCCGTAAAAATAACCTGCGCGACGATAGGCAAAGTCACCGACTACGGTATAAACGACGCCAACGATATGGGCGGCGTCATGGTGCCCGCCGCACTCTCGACTCTGAACGCCCATCTGAACGACACGGGAAGAGACGCCGACTATTACGACTTAATCGTCACCGGAGATCTCGGACATGCCGGAAGTCGGCTGCTTGAAAAAAAAGCCGAAAAAATCGGAATAAAAATGAAAAACCATACCGACTGCGGCATTCTTATCTATAACCGCGAAGCCCAGGATGTCAATCAGGGCGGAAGCGGCGCGTGTTGTTGCGGACTTGTTTTCAATTCTTATCTGTATAAAAAAATGAGGGCGGGCGAATACAAAAGGCTGCTTTTTTTGCCGACGGGCGCACTTCTTTCAAAAACATCGTCTCTGCAAGGAGAGACAATACCGGCTATTTCGCATGCAATCTGTTTCGAGGTGACGGAATGAACGTTTTTTTGCAATATTTGGTTGTTTTTGCCATCGGGGGCGGTATCTGCGTCCTCGGACAACTGCTTATCAATTTTACCAAAATGACTTCGGCAAGAATTTTGGTCATTTTTCTCTTGATCGGCGTCATTTTGGAAGCGTGCAATGTGTTTGAACCGTTGAAAGAGGTAGCGCAAGCGGGCGTTACGACGCCAATACTCGGTTTCGGTAGCAATCTTGCGAAAGGAGCGATCGAGGGGGCGAAACAAAACGGTATCATCGGCGCTATTACGGGCGGAACAAAAGCCGCGTCGGCAGGGCTTGCCGGTGCTATTTTTATCGGGTTTATCGCCGCGCTCGTCGCGCGTTCCAAGACAAAAAGTTGACAAAAAAAGAGGTTTGTCCTATACTGAACGCATGAACGGATTTGTCACGCGCCCGGACGCGCTTTGTATTCGGAACCCATCCAATCTTTTTTATTACACAAACTACAAAAACGCCGACGCCAAAATACTTTTTATCGGCGAAAAAAAATATTATTTTACCGACGCACGGTATTTTGAAGAAATAAGCGATTTTAGCGATTTTGAAATAAAAAACATCGAAGAATTTTTGACATTTTTAGCGGAAAACAATATAAAAACGCTCGGAACGGACGTTTTGCCGACCATAAAAGAATATGAAATACTCCAAAAACACGGCGTTACCGCCGTCGTGGACGCAGAGTCGGAAATAAACGAGAAAAGAGCGAAAAAAACATCGGAAGAAATCGGTTTTATCCAAAAAGCGCAGGAAATAACCGACCGGACATTTACGGAAATCCTCGGCAAAATCCAAGAAGGAATGACGGAAAGACATCTGGAACGAATTTTGAAAAGCACGATGTATCTTTGGGGGGCGGACGACCTTGCTTTCGATCCGATCGTCGCTTTCGGAAAAAACACTTCCAAGCCCCACGCCCATCCGACCGATACGCCTCTGACGCGCGGATCGTTTATCACCCTTGATTTCGGCGCAAAGTATCGGAATTATTGCTCGGATATGACGCGCACGGTCGCATTCGGAAAACCGTCGGACGAGATGAAAAAAACATACGAACTTGTACTTGAAGCGCAAAAAAAAGCCCTCGACGCCTTGCATGCGGGTATGTCGGGAAAAGAATGCGACAAACTCGCCAGGGACGTTTTTCGCCGTGAAAACAAGGAAAACTTCTTTACCCATTCTCTCGGACACAGTTTGGGAATCGATATTCACGAAAAGCCGAATTTGTCGCCAAAAAGCGACGAAATCATAGGCGAAAACGCAGTAACAAGCGTCGAACCGGGGCTATATTTTCCCGGAAAATTCGGCGTAAGGATAGAAGATATCGTTGTTTTTACAAAAAACGGCGTGAATAACTTGACAAACAGTGAAAAAAGTTTAATAATATTGTAGAAATAATAAAGAAAATCGGAGGAAAAAAATTATGCCTTTTATTACCGCGGGCGATTTCAGAAAAGGAATCACCTTTGAAATGGACAACACCGTACAAGTTATCGTTGACTTTTTGCACGTCAAACCGGGCAAAGGCGCGGCTTTCGTTCGTGCGAAAATCCGTAACGTAATGACCGGCGGCGTTATCGAAAGAACATTTAACCCCAATGAAAAATTCGAAACCGCTCTTATCGAACGCAAAAAGATGGCTTACAGTTATTCGGACGGCGATCTGTATTATTTTATGGACAACGAAACGTTCGACCAGGTTCCTTTGACGAAAGAACTCGTTGAAGACGCACTGCACTTCATCAAAGAAGGCGACATCTGCGATATCGCTTTCTACAAAGGAAACGCTTTCTCTTGCGAACCGCAAAACTTTGTCGAACTGAAAATCATCCAAGCCGATCCCGGAATCGCCGGCGCAACAGCACAACCCGGCACCAAGAACGCCACTCTCGAAACAGGATATCAAATTCAGGTACCGCTTTTCGTCAACGAAGGCGACACCATCCGCGTCGACACACGCGACGGCTCCTATATGTCCAGAGTATAACTTCTTTCGATTTTTTTATCAGGAATAAATCAAACACCGTTGTCATACGCTACAACGGTGTTTTTTTATGCGGAATTTACTGGGCGAACAGATCTTTACCGAAATCGTACGGCTGTGTCCGATAGACCTCATCTGCGAATTGAGATTACGTTTACATATGCCGATTCATATAAAAACAATGCAGAAAGAGTATTTTACACAATACGTTTGCACCGAGAAATATCTCGAATACGTCTTTCAGAACGCCGTCAAAGGCTCGAAATACGCTTGCGAAAGGGAAATATCTTACGGCTATATCGACTATGACGACGGCGTACGGATCGGTATCGTCGGCAAAGGAAAAATAAACGAAAAAAACATCGTCGCTTTTCAAAAAACGTACGCTTTTTGTATACGTTTTCCACATGAAATAATCGGTTTGAGCGAAAAAGTCCTGTCGGTTTTATCCCCGTTTGAAAACACGCTCGTCGTCGCTCCGCCGGGATGCGGAAAAACGACTCTGATACGCGACATGGCACGGGTGCTTTCCGCCCGATACGATACGCTGTATATCGACGAAAGGGGGGAATTATGCGGTAACGGCATATCGATGACCGTCGGCAAAAAAGCGGACGTAATACAAGGCGTCCGAAAAGAATTCGTCTTTGAAAACGTCATTCGCTCCATGTCGCCGCAAATAATCGTCTGTGATGAACTTTTTTCGGAAAAAGACGCGTTATCGGTAAAAAAAATAATTCATTCCGGCATAAAATGCCTCGCGTCGTTTCACGGCAAAAAAATATGCGACGTGCCGAAAAACATTGCGGAATCGTTCGATACTTTTATCCTGCTTTGCGACTCGCCGCAAACGGGAACAATCCGCCAAATCGAGAGACAAAAACATGCTTAAACTTCTTTCGGGTATTTTATTTGTCGCGGCAGGCTTTCTTTTCGGAAAATATGTCGAAAATAACTACTCCGACCGTTATCGGCTATGGCAGGATATAGCGGCGTTTATCACGCTTTGCGAAAGCGAAGTTTCTTTTCAAGCACGAAACGAAAAAGAAATAATCGCCTTATTTCGACAAAAAAAAGAACGCTACTCGGATATAATCTGCGATTTTTTACAATATAATACGGTAAAACCGCCTTTGGGAACAAAAGAAAAGGAGTTTTTAACCCGATTACTGTCCGACATGAAATCACTCGACGCGGCGACGCTTACCAATACTCTTGCCGCCCGAAACGCCGAAGCCCAAAAAACAGTCGTCGAAAAAAAAGGGGAAATCGTAAGCAAAGGAAAGACGTATTCAAAACTGATACCGCTCGTCTTTCTCGGAGTCTTTATACTTTTGGTGTGATATACGGAGGCGCATGGGCATCGATATTATTTTCAAAATAGCCGGAATAGGCATTATTACCGCCGTAATAAACAGTATCCTTGAAAAAAGCGATAAAAAAGAAATAGCAACGTTCGTGACGCTTGCGGGGCTTATCCTTGTTCTCGTTATCGTACTTGATATGATCGGAGACCTATTCGGAACGATGAAAAGCATTTTCTTTTTGGATTGAGCATGATTTTGTATAAAATAATCGGCACGGCGTTCGTTACTGTCGTCTGCTATAATCTTCTGAAAAACGCCCAACCGGGCGCGGCGACGCTTGCCGTTACGGCGGCGGGAATACTGATACTTATCTGGCTTTCGGACGAAATCGTTAACGCAATCGGATTTTTGCGCGATTTTGCCGATAAATCGGGTTTACAGGAATCAGTCTTTTCTTCTTTACTGAAAATCGTCGGCATCGGATACCTTACCGAATACTCCGCTTCGGTGTGCAACGACGGCGGGTGTTCGTCCCTTGCCAAAAAAATAGAAATCAGCGGCAAACTCATCATCCTGATATCCTCTTTTCCCATTTTGCGTTCTGTCGCGACAATTCTGACCGATCTGTTATGAAATACCTTTTTTCAGCCGTTTTTATTCTATTTTTTGTCGTCCCGTCCCCCGAAAAAATCGCTTTTGCCGCGGAAGAAGAACCTGTTTTCTCGTCAAAAGATATTCTCGATGAAGTTTCCCTTGTTGATTTTGAGTCTTTTTTTAACGAAATAAAAGAAAAATACAATCTTGACGTTTCCGAAACGATTCGTCAACTGACCGAAAGCGTTCTGCAAGGCGAAAGCGAACTGACAGTCGAATATTTTACCGATCTTATGAGTTCTTTGTTCTCGGCATATCTCAAACAATACCTTTTGCAAGCCGCGATTATTTTATCGGTGTGCATATTTTTATCCGTTTTTAAGAATATATCAGCCGGACTTACCGTCGATTCGTGTGAAAAAACGGTTTTTCTTGCCTGTTACGGAGTAGTCCTGGCGCTGGTGTTGAACATGTCGGCGGAAACGTTAAAAATGTGTTCCGACCTCATGGAAATCGTGACAAAATTCGTTTCGGTTGCATTTCCGCCGCTGTTCGGCGTGATGACGGCATTGGGCGCGACTTCGTCCGTCGGGTTGTATCAACCGACGCTCGCGTTCTTTTCCGGAGTACTTGTTACTTGTCTGAAAAACGCGGTTTATCCTCTTTTTTACGTCTCTTTGACGGTATCTTTGGTCGGCGGAATATCGGACGAATTTTCATTAAAAAAAATGTCGGAAGCGACAAGATCTGCGGCGGAATGGCTACTTGGGATCGTTTTCGGCACTTTTATTACCTTTTCGACAGCGCAAGGAATAGCGGGATCGGGGTTCGACGCATGGCTTACGGAAGGAACAAAATCGGCTCTCTCCGGGACGATACCGATTATCGGCAATTACGTTAAAGACGGTTTCGACATCGTTTTCCGTTCTTGCGTCGTGGTAAAAAACGCTTTGGGACTGTGTTCGATCGCCATTCTTCTTTTCGTTTTTTCGGTGCCGTTTATTCGTATCGTCATCCTGTCGGTCGTACTGAAATTGACGGCGGCAGTTGCGGAACCAATCGGTGCGAACGGCATATCCGATATGCTTTGTACCGTCTCAAAATGTTTTCGCGTGCCGATTGCCGCGCTTTTTTGCACTTTTTTTTCACTGACTGTCATTTTAATGCTGATTATCGCGTCGTGTAATTCGGGAGTCGTATGAAAGAATGGCTTGGCGGTTTTGTTGCGATCGTTTTGCTCATTTCTTGTCTGCAAAGCCTTGCGACGGAGGGGAAAACAAAAAAAATCGTATCGGCATTTCTGAAAATGTCGGTTGTTATCGTGCTTGTACCTTTGATTCCTTTTTTTAAGGGCGACGTGGAAAAAATATTCAACGAATCAACCGAACAAATCGACGTCACCGTGCCGCAAACCGAGCCGGAAATCGTTTTTGCCGAAAGGTATCTTGAAAAAAAACTCGCCGAAAAAAATATTTTTTGCGACGTTCAGATTACGACCGAAAACAAAAAAATACAATACGTCGATATTTTTCTTGACGAAAATATCATAAACGAAAACGACGGGAATATATTTAGTGATAGCGACGCAGTGCTGAAAACGGTAGGAGACTTACTGGACGTAAGATATGATCAAATCAGGGTTTATGGCTGAAATGAAAGAAAAAATGCATGTGTTTTTTCAGAAAAACACCGGCAAACAAATAAAAATCGCCATTGTACTGTTATTGCTCGCCTTTACTTTGTTGCTTTTTTCCAAGTTGTCCGACAATGGGAAAACAACTTCGGCGCAAGAAACGAAAGTCGGAATTACTTATAACGATCAAGAAACAAAACTTGCTTACATGCTTCAAAACATAAACGGCGTGGGAGAAACCGAAGTACTGCTCACCTATGATAAATCGGGCGATATCGTCGGGGTGCTTGTTTTTGCCGAAGGCGCGTCCGATCCGGCAGTTCGATTACAGATAAAACGCGCGCTGCAAACGGCAATCGTAATGAAAAACGAAAATATAAGAATATATGAAAAAAAATCGCAATAAAATAAAGCAGGGAGGCTCAAAAATGAAAGCGAATAAGAAAAAAATAATTGTACTTGTATCTTTGGTTGTACTGCTGGCGGGAGTAGCGTGTCTGAACTATTTTCTGACGGTATATAAAGCGAAAAACAACCAAACCGATACGAACACCGAAACGGCTACGCCGACGTTCTTTGCGACGTATCGTGACGACAGAACGGCGACAAGAAGTCAGGAGATACTCTATCTCGAAGAAATAATGGCAAGCACGACAGCCGACGAAACGACCGTAGCAAGCGCCGAAAAAATGTATCTTGATCTTGTTGCCGCCATGGAAACCGAAGCCACGCTCGAAAACCTGATCAAAGCGTACGGCTTCGACGATTGTATCGTATCGATTAGCGATAATAACGTCAATATCGTCATCAAAGACAGCGACCTTACCCTCGAAGAAACGGCTCAGGTACTCAGTATCGTCACCGGCGAAACCGATTATACCGCGGCGGACGTAATCGTCATTCCGTACGTATAACGAAAAAAAGTAACCATTCATAAAGGCGATTCGGTCTCCGATCGCCTTTTTTCTTTTTATCGAAAAAGGCAAACAGTTTTGTCCCCGATCGGGAAAATACTTGCTTACTTACAAAAAAAGTGTTATACTTTTTTTATGAAAAAGGATATGATTATGATGCAAACATCCGACTACACCAATCTTGTCAAATCCCTTGTCGACAGCGCGCTCGAACAAACCGAAGGCGTCGCGAAAGAAATAATGATTCGTGACAAAAAGACGAGTCGCAAAAAGGACGCGCACATCATCAGAATCCGCATCGAAGAACAATACGTCTCCATAGACGTCTCCGTGAGCGTTATTTTCGGATACAGCATTCCGCAAGTCTCTTGCGAATTGCAAGAAAAAATAATAGAATCCGTCAAAGAAAACACGACGCTCACTCCAACGACCGTCAACGTCAACGTAACAAACGCCATTTTTTTATAACTATGAGTAGAAAATCAGCACGCATTTACACATATCAACTTGTTTTCGGATATCTTTTTCAAGAAGAAAAAGACAAACACACTTTCGATATTTTTTCAGGCGCCGATTTGTCCGAACAGGACATCGACTATATGCAAAAAACATACGAAGGCGTGATCGCAAAAAAAGATGAACTTTTATCCGCTATCGAAAAGTATTCGAACGGCTTTGCGATCGACCGTATTTATAAAACCGATCTCGCCGCGCTTATGGTTGCGATTTACGAGATGAAATACATAGACGATATACCGTATTCGGTATCGATCAACGAAGCGGTCGAACTTGTCAAGACGTATTCGACCGAAAGAAGTCACTCTTTCGTCAACGGCATACTCGCTTCCGTTTATAAAGAATTATTGGAGTAATATGACGATTATCGACGGTAAAAAGGTTTCCGCAAAAATTCGCGAAGAACTCAAAAAAGAAGTACTTTCCCTTCATAAAAAAATTGACCTCGCCGTTATTCTCGTAGGCGATAACAAAGCGTCGACGATATATGTAAACAATAAAGAGAAAGCGTGCGCCGAAGTGGGGATTACTTCTCGTCCTTTTATTCTGCCCGAACAAACGACGGAAGAGGACCTTCGTCGAATCATAGAAGAATTAAACAACGATAAAGACGTCTACGGCATCCTCGTACAACTGCCTTTACCCAAGCACTTGAACGAACGAAAAATTTTATCCTATATCGCCCCCGATAAAGACGTGGACGGTTTCAGCGCATATCAAATGGGAAAACTCCTTTTGGGAGAAGACTGTCTTGTCAGTTGTACGCCGCAGGGGATTATGCGCCTTCTCGAAGAGTACGATATACCCTTGGAAGGGAAAAAAGCCGTCATCGTAGGCAGAAGCAATATCGTCGGCAAACCGCTGTCCCTTCTTTTCCTGCAAAAGAACGCTACCGTGACGGTATGTCACTCCAAGACAAAGGATCTTGCGTCTGTCACAAAGCAAGCCGATATCCTTGCCGTCGCCATCGGAAAACCGAAAATGATAACCGCGGAAATGGTAAAAGAGAACGCCGTCGTCATCGACGTCGGTATCAATCGTACAAGCGACGGACTTTGCGGAGACGTCGATTTTGAAAACGTATGCGAAAAATGTTCTTATATCACCCCGGTACCGGGCGGAGTCGGTCCGATGACAGTCACAATGCTTCTTTGCAACACCGTAAAGGCGGCAAAAGATGCCCGTTAAAGACTATATCACCGTATCGGAACTGAATTATTATATTTCCAATATTTTTTCCGAAGAAGAATTATTGCACAACGTCCCCGTCGTCGGAGAGGTATCCGGCTGCTCGGTTGTGGGCGGTCACTGCTATTTCGTACTGAAAGACAAAACCGCGCAAATAAAAATCGTATACTATAACTGTCCGCCGTCCATGGCGCCGAAAAACGGCGCGCAAGTCCTCGTAAGAGGGTGCGTCGATTATTATGCCAAAGGGGGACAACTCAACGTAAAAGCGTACGAAATAAAACCTTTCGGAATCGGTCAACTATACGAACAACTCGAACTGCTCAAAAAGAAACTCGACGACGAAGGCTTGTTCCGGGAAGACCACAAAAAAGAGATCCCGCCGTATCCGAAAAGAGTCGCCTTGATTACAAGCACAAAAGGGGCGGCGATGCAGGACTTTTTAACGACGACGTTGAAAAAGAACAAGATTACCGACATTTCTGTCATAGACGTTCGCGTTCAGGGCGATTATGCGGCAAACGATATCAGGACCGCTCTTATTAACGCCGACGAATACGGCTTCGACATCATTATTATCGCGCGCGGCGGCGGCTCGTTTGAAGATTTATACTGTTTTAACGACGAACAACTCGTTCGTACGATTTACGACGCAAAGACGCCGATTATTTCGGCGGTCGGGCACGAAACGGACTACACGCTGTGCGACTTTGTCGCGGATTATCGAGCGATAACCCCGACGGCGGCTGCGGAAAAAATCGCGTTCGATTCGTCGGCTATGAAAAACGAAATACTGAATCTTGTCGAAGAAATCGCATATCTTGCCGGCGATAAGATAAAAGAAAAGCAAAATCTCGTCTCCGCGTACGCCGAAAAAATAAAAAACAAAGCCGTTTTTTTACTGCGAGAACAAGTAGGAACCATTCGGAATTGTCTATTCCTTGCACAAAATTCAATGGATCGCAAATTTGAGCGAAAATCAACGGAAATTGCGCTTTTATTGCAAAGAATTGACGATTGCAACCCGACAAAATTATTAAAAAAGGGTTATTTCAGAATAGTTAAGCAAGGAAAAGACATACGATCTTCTCAAAAAATAGCCATCGGAGACACAATAGAGATTATTGCGGAAAAAGAAAAAATGACGGCGATCGTGCAAAATAAGGAGCCATTATGCAATACGAAGAAACCATAAAAAAATTGCAGCAAATCGTATCGAAACTCGACGATGAAAAAACGGGGATCGAAGAAAGTTTATCCCTTTATTCGGAAGGAATCGCCCTCGCCAAGGACGGGCTTGCCCAACTGGATAAATTCAAGGGTAAAATAGAACTGCTTAATAAAGATTTATCGGCATTGGAGACCGAAACGGACAACGACGATGACGAATGATTTTTTTGAACGGGAATTGGAGAATACGCTGACGAATAAGACGGAAGACGTATCCGCCGTTCTGCGTGAAGCGATGCATTATGCACTGTTCAGCGGCGGAAAAAGGATTCGTCCGACGCTCGTTTTTACTTCCGCCGATTTTTTCGATAAAAGTTACGAAGAAGTATTGCCCCTTGCTCTCGCGCTCGAATGTATCCACTCGTACAGTCTCGTTCACGACGATATGCCTTGTATGGACGACGACGAAACGAGAAGAGGGCAACCGACCGTCCATAAAAAATACGGAGAAGCCATCGCTCTTCTATGCGGCGACGCACTTTTGAATCTCGCGTATGAGATTTTGCTTGACGCGGCGGTAAAAAACAAGCGCATTTTACCGTCCTGCGCCCTTATCGCTTCCTGCGCCGGCGTCTCGGGTATGGTCGGCGGACAGGCAATGGAGTTCGACGGCACCGTGTTTACTCATAATAACGTTACCGTTCTTGACAAAAAGAAAACGGGCGCGCTTTTTTATGCGGCGCTGGTCGCCCCGTCTCTTCTTTCGGACGACCGACAAAAACAGGAGTCCATCGCGCGTTTCGCCGAAAAAATCGGTTTGGCTTTTCAGATTTCCGACGACCTGATTGACGTGGAGAAGGAAGAAAAAACATCTTATCCGGTGATATTCGGCGTCGATTACGCAAAAGAAACTTTGCGACAATTATACGACGGCGCAAAGGAAGATATGCGCATATTCGGCAAAAAAGGGGACGCTTTGCTCTTGCTTTTTCATAAAGCGGCTTTTCGGCATATTTGATTAAAAAAAGTATAAATAATTTGACTTTTTACCACATATATGTTATTTTAGAGATGTGGTGGCACAGTATTCTAGTCAGGTATCAAACAGATAGGACGGGGATAAACTACCGTTAAAGGGCACATCGATGAAGTTCCTTGTGTTGGCTTTGGTTGCCCAAACCGGGGCTGATGCTGGGAGTTAAGATTTTTGGGCGTACCGTAACGGCATACGACCTGCGACCCAATTATCGTGGAGACCCGTATCGGCAGAGCCTATATGACTTTGCTGAACGGGATTAAACCTGCAACGCGGTAAAACATGTCTGTGTGCAGTGTAGCCTGCCTTGAAGTGAAAAAAGCGAATAAGGTGTTCAGGTCGGATGATGTCGGCCAACAAAATCCGACTATTGACCTTTGAAACTTTTTTTGCAAAAGAGGATAAACTGTTTCTTTTTACCTGTCAAGGAAATCTTCTAGACTGCGTAAGTTAAGGATTATGGTGCGATCTGAGTGGCGATTCGGTGCAAAGTCGGATAAAACCTCTTTGGCGTCTCTTTGAAAGGAAACTGCTTTTTCGGCGACGAGAAGTAGGGACGCGGGAAAGCCTACCGAACCTATGACGCAAGGTTTACTTAACTTACGCCACCAATTTACAAATCTTATTTTTCGGAGCGAAATGAAAGAAAACTGCAAACTAAAAAAAACGCGGAAAGGTTTATCAAAAAGCACGATATGGACCTTACGGATTACTCTTATCACCTTTGTTCTTGCCGTTTTTGTCAGTTTTATTACCGAACTTGCTTCGACAAAATCAAATATCGTCATTTGTTTTTTGATACTGTTTTTCTTGATTGTTATCGCAATTTTGTTTGACGCGATCGGCGTCGCCGCGACAAGTTGCGACGTCGCGCCTCTGCTTTCTATGGCTTCAAAAAAAATAAAAGGCGCAAAAACGGCTGTGAAACTTATCAATAACGCCGAAAAAGTATCCAATATCTGCAACGACGTTATCGGCGATATGGCGGGTATTATCAGTGGCACATGCTCGGCGGCGATTATTTTCAAGATGATGGCTATCGATAAAGTCGTCAACGAGTATTCTGCCGTTTTCAGCATTCTTTTGAGTTCGGTCGTATCGGCGATTACGGTCGGCGGAAAAGCCTTTTTCAAAAGCGTGGCGATAAATAACGCCAAAGAGATGATGCTTTTTGCCGGGAAAATCCTATCCGTTTTTCCCGAAAAAAACAAAACAGGGAAAAAGAGGAAACAAAAATGAGACTCGACCTTTTTCTTGTGGAGAATCATCTCGCCGAAACGCGAACACGAGCCAAAAATCTTATTGAACTGAAAAAAGTTTCGGTCAACGGCAAAATAATCGACAAACCGGCTTGCTTCGTCACGGAAAAAGACGCCGTTACTCTCTCGGAAGATTACGGCGCGAGTTTGGGCGGACTGAAACTGCAAGAGGCTTTCCGACACCGCCCCATCGACCTCACGGGTAAAAGATGCCTCGACATCGGTGCGGCAAACGGAGGTTTTTGTGACGTTTTACTTCAAAACGGCGCGGCGCGCGTTATTGCTTTGGACGTAGGAGAATGCGCTTTGCCCGACCGACTACGCGACGACGAAAGAATAATCATTATGGATAAAACAAACGCGCGCTTTCTGAAAAAAGAAGATTTACCCTATACGCCTGATTTTATATCCGTCGACGTAAGCTTTATTTCGTTGACACAGATTTTACCGACAGTGGCAACGTCTCTTGCCGACGGTGCCGTTGCCGTATGTCTTGTTAAGCCGCAATTTGAATGCGGGAAAAAAGCCCTGTCAAAAACCGGCATCGTAACCGATAAAAAAGCCGAAAAGCAAGCCCTTGATTTCGTCATGCAAACGGCGCGCGCGCTGTCTCTTACGCCGATCGATTTTTGTCCTGCACCACATCCGTTTGATAAAAAAAATCAAGAGTACCTTTTATTCCTCCAAAAACAATAATTTATTTATAAAATATTGCATATTTTTCTTTTTTCATGTATAATTCTTTTGTTTATACAAAGAGGAGAGATCGGGTATGAAAATCAACGCACGACAAGAAGCCATTCTGGAAATCATCGAAAAAAAGGAAATCAGCACGCAAGGCGAATTGACGCAAATGCTGATAGAACAAGGATTTAACGCCACGCAGGCAACCGTTTCACGCGACATAAACGACCTTGAATTGATCAAAACGACGGGCACGGTGCGAAAATTCAGATACGCTCGGAAAGAACGTGACGAAAAATTCAACAAATATGCAAAAATTTTCAAAGAAAGCGTCATCAATATTGACACGGCGATGAATATCATCGTCGTAAAAACGTTTAACGGAAACGCCAACGCGGCGAGCGTACTGATCGATAGTTTACATCTGCCGTTGGTTGTCGGGACTCTTGCCGGAGACGACACCATACTTGTTATCGTCAAAGATGCGGACAACGTACAAAAAGTAGTAAAGATACTCAAGGAGTACTTATGATTTCTTACCTCAATATAAAAAATATCGCCATTATCAGCGAGTTGGAACTGAAACTGGAAGACGGACTGAATATATTAAGTGGCGAAACGGGAGCCGGAAAATCCATCGTCATCGACTCGGTAAATTTCGTTCTCGGCGATCGCGCCGACCGTTCCCTCATTCGATACGGCGAAAATTTTGCGAGAGTAGAAGCGGTTTTTGAAAAAATAAAGAATTTTCAGGAAATAAAAGAAATTCTGACGGACGCCGGCATCGATTGCGACGACGAACAGGTAATCGTATCGCGCACAATGACGCAAGACAGAAGCGAATGCCGTATCAATACGAAAATTGTACCTCTTGCGCTTTTGCGCTCCGTCGTCGCGCTTCTTGTCGACACGCACACGCAGAATGAAAATCAAAATTTACTGAAAATAAGTAATCATCTCAAAATACTGGACGGCTACACACCTGCGGTTACGGAAATCAAGACGCCGTATCGCGCTTTACTCGGCGAATACAAAGCCTTAAAAGCGGAAATCGATTCTTATGCAAACCAAGAAGAAAGGCAGCGCGAAATAGATATGCTGCAATACCAAATAGAAGAAATCGAAAAAGCGCAGATTCAGGAAGGAGAGGAAGAGGAATTAAAACAAAAAAGAACTCTTTTTTATAACGGACAAAAAATAATAACCGCGCTTCGGGCGGCACACGAAGCCCTGAACGGATCGAGTGGTTTCGGCGCGGCGTCCGCGATTGACGAAGCGTCGTCGGAACTATCCAAAATCGCTTCGTACGATATCGGGATAAACAATTTGATAGAGAGACTGGAACAATGCTCCGCCGAAATCGACGATATCGGCGATACCTTACAGGACAAATTGAGCGCAGACAATCTGGAAAATCTCGATATAGACAAAATCGAAAAAAGAATTGAAGAGATACGTCTCCTCGGTAAAAAATACGGGAAAACAAGCGAGGATATCAATGCTTTTTTTGTGCGCGCGACCGAGCGGCTCGATCTTTTGACCAACGCGGAAGCGCGATTGGAAAAACTGGAAAAGCGTCGCGTCGAACTGGAAAAAGAATTGACCGCGTATGCGGATAAACTACATATTTTGCGCCAAAAATCCGCCGAAAGTTTTTGTCGCGCTATCGGGGAAAACATTGCCGAACTCGGGATGAAAAACGCCATTTTCGACGTCAGACTGGATAAAATAGCCGATTCGTGCGCCGATTATAACGAAAACGGCTACGATGAAGTGGAATTTATGCTGGCGCCGAATGTCGGAGAACCTCCGAAACCGCTCGCCAAAATCGCAAGCGGCGGCGAAATGAGTCGGTTTATGCTGGCACTGAAAAACGTCATTGCCGAAATCGACAACGTAGACACTTTGATTTTTGACGAAATCGATACGGGTATCAGCGGCGTAATCGCGCGCGTTGTTGCCGAAAAACTCTACAATATCGCCACGTCCCGACAAGTAATCGCCATCACCCATTTGCCCCAACTCGGCAGTATGGCGGACGTGAACTACCTTATCGAAAAACGCGTTATCGATGAAAAAACGATGACATTTGTTAAGAGACTTCAAGAAAACGAAGTATATAAAGAACTTATGCGGCTATCCGGTGCCATAGAAAACAGCGAAATCGGTTATAACAACGCCGTCGAACTGAAACAAAAAGCAAATCAATATAAACAAAAGGTTAAAAAATAGTTTTTTATCATAATTTCACCCCGTATGCACACTACTAAAAGTTGATAAGGGGTGCAAACATGACAAAAAAACGACTAACTGTATTTTTACTTCTGGTATCCGCACTTTTTATGTACGGATATTGTTTTATATCGGGTAATACCGCCGCCGATTACGCATACGCCGACTTCGAGGAGGAAGTCTATCTCGGCGGATATCCGATCGGAATCAAAGCCAAAAGCGACAATCCGATCGTTGCGGAATATGTTGACGTAATCACAAATAACGGCTCTTATTCCCCCGCGCAAAAGGCAGGCGTACAAAAAGGCGATATTATTCTTTCCGCAAACAAACAAAAAATTACTTCCCCGAATGAACTTGCCGCGCTGGTAAAAGCAAGCGAAAATATAACGCTGGAAATCAGGCGGAAAAACGAAGTGTTGAGCATATCGATCATACCGGAAACCGATATTGTGAGAAAAGAAAAAAAATTAGGCATCAGCGTACGGAACGATTTATCGGGAATCGGAACAATGACTTTTGTGGCGCAAGACGGCACGTTCGGCGCGCTCGGACATAGAATCTGCGACAACTACGGCTATCACGACCTATATAAAAACGGGGAAATATTCCCGTGCGTCATATACGGCTATAAACGCGCGACCAACGGAGAAGCAGGCGAATTATGCGGGAAAATAGACGCACGAAAAGGGAGCAAAGGACAATACTTTCAAAACAATATCAGCGGAATAAGCGGAAAAATTAACGAAAACGAATACTTGACCGATAAAATAAAAATAGGGCATCGCAATACCGTCGTACCGGGAAAAGCCTGTATCTATACGACGATAGACGGAACAAAGCCAAAACTGTACGAAATAGAAATCATCCGAACAGTCTATCAAAAAAACGAAAAAGAAAAGGGGATGTTGATACGGGTAACCGATCAAAAACTTCTTCAAACAACCGGCGGCATTCTGCAAGGAATGAGCGGTTCTCCGATCATTCAGAATAACAAACTTGTCGGCGCCGTAACGCACGTATTGACAAACGATTCCACGATGGGATACGGCATTTATATAGACTGGATGCGGAATTATGACAGAATATAAAGCATATAGTCTATTATGCCCCATATAAAATGTAAAATAAATACACTGATACGAGAGGTTAAAATCCTTATGAAAGAGAATAAGCCCATATTTATCTATGGGCTTATTTGCATAGGTATCGGATTCTTGCTTGCCTTAAAAGAAATCGACGGGTTTGAAAACGAAATCCTGCCCGTCGCTTTGCAAATTAAGGAAGAATCTTTGAAAATATCTTCCGTTATTATTTTTATCGTCGTCGTTCCGATCGCGACGGTCGCATTGATAACCGTCGGTTCCGGTAACAGATATTTGTCAACGTTTCTTTTGGGCGGCGTAACAATATACATATCCAAACAAATTTTTCTATATGTAATCATAGGCATGAAAGAAAACTTCTTTCTTGCCTTTTTGAGTTTTATCTGTTTTGTCCTACCACTGTTTTGCGTCGATATTTTTATTCTTTTATGTTATTACGCCGAATTGAAAAATATCGGTCCGGTCCCATGCGGAAAAAAATTCATACATTGGATTCCGCTCGGCAATCACAAAGAGGGGATAAAACGATTGATCAAAAAATATATCGTTACACTTATTTTATTCAATTTAATTTATTCGTTTGCGATAATTATTCTATTTTATATTATCTTTTAGAATTGTATTGCAATATCTTGCCTAATTTGTATATTTTTCCACCGAAAACACATGCTTTTTACAAAGGAGAACAAAATGAAAAATAACAAGATATTGATTGCAATTATCGCTATGGCGGTCATGCCTTGTCTTTTGCTTTTTGGCAAAGCAAGCGTCCCCGCCGGCAAAAAAACGGCGATCGCGGCAACGACGGACAGTTCAAAACCGTATCGATCGGTCTATATGGCGGAATATGATTCCGACGTCGTCCTGCTCGCCGAAAACGCCGAAGAAAAACGTCCCATAGCAAGCATGGTCAAAATCATGACGTTGCTGCTTACGTTTGAAGAAATCGACGCCGGGAGGCTTGCCGCGGACGAAAAGGTGACCGTATCCGACTACGCCGCAAGCATGGGCGGCTCGCAACTTTTTTTAACCGCCGGAAGCGAATATCCGGTTTGCGACCTGATTAAAGGCGTGACTGTGTGCAGCGCAAACGACGCGGCTGTCGCTTTAAGCGAAAAAATAAGCGGCTGTACGGACTCTTTTGTGGATAAAATGAACGAAAAAGCCGCATTACTCGGTATGACGAACACTTTATTCTGCAATCCGACCGGTCTTCCCTCGGAAAAAGAGCAATATTCCACCGCAAGAGACGTCACCGTTATGATGAAATCCTTGCTTTCTCACAAACAATACTTCGATTATTCGAAAATTTGGATGGAAAATTATGTTCATCCGGACGGAAGAACAACCCAGATCGTCAACACGAACAAATTGATCCGCACTTCTCCGTACTGTGACGCCGGGAAAACCGGCTTTACCAACGAAGCGATGTTTTGCGTCAGCGCAAGCGGCGTTTCGGGAGATATGCGCGTTATTTGCACCGTACTCGGTTTTAACGACGGCAAAGCGCGCTTTAGTAAGGTCAACGAATGGTTTGGCTACGCCTTTGGCAATTATCAAAACAAAATCGTCGTTCGCGAACATGAACCGATCGACTGTAATCTCGAAGTCAAAAACGCAAAAACCGCTTTAACCAAGGTTTATTGCGATACTGAACTGAAATATTTCAGCGAAAAGAACAAAAAAGACTCATGTTCGGTCCGGATTGATTTTAACGAGAATCTTGCCGCGCCGATCGCAAAAGATGCGGTCGTCGGAAAAATCACTCTTGTTGACGAAAACGGCGAAATATCGTCAGGTCTTCTTCGTGCCGACTGCGCCGTGGAAAAAGCCTCTTTCTTCGACCGTTTCCGCACCGTCATCGAAAACAGAACCGTCGGCAAAAAATAATTTCGGACAAGTCCGTCCGTCGCAAACGGACGGACTTTCTTTTGGGTGAGACGATATACCGAAACAAACATTTTTCGTGATTGGCAAAACAGTTGACAAACTTTTTTTTAAGATATAATATATCTCTATGTTAGTATCGTTATTTTCGAGCGGGCTACCGCTTTACCTACTCGTGATACTCGCGCTTGCTTTAATCGGCAGCGCGGTTCTCTCGATGGTTTTGCACGAATACGCACACGGCTTTGTCGCCTTAAAGTGCGGCGATACTACGGCGAAAAAAAGAGGACGTCTCACGTTCAATCCGCTCGCGCACTTTGACTGGGTGGGACTCGCTCTTATGTTGATTGTCGGTTTCGGCTGGGCAAAACCCGTCCCGATCAACCCGAACAATTTCAAAAAACGCAAACTCGGCATTTGTCTCGTTTCTCTTGCCGGGATATGCGCGAATCTCGTTCTTGCGGCGATTTCTCTTCTTGTATTGTACCTTTTCTTTACCTATTTCGAAGCATTATGCCTCCTCGGCGGAGTAGCGGCGATATTCGGATATCTTCTTATTTACTTTTTCGAATATCTTGTTATTCTGAACATTATGCTTGCTTTTTTCAATATCCTGCCGATTTGTCCGTTGGACGGTTTCCGATTCGTCGACAGTCTTCTGCCGTCCGCCAACAAGTTTTCGACGTTTATGTACAAATACGGCAATTATTGTTTAATCGGCTTCGTGGCTTTATGTTACTTGCTTGAAATATTCGGTCTTAAACAATTCAGCGTATTTTATCAGGTACAACAACTTGCTCATGCGCTGATCGATTTATGTATAGGAGGATAACGAATGGCTTATTCTTATCTGGACAGTACGCTCGAAAGCGTAAAATATCATATAGAAACGCAGGATTTTGACGGTCCGATCGATTTGCTCGTCAAAATGGTGCGCGAGTCGAAAATCGACGTCATGAAGATTTTTGTCAGCGACATTACCGATCAATACGTCGCATACGTGCAAAAAATGAAAGAACTCGACTACGAATACATATCGAAGTATCTTGTCATGGCGGCGATCTTAATCGAAATAAAATCATCCAAACTCGTCACATATGACGACGACGATCCGTATCAAGCCGACCTGCACGAAACGGAGAAAAACATTATTGCGGACGTCGAACAGCAACTTCTTACGACCGCGCCGGAAAAATTACGCCCCCTCGAAGTCACAAACGTTTTTTATCCCGAACCCAAGTACGACAAAGAGGACTACCAGTTGATCGTAAAAGGTATCAGCCTCGAACAGTTGCTGGACGCTTACAAAATCGTACTGGAAAAGAAAGAAGTGGAAACTTTGCCGCAGGAACAGACGATAGAAAAAGAACGGTACAGCGTATCGGATAAAGTCCGCGAATTCGCGCAAAAAATACGCGCCGAAAAAAAACTGCGCCTTTTTGATCTTTTCGGCGACGTGGAAACAAAATCGGATCTTTTGAATGTTTTTTTATCCGTTCTCATTTTAATAAAAAAACAAATAGCAACCGCCGAACAAGGCGAATATCAGGGCGATATCATTTTGATAAACAACGAAGAAAACACAAAAAATATAGCGGAAGAGGAGTTTCAGGAAGATGTTGACGAATATAATTGAAAGTTTGATTTTCGCCGCGGCAAAAGGCGTAACGAAAGCTACCTTGAAAGAAGCGTTCGGACAGGAACACACAGTCAAAGAAATAGAAAACTGTATCGAAGAGATACGCGCGAGATATTCGGGCGACAGCGGTATTATTCTGATCGAATTCAATAATACATATCAGTTTCAGACGAATCCGAAATACAGCGACGTCATCGCCGACTTGCTTGTACCGATTAAAGAACGTCAACTGACGCAAACGGTTTTACAGACACTATCCATTATCGCATACAGTCAACCGATTACGAGAACCGAAATTGAGACGATCCGAAGCGGCGTCAGCAGCGATTATGCCATCGGCGTATTGATGAAAGCCGAATTGATCGAAATCAAAGGGCGCAGAGACACTCCGGGACGCCCCGCTTTATACGGTACGACGGATAAATTCTTAAAGCACTTCCAGTTGCGCAACCTGCGCGACCTGCCTTCCTATGACGAACTAATGCAGGATATCCGCAAAAATAATAAATATAATAAAGCGAGCAAGAACCTGTACGCCATCAAAAACGAAGCCCTTTATACCGGAGAAGGCGAAGAGCAATATCTGGAAGAAAGAGCCGAAGAAGCGCACGAATTTTTATCCGGAAACGAAACCGCCGAAACGCCTATTACCGACAATGCCGAAGCGTACGCATGCGCGCTTTCTCTCGAAACCGAACAAATCAACGAGGTTGCGGCGACGGAAGACAATTCGGAAAATACCGAAGAATAACCCATCGCATTTATTCATAAACCGGACGTAAAAGCAAATACTGTTTGTATGGTATTTGCTTTTATTATTTATCTCGCCTTGATTTTCGTATTCGTTTGTCCGATTCGTGTCCGCATTTTTCTTGTATTTGACAAAAAAAGAAAAATTTTCGGCAAAGTAAAAATTTTTTCATTTGAAAAAAGCATCGGCAAAAAAGACGTAACATCCGCAAAAAAACAGATCGGGAAAAAGAAAAAAAACGATAAAAAAATATCGCCGAAATGGCTTTCCGTCCCTCTGAAAATGATCGATAAGTCCGATTTCCGAATCGTTTTACCCGACGAAGCGGACGACGCAAGATTGATTCTCTCGACATTCGCCCGATTTGTTTCTTATTTTTTACCCAATATCGAATCGCGCGTTTACAGCGGAGAACCGTTCGCGCAAATCGATATAAACAGCCGAAAAAATTTGTTTTTCATAATTCCTTTGATATTGCAAACACTACAAACATAAAAGGAAAGGAAGGAATATGGAAATAACGGAACTCATAAAAGACGCCGTATCGGGCGTAAAAAGCGTATTGGACGTTAACCGCGTTATCGGCGAACCGATTCATTGCGGTACGGCAACGATTTTGCCGGTCACAAAAATGCTGATTTGTTTTGCGAGCGGCGGAGGGGAAATGGAAGGGAAACTCCTCAAAACAAAGGAATTACCCGTCGGCGGCGTGGGAGGAGGGGCGAATATTTTTCCCATCGGCTTTTTAATCGTCACCGAATCGAGCGTCAAATATATGAAAACGGAAGGAATGGAAAAATGGTCGGACTGTTTGGAAAAAATCGTAAACCACTTGGCATAATTATCTTTTTATTTTGCGTCGCAGGGATATTATTCCCGATTTTTGCAATCGAATCCGACAAAAAAGCTTATGCAAGGAGCGGCGTTTCGGCGTCAATTGTCATGAATGCGGACACAATGGAAATCATAAAAGGGGAAAACTATAACGTTCCGCTACCGATGGCAAGCACAACCAAAATCATGACGGCTCTTCTGGTCGCCGAAAACTGCTTGCCGACCGAAACGGTCGTCATCACGAAAGAAGCGGTCGGCGTCGAAGGAAGTTCGATTTATCTTAAAGAAGGAGAATGCCTGACGGTAAAGGACCTCTTGTACGGACTGATGTTACGCAGCGGAAACGACGCGGCGGTTGCTCTTGCTTTGCACGCGGCAGGAAGCGTAGAAAAATTTGTGGAGATGATGAATCTGCGCGCCGAAAGTCTGAATCTGAACGACACGCATTATGATAATCCGCACGGGTTGGAAAGCAAAACGCATTATACGTCTTGTAAAGATCTTTGTACGCTCGGTTGTATCGCCATGAAAAACAGTCTTTTTCGTGAAATCGTCGGCACGAAACAAACGCGCATAGGAGAAAATGAGAGTCTGCGCGATATTAAAAACAAGAACCGAATTCTCTTTGAATACGACGGCGGAAACGGCATAAAGACGGGTTACACGAACGCCGCGGGTCGTTGTCTGGTGTCCGCGGCGGAAAGAAACGGCGTACAAATCGTCGCCGCGGTTCTGAATACACCCGATATGTTCGGCGCATGTGAAAACATGATGAATTACGCATTTGATACGTTGCGTCTGCGTAAATAACAAAATATTTTTCGGAAAAGACCTTTTTTTCTTTGCTTTTACGAAAAAAAAACGGTATTATTAAATGCGTTTTTTGCGAGGTAAAGAAATGAGAATCAACAAATATATCGCTTCATCCGGTTTTTGTTCACGCAGAGGCGCGGAAGAATATATAAAAAACGGAAAAGTCCGCATCAACGGAAAAGTCGTCACCGACCTAGCCACCGACGTCAACGAAGAAAACGATACGGTCGTTGTGGATGGTCAGAAAGTCGAACCCGTTTCGCACTACGTCTATCTGATGTTTCATAAACCGAAAGGCTGCGTATGCACATTAAAAGACGAAAAAGGGCGCAAAACCGTTATGGATTTTTTCAAAGATTTCACGTCGAAAAGAATTTTTCCCGTCGGTCGTCTCGATTATGACACCGAGGGACTGCTTCTTTTGACAAACGACGGAAACCTCGCCAATATGTTGACGCAGCCGTCGGCGGACGTACCGAAAACCTATTCGGTAAAAATCGAAGGAAATCTCTCCGAAAGCGAACTTGCCACTTTACGAAACGGAATGACGATCGACGGTATCAAACTGAAAAAAAGTAAAATATCCGTCAAAGAACAGGACGAAAAATTCACCAAACTGGACGTAACTATTTTCGAAGGGAAAAACAGGCAAATACACCGCATGTTCGAAACACTCGGGAAAAACGTCGTCTTTCTGAAAAGGACGCAGATAGGCGACCTGAAACTCGGCGGGCTTACGCGCGGAACATACCGTTTTTTGACCGGGAAAGAGATCTCAAAACTGTTTGAACTATGTTAAAAAGCACATCCCGACGCCCCGTCGGGATTTTTTTTGTACTCTTCTATGTTTTTACCCTTGTTTGCGTTGCATTTTTTTTCAAAAAAAGATATAATGAAAAAAATTTTTTCGCGCACACGCGCACATATATAGGAGGTTTCATGATTTTTTTCCGTTTGCTCGGGGCAGACACATTGTCAATCCCCGAAAAATGGGCGACAAGCGGTATCACCACCTTGCTCGGTCTCGGCACGACTTTTATTGTGCTGGCGCTCCTTATCGGTCTGATCGCACTGCTTCGCCTGATTTTGCAACGTCTTGAAAAACTGCCGAAGAAAAACAAAAAAGTTTCTCCCGCCGTCGAAGCCGTTGCGACTCCTTCCGAAAACATATCCGCAGATAAACCGATCGACGAAGACACTCTGTCGGCAATCGAAAAAGCGGTTATGAATTTCGTAAAGAAAGAAGATAACGTCGTCATCGTAAAATCCGTTTCCCGCGCAGGGAAAACAATCACGAACGAGACGGACGCCGTTCTTTCTCGCGCGGCAGCCCCCGTACAAGAATCTGCCGCCACCGTATCCGGAAACGGTTCTCTTTTGAAAGCGCCGATGCCGGGTACCGTACTGAAAATCAAAGCGGCGAACGGTTCCCACGTCGAAAAAGACCGAGTCTTATTCGTTCTGGAAGCGATGAAAATGGAAAACGACATCGTAGCGAGCGCAAGCGGAACGTTCCGGGCAAAAGTCAGCGAGGGCGCGTCCGTCAACACCGGAGACGTTCTTGCGGAAATAGTCTGAAAGGAGGAAACAAAAAATGAATTCTTTATTGAATGTAACCGATATCGGCGAAGCGCTTTCCAATTTGTGGCAATCGACCGGTTTTGTTACTTATTTACCCGAATACTACGTTATGAACGGATACAAACTCGGCATCTGGGGCATGTTTATCATGATCATAATCGCCGCGTTCCTTATCTATCTTGCGATTGCCAAAAAGTTTGAACCGAATCTTCTTCTTTCGATCGCGTTCGGCATGCTGATTATCAATATCCCCGGCGTTTATTCCATATTATACGGAACGGGCGGTTACACGTTTACCGACGAGGTCGGAAAAGTAATCGCACAAGGTACGCTCGGAGATTTGTGCAATAGTTTCAATATTGACGAGTACGTTACGTACGTTCAGACCGGCTCTGTCGAATACCTGAATCAAGCCCTTGCCGCTTTAAAGAATCATATGTCCGCTAACTGGAACGAACTCGGCGCGGTCGGGACATATACCGACGCTTGCTGCACATACGGTATCATCGCGGACAAAGGTTTGATTTACTATTTGTATAAAGGCGTAGACTGGGTTATCTTTCCTCCGCTTATATTCCTCGGTATCGGCGTCATGACCGATTTCGGTCCCTTGATCGCCAATCCGAAGAGTCTTCTTCTCGGCGCGGCGGCGCAACTCGGCATCTTTATTACCTTTATCGGCGCGTTGTTCCTCGGCTTCAATGAGGCGGCGGCTTCTTCCATTGCCATTATCGGCGGAGCGGACGGTCCTACGGCTATTTATCTGACGCAAAAAATGGCGGCAAAGGCTATGTTCCAAGGCGAGCCTACCGAACTTCTCAGCGCGATAGCGATCGCGGCATATTCTTATATGGCGCTTGTACCCGTCATTCAACCGCCGATCATGAAACTTCTTACCACTAAAAAAGAGAGACTCATTCGCATGGAGCAACTTCGTCCCGTGTCGAAAAAGGAAAAAATCATTTTCCCGATTGTCGTAACCGCCGTCGTAGGCATTATTCTTCCGTCGGCTCTTCCTCTTCTCGGCATGCTTATGTTGGGCAACCTGTTCCGCGAATCGGGCGTCGTACCGAGACTTGCAAAAACGGGTGAAAACGAACTGATCAATATAATAACGATTTTCCTCGGCGTAACCGTCGGAACAAAGGCGTTTGCTCCGATCTTTTTGCAATTACAAACGCTGGAAATCATCGCGCTCGGCGTATTCGCGTTCAGTTTCGGAACGGCAGGCGGCGTTTTGCTCGGAAAACTCATGAGCAAACTTTCGGGCGGAAAAATCAATCCTCTTATCGGGGCTGCCGGCGTCAGTGCCGTACCGATGGCAGCGCGCGTTGCGCATGATGTCGGAAGAAAAGAAGATCCGGATAACTATCTGCTTATGCATGCAATGGGACCGAACGTTGCCGGAGTCATCGGCAGTGCGGTTGCGGCGGGCGTTCTGATCGCCATGTTCGCTTAACAATTACGTATCTATAAAGGAGAAATAAATTATGACAAAAAAATTATTGATAACGGAAACGATATTAAGAGACGCTCATCAGTCGCAGGCGGCAACCCGTATGCGTACCGAAGATATGCTCCCGGCTTTGGAAAAAATGGATAAAATCGGCTATTATTCGGTCGAATGCTGGGGCGGAGCGACTTATGACAGTTGCCTGCGCTTTCTGAACGAAGATCCTTGGAAAAGACTTCATACTTTAAGAGAGGCAATGCCGAATACAAAACTGCAAATGCTTCTTCGCGGTCAGAACTTGCTCGGCTATAAACATTATGCCGACGACGTAGTCGATTTGTTCGTCAAAAAAAGCATAGAAAACGGTATCGATATCATCCGTATCTTCGACGCATTGAACGATATCAGAAATCTCGAACAAGCCGTCAAATCCTGCAAAAAATACGGTGGAATCTGCGAAGCGACTTTAAGTTATACTACAAGTCCCGTCCACGATATCGACTATTTTGTCAACGTTTCCAAAAAACTCGAACAAATGGGCGCTGACATCATTTGTATCAAGGATATGGCAAACCTCTTGCTTCCTTATACGGCATACGACCTTGTCAAAGCCATCAAATCGACCGTCAATATTCCCATTCACCTGCATACGCATAACACCGCGGGAACAGGGGATATGGTCTATCTGAAAGCGGCGGAAGCCGGCGTCGATATTATCGATACCGCTTTGTCGCCCCTTGCAAACGGCACGAGCCAACCTTGCACCGAATCCATCGTCGCCACACTCGCCGGGACGGAACGTGACACCGGTCTTGACCTTGCCGCCCTCAACGATATAGCAAAACTGTTCAAGCCCGTTGCCGACAGACTTCTGAAAGAAGGCATCATCAATCCGAAAGTTCTTCACGCCGACGCCAACGCGCTGATTTATCAGGTACCCGGCGGCATGCTCAGCAACCTTATCAACCAATTAAAAGAACAGGGCGCGTCCGAAAAACTGCCCGAAGTTTTGGCAGAAGTACCGATGGTTCGTAAAGACTTCGGTTATCCGCCGCTGGTTACGCCGACCAGTCAGATAGTCGGCACCCAAGCCGTCCTGAACGTCGTCCTCGGCGAACGCTATAAAATGGTAACCAAAGAAAGTAAGGGGCTTCTGCGCGGAGAATACGGCAGACTTCCCGCCGAACCGAATGCCGACGTCGTTAAAAAATGTATCGGCGACGAAGAGCGTATTACTTGCCGTCCTGCCGATCTTCTGCAACCGGAATATGAAAAATATAAAGCGGAAATGGGTAAATACTACACCTGCGAAGAAGACGTTCTCAGTTATTGCATGTTCCCGCAAGTCAGTGAAAAATTCTTCAAGGCGAGAGAAGAAGAACACAAACGTCGTTTAACCGTAACGGTAAACGGTGAAAAATACGACGTGGAAGTATACGATTCTTCTTATACCGCCCCGAAGAAAGCCGCGGCAAGTGCGCCTGCCGCCACGGCGGCGGCCCCCGTACAAGTATCCGCCGCCCCCAAAGCGCCGCAAGGCGGAACGCCTCTGAAAGCCCCGATGCCCGGTACGCTCCTCAAATATAAGGTAGCCAACGGCGCAACCGTCAAGGCAGGAGATATCGTCCTTGTCCTCGAAGCAATGAAAATGGAAAACGATATCGTTGCAAACGCAAGCGGAACCATTCATTTCGTAGCAAGCGAAGGCGCCCAGATCAATACGGGCGACATACTCGTTACCATCGCTTAATGAAAGTATACGTGATCGGCGGCGGAGCGTCGGGAATGCTTGCGGCTATTTGCGCCGCGCGCAACGGCTCCGACGTCGTCATTTTGGAGAAAAACGAAAAAACCGGTAAAAAACTTTTTATTACCGGCAAGGGACGTTGCAACCTGACCAACGCTTCTTCCGTACAAAATCATATTGATAACACCGTTCATAACGCAAAATTTATGAACGGTGTTCTGCGTTCGTTTGACAGTGAAGCGTGTATGCTTTTTTTTGAAAATCTCGGTGTTCCGCTCAAAATCGAGCGCGGAAACCGTGTTTTTCCCGTTTCGGATAAATCCAACGACATTTTGCAAGCGCTCAATAAAGAAATAAAGCGACTCGGCATAGAAGTACATTTGTCCGAAAAAGTCGTCTCGCTGCAACAAACGGACGGAAAAATCTTCGAAATACGGACAGAAAAAAACGTTTACAGCGATATACAAGGCGTTATTCTCGCAACGGGAGGTATAACGTATCCCACGACGGGCAGCACCGGAGACGGATATGTTTTTTCCGCTTTTTTGGGACATAACGTTATCGAGCCGAAACCGTCCCTATGCGATATTATACTGAAAAATCCGCCGAAAAATTTGCAAGGCGTCGCCTTGAAAAACGTAACGGGCAAAATCACAGACAAGAACGGCAAAACGCTTTTTTTCGAATTCGGCGAAATGCTTTTTACCGACGAGGGCGTAGGCGGTCCTATCGTGCTGTCGCTTTCGGCGCGAATTTGCCGATCCGCCGAAAAAACTTTACGGTTTGTTATCGATCTGAAACCGGCTTTAACGGAAGACGTATTGGACAAGCGCCTGCTTCGTGATTTTGAGCAAGGACAAAACAAAAATATCAAAACCGTCCTTTGCGGCTTGGTCCCCAAAGCGCTAACGGACAATTTGTTGCAAAAAACGGATATTCCGGCAGGAAAATCGGTCAATTCAATCACAAAAGAAGAGCGAAAAAAAATTGTTTACACACTGAAAAATTTTTCGTTCGACATCGAAAAAACAGACGATAAAAGGGCGGTCATAACTTCGGGAGGAGTCGCTACAAATGAAATCGATCCAAAAACCATGCGCAGTAAACGCGTCGAAAACCTATATTTTTGCGGTGAAATCATCGACGTAGACGCCATGACGGGCGGATATAATCTGCAAATAGCCTTTTCAACGGGTTATGCCGCAGGAACACATATATCGATATAAGGAGAAAAAGAGAATGAAAATAGCCATTGACGGTCCGGGAGGAAGCGGTAAAAGCACAATCGCAAAAATACTGTCGGCAAAATTACGCGTCGCCTATCTCGATACGGGCGCAATGTACAGAGCCATCGCCTATTATGCGTTGGAACAGGGCGCAGACGTCGCCGATGAAAAGACGATTTTGCCTCTTCTTAACGACTTGCACATGAAAGTATGGGAAGAAAACGGAATACAACAAGTCGAGGTCAACGGCATCAATACGACGCCTTTTATCCGTGAAAACAGAATATCCATGGCAGCAAGCACAGTGTCAAAAATACCTGCCGTTCGGCTGAAACTCGTTGAAATGCAACGTGAAATCGCAAAAAAAACCGATTGCGTTCTGGACGGAAGGGATATAGGAAGTTATGTTCTGCCCGACGCCGATTATAAGTTTTTTATGACGGCGGACGTGACGGTTCGTGCGGAAAGACGAAGAAAAGAACTTTTATTAAAAGGGCAAGATATTCCCCTGGACGACCTTATCGAAGAAATCAAAAAAAGAGATTTGCAAGACACCACAAGAGCATTTGCACCCCTTGTCATATGCGAAGACGCGCACGTCATTGACACGACTTATCTTTCAATCGACGAAGTTGCAGAAAAAATAATCGGGATAATATGCAAATAATTTTGGGAAAGAACGGCGGTTTTTGTCGCGGCGTAGAACGTTCCGTTTTTTTGGCAAAAGAAGGGAAAAAGAAGTACGGGGACAGGCTTTTTTGCTTGCATCCTTTGATTCATAACGCTAAAATTATTGCCGACCTGAACATACCGCAAAAAAACATCAACGACCTTAAAAAGGGAGACGCCGTCATTATCAGCGCGCACGGAACAAGTCCCGCCGTTATCGAACAAATGCATGAAAAAGGAATCGAAGTCCTTGACGCAACGTGTCCGTTTATCTGCGAAATTCATCGAAAAGCAAAAGAATATTCTCAACAAGGCTATTCCGTAATCCTTGTCGGCGATAATAATCATGTCGAAATCCAAGGCATAAAAGGGTGTTGCGAACGATGCCAAGTCATTCAAAGCGCCGAAGAAGCGGATCTTGACGCAGGGGACAAATTCGTCATATTTTCACAAAGCACATTCAGCCCCGAAAAATATGATAAAATCGTAAAAAAAATTTCGGAAAACGCAAAAAAATTCAAAAAAACACTTGCAAGCATTTTTTCAATATGCTATACTACAAAAGAGAATCAGAGAGAAGCCGAAAAAATCGCAAAACAATGCGAAATCGTTCTCATCGTCGGCGATAAAACGAGCGCAAACTGTTTAAGTTTGTGCAAGACGGTTGAAGAAAACGGCGCTGCCGCTCAACTCATACAAAATGTATCCGATCTCGATTCGGTGCATATAAATTCAAATACAAAGGCACTTGGTATACTGGCCGGTGCATCGACTCCGAAAGAGTCGATTATGGAGGTTTTTTACAGCATGGAAGAAAAAGTTACCGACTCCTTGACCGAAGAAGTCAAAGAAAACACCGAAGTTAACGAAACCGTTAACACCCCCGTTGAAGAACCCGTAGCGGAAAAAACGGAAGAAAAGAAAGTCACTATGGCGGAAGCGCTGAAAAAATACGGCAGCGGCGTAAAAACATACCGTGAAGGTATGCGTCTGAAAGCGCGCGTAATCAGTGCGGATATCACCGGTATTTCCGTTGCCATCGAAAACGGCGGAAAAAACGACAGCGGTTTTATCGCGAAAGAAGAAGCGGAAATCAGCGGCGAATATGACGCAGCCAATTATCCCGCGGACACTCTTCTTGACGTAATCGTCATTCCGAAAGAACCCGGCGATAAAAACAAAGCCATCAATTTGAGCAAAAAAGCCTATGACGAATTGAAAGCCGACGACGAGAAAGTTGTCAAAATTCTCGAAGGCGAAGAATTTACGCTCGAACACACGCAAGAAATCAAGGGTGGTCTCCTTGGAAAAATCGGTACTTACACTATTTTCATTCCTGCTTCGCAAATCAGAATGGGTTATGTCAGTAACCTTTCCGAATATGTCAATAAGCCCTTGCGCCTGAAAATTCTTCCCGCTCGCGAAGAAGTGGACGCCGAAGGTAACGTACGCAAACACAACCCGAAACGTATCGTAGCCAGCCAAAGAATCATACTCGAAGCCGAAAAAGCGGCTCGCGACGAAGAATTTTGGTCGAAAATCTATGTCGGCGCGATCGTCAGCGGAAAGGTAAAACGTTTTGCCGATTTCGGCGCGTTTGTCAGTCTGAAATATATGGACGGTCTTGTTCATAACAGCGACCTTACATGGAGCAAACGCCGCGATATCAAAGCGGGCGACGTCCTCGAAATCAATAAAATCTACGACTTTATCGTATTGAGCGTTGACAGAGAAAACGGAAAGATCGGTCTCGGCTACAAACAACTTCAAAAGAAGCCCATCGAAATCGCCCAAGAAAAATATCCGATCGGTACCATAGTTGACGGAAAAGTCGCAAAAGTCATGAAATACGGCGTATTTGTCGAACTCGAACCCGGATTAGACGGACTCGTTCACATCAGCCAAGTACAACGCGGTTTCCTTGAAAACATCAATGATTCTTCCGTAAAAGAAGGAGACGAAGTCAAAGTCAAAGTTATGAACTACGATGACGAAAAAATTACGTTGAGCATCAAAGAAGCATTGCCGGTCGAAGAGGTCGTCGTTGATACCAAAGAAGAGGACGCGTCGGACGAAAGCAAGAAAGACGGAAAAATCGCAAAAGACAAAAAAGGCAAGAAGGGCAAGGAAGAAGTTGAAGACGAAGGTCCGCATAACTTCGTATCCGGTGGTTCGAACGTCAGTCTCGGCGCTTTGTTTGACAAACTTAAACTTGCAACCGAAGACGAAGACAAATAATTATTGTCGATCAATAAGTATCAATCAAAAGAGTTTGGGCATTTTACCCAAACTCTTTTTTGTTGTTTCTATAAAATTGACATTTTTTATAAATTACTGTAAAATACTAATAAAGAAAAAGTTCCGAACACCGCAAACTGCAATATCCGGAACTTTGGCAGGGGAGACGCGATTCGAACACGCAACCAGCGGTTTTGGAGACCGCTGCTCTACCATTGAGCCACTCCCCTAAAAAAGTATCTATATTATATAGTAAAAAAGAAATATAGTCAAGAATTTTACCTAATATAGGAGAAGAAATGCGATATAAATTAGGAATAATCGGCACAGGAACGATGGGACAAGCCATATTGACATGCGTAACCGCGAATAATGTCTTGAAAAAAAGCGAAATAGCCTTATTTGACGTTGATACGGAAAAACTAAAATCCTTTTCCGAAGAATATACGACTTTTTCTTCCTGCCAACAACTCGTCGATTCCGCCGAAATCGTTTTGCTTTCCGTAAAACCGCAACACTTCCCGTCCGTAGCCGAATCGGTATCGTTTGGGGAACATAATACGGTTTTATCCATCATGGCAGGAGTTACGACAGAATCGATACGGACCAAAATAAACTATCCTTGTCCGATTGTGCGCGTTATGCCGAACACACCGTGCCAACTCGGAAAAGGCGTATGCGCCGTTGTTTTCGACCGCGTTTTACCCGACAAAAAAGCCTTAATCATGAAAATGCTTATGTCCTGCGGCGAAGTCATCGAGATAGAAGAAAAATATTTTGACGCGGTGACAAGCGTCAGCGGAAGCGGTCCTGCGTACGTTTATATGTTTGCCGAAGCAATGATAAAAGGCGGCATAAGCGGCGGATTAAGTGAAGAACAAAGCAAAATTCTCACCGTCAATACATTGATCGGAACAGCCGAAATGATACGGCGCTCATCCGAAGAATTATCCGTTCTGACTGAAAAAGTATGCAGCAAAGGCGGCACGACAATACAAGCCGTCGATATATATCGGCAAAAAGGTCTGGAAGACATCATTATACAAGGCATCAACGCATGTCGAAAAAGAAGCGAAGAATTGAGCAAGGGGTAAGACTTGAAACACGTTGACATTTACACCGACGGCGCATGCAGCAACAACCCCGGAAAGGGTGGCTGGGCGGCTATTCTGATATATCGCGGTATTGAAAAAATCATAACCGGCGGATATCCGAATACAACCAATAACCGTATGGAACTGTTTGCTATTATCAACGCGCTGATGCAGTTGAAAGAGCCTTGCGACGTAACCGTATACAGCGACAGTGCTTACTCGCTCGATCCCTTTTTGAAAGAATGGATCGGTGGGTGGATCGCAAACAACTGGAAAACAGCCGGGAAAGAACCTGTCAAAAACGCCGACCTATGGAAAGCGTTATTGATTCAAACAAAAAAACACAAAGTTTCTTTTGTCAAAGTAAAAGGACACGCCGATAACGAATACAATAACCGTTGCGACGAACTTGCCCGAAACGAAATCAAAAAACTGGGAGAGAGCGATGACTAAAAAACTGTCAAAAAAAGACGTAGGGCGCTTACTTTTATCCATTTTCGGTACTTTGCTATTAGGTTTAACCGTATATTGGGCAGGGATGTATTTATCAAAATACGTCGCGCTTGCCCTCTATATCTGCGTACCCGTTGTGCTATGTCTCTTTTTGATCGGTATACTCAAAAACAAACTGTCTCTTTTCAAAATAGCAACGCTTGTCACGTATTTTGGCATAATCATTCTCGTAGCGGTTGCGCTTGTCCTGAAATCGGGAATACTTGACGAAATTATTAACGCGGAAGACGCAATGGCATTAAGTAACATACTTGAAGAAAAATACGGCAAATGGGTCGGCGTCGCTATTATCGTCATAGAGTTTTTACAAGTCACATTCGTACCGATACCGTCATCGATTGTAACGGGAGCGGCTTACTATATTTGCGGGCAAAATCCGTGGCTCGCCATCTTGTACAGTTGCGTCGGTTTATGGATCGGATCTTTGTTTGCTTTCTTTTTGGGACGAACTTTCGGCGTTCGTCTTGTAAAATGGGTAGCAGGGGAAAAGATTTTGTTAAAATACAACGATCTTGTCAAAGGAAAAGACAAGATCATGTTGATATATATGTTCATATTGCCCGTTTTTCCCGACGACGTGCTTTGTATGATTGCCGGTCTTACCACGATGTCCTATCTCGGTTTTACCACCGTACAGATTATTTCGCGTCCGCTGAACGTCGCGGCGACAGTGTTTTTATTGCATTTTTCCACAGGACTTACGCAACTGATACCGCTTAACACAGTGTGGGGAATTGCCGTTTGGGCAGTTATTATTGCCGCTTTTGTTGCGCTTTTTATTATTACATGGAAAAAAGCGGACAAAATAGAAGCATTGATGTACAAATTGATTACAAAAATCACAGGGCGTCCCGTTCTTGTTGACATAAACAAACTTTACAAAATCAAAATAGAAAAAGAAGAGGAACAAAGGCGCGAAAAAATGCCGCCTGTTGTTGATGAGGTCGTCGAAGAAGCGGTCGAAGAGGAAGTAATTCCCGAACCTGTCGAAGAAGAAACAACCGAGACGGTCGAACCGGAACCGAAAGAAACACCGGAAGAAAGAGAAATCCGCCTGATGCAGGAACTTGCCAGAGAGACAAATCTTGCATACAAGCGGGCTTCGGAACTTATCGAATCGACAGATAAGGATATTAACTTCTGATATTCCTTTTTATTTCAGGAAAAACCGTTCGGAACGATACAGGACGGAATACATCATGCCCGAAAAGGGGAATACCGTACCGAAAATCGTCGGGACGTATACAGGTGCGGAAAGCAAAGAATACCCTTGCGGAATAAACAAATAGACGGCAAGAGACACGGTCGCCAATAGCAAAAAGAGCATACACATAACGCCATTTACCGTTTTCAGATTCACAACATCTTTTTTTCTCTTATTGGGTTTTGCGATATAAGCGAAAAAGAAACCGAGGCAAACGACAGCGCCGCCGATTAACACGCCGCCGATTTCTTCTATTGTCACGGCAAAAATATCTTTGAAAAGATACAAAGCGAGCGACAAAACAACCAACCATAAAAGTCCGCCAAGACACGCCATCATGTTGATTTTATTGGAAAAGAAATATCGAATCGTATTCGTTTTTCTTTTTTCTTCAAACGTGGAAAGAGTATAGCCGTCTTTTTGCAGTTTTTCTCTGAATTGCTCCATATACGGCAATAATTCGTCCTGCTTTTCAATTTCCGTCGGCATTTCCGATTCTTCGCTTTCCAGAGTAAAGACATCTACCGGTTCGGGAATAACCGAATCCTCCGCTGACGATGATATGGCGGATTCTTCGGACTCGTTATTACGAGAACCTCCGTACAATAAATCATCCAATTTTTGCGCTTTTTCCTGTAATTCTTTTTCACGTAATTCTTTTTCACGATCAAAAGAATCGGGCATTGAAACGGTTTGCGGCACGGAAAACATGGGGATATTTTGCGACGTATTGTCGGAAAAAGACTCTTCCGATTTTTTTTCGGAAACAATTTGTTCCGGCGATTTTTCTGCTTTCGGTGCAAAAAGCAAATCAAACGCTTCTTTTTTACGCGTAGGATCGTCGGTCGGCACAGCGTCTGTCAATGGCTCGTGGATCAGCGGAGCAGGGGAAGCGGCGGCGTCGGAAAAAAGTTTTTCTCTTGCGACTGTATCAACCGCCGTATCCGTTTGCGGTTCTATATGCAATGCGTCGTCGTCAAATAAGGCGTCTTCGGCATAATCGGTATAATTCGTCGCCGCAGGTTCTTTTTCTTCCTCGTCCGTTTCTTGCCGAGAACGTTTTGTAATCGGTTTTAATTCGCTTGCCGCATAAGGCGGTTTTTCCTGTTCAAGATCGAAAGGTTCATCGGTAACAAGATTATCGAGCATTGTACGGATATATCGCCATTCGCGGCGTTCATTGGAAAGATAGTCTTTTCCTTCGTCGGTCAAAGAATAATACACCCGCGCCGCGCCGTTGCTTTCGCTGCCTCCTTTATAAGAAGTGATGTAACCAAGGTTTTCAAGCCGTTTTAGCGTGTTATAAATCGTAGATACCGTCTTGACTTTGAACTGACCTTTCGTTTGCTCCTGCAAATATGTAATTACGTCATAACCGTAACCTTCGCCGTTTTTTTCATTCAAAGCGCTCAGGATAAAAACGTCCATTCGATTCCGAAAAAGTTTTGCCGTTTCGGATTCCGTTTGTTTTTTATCAACAGCCATAAAAAAAGTCCTTCCTTTTTCTATATATCTGAAAAAATTATAAACGTTTATCACTTTTTTGTCAATATTTAGCAATAAAAATATTTGTAAATTATATAAATATTAGGAAATATTTTGACAAAATAGGGCGCAAAAGAGGGGATAAAGCCTTATTCGTCGTCATCGGAAGTTTTTTTGCGAAAATTCACTTTTTTGCTTGCTTCTTTCCGAATATCGTCATCGGACGCGGCATAATGCTTTTTCGTTGTATTAACATCAGAGTGCCCCAACACTTCCGCGACGACATAAATATCCTTTGTTGCACGATATAAAGCCGTCCCGTACGTACTCCGGAATTTATGCGGGGTTATATTTTTCAAGGGAGTCGCCACTTCCGTATATTTCTTGACCATAATTTCAACGGCACGAACGGAAATACGTCTCATTTGCGTTGACAAAAAGAGGGCGTCGACGGTGGCAGGATCGATTTTTTTACTCACAAGTTGTTCTTCCCTGAACTTCAGATACAAGTCAAGATCGGCGGCAATTTCTTCGTTAAAGTACAGAATCGCTTGTTTTCCGCCTTTTCTTGTCACAAGAAAAGTCATATCCCGAAAATTCAGATCGTTTACGTTCAACCCGACGCATTCGCTGACGCGGATTCCCGTACCGAGCAGAAGAGAAACGATGGCGTTATCGCGAATTTGCGTATTATTCGCATTGTAATTGTTTTGCCGTTCGGAAATAAAATTGCCGGTGGAGGCAAGCGCGTCATATACGTCGGAGACTTCGTCCTCATCCAAACGAACAATGGCTTTTTCGGGGATTTTCGGCGCGGAAATCCTCGTCGTGACGTTCTGTTTGATTTTTTCATTCTTATACAAATACTTAAAAAGAGAGCGAATTGCCGAGTATTTTCGCGCTTTTGCCGATAAATTATCTTCCCGATGCAATTTAGCAAGGGGAGAATTATAACTGCCGAGATACGCCAAAAATCGTTCGACATCGGATGTCGTGATCTTGTCCATATCATCCAAATCGATTTCGGAAGGGGTTTTTCCGGGGAAAAGCATGCCTTCATCGGTCAGATAGGTGAAAAAAATGCGCAAATCAAGGGCATAATTATATCGTGTCAAAACCGTTGTTGAAGAATCGATCGATATAAAAAAATCGGTACAAAATGACGGAAGCGACGGCAAAAGGGCGCGCAGTTTTTCCGTGTATAACTGTTTACGCGCATTTACATATTTATCCATCTTGCATACAGTATAGCATATTTACCCGAAAAAGTCACAAAAATTCTAATAGGCATAGAAAATCCGTACACAAATCCGTCTTTTTATCTTTTCGCAAAATCCACATTTTGCGAAAAGATAACGCCATAAAAGGGGAAACAACTCTATTTTAACCCAATTTTTCAACGACAGCAGTCAAAGCAAGTTTACAATGCTCGTACGTAAGCCCGCCTTGCAGGTAAACGACGTACGGCTCGCGAACAGTACCGTCGGCGGACAATTCGAGTGAAGCGCCTTGAATAAAGGTACCGGCAGCCATTACGACCGGGTGCGTATATCCGGGCATCGCCCACGGCTCGGGCGAAACAAAACTTTCCACGGGAGACAGTTTTTGAATCATCCGACAAAAATCGACCATACGTTCGGCGGAATCAAATCGAATACTTTTGATAATGTCGTGCGGCATTTCGCCGGCTTTCGGCATGGTTTCAAAACCGAGTTCCCTGAATAAATAGCCGCTCAAAACATTACCCATCAACGCATTCTTAACGGTAGACGGCGCAAGAAATAATCCTTGGAAAAACGGTAAATAACCCGGCAGATACGAGCCGACTTCAAGTCCCAAAGACGGTGCCGTCAAGCGTCGCGCAATACGATCGATAGAATCTTGATTGCCGCAAATATAACCACCGGTCGGCGCAATGCCGCCTCCGATATTCTTGATGAGCGAACCGACGGCAACGTCGGCTCCGACGTCGGTCGGCTCGATATCCTGTACGAATTCGCCATAGCAATTATCCACAACGACAAGAGTATCGCTGTTTATTTTTTTTACAAATTCGACGGCTTTTCCGATTTTTTCGACAGATAAAGCATCTCTCCATAAGTAACCCTTGGATCGTTGAACGAATACGACTTTTGGTTTTTTTGCCAAAAGATGTCTGATCGCTTTCCAGTCAAAATCACCGCGTACGGTCAAATCGCATTGTTCAAAGCGCACCCCCATATCTTTTAACGAGCCGTTTCCGTCACCGGAAATCACCTCGTCAAGCGTGTCATACGGTTTGCCGGCAATGCTGACTAGCAGATCGCCCCTTTGAAGCAACCCGAACAACGTCAGACTGATCGCGTGCGTTCCGTTTGCTATCAACGGAGAAACGATAGCCGCGTCCGTCGAAAAAATCTCCGCAAACACCTTATTCAGAGTCTCTCTGCCGGCATCGTCATAGCCGTAGCCCGTAGTTCCGATAAAATGAGTCCCGGACAAACGGTATTTTTCAAACGCTTTCAAGACTTTTTCTTGATTGCGTAAGGCGATATCCGCTATTTTTTGAAATTCTTTTTTTGCCGCTTTTTCGCATTTTTCAACCAGTTTTTTTGCTTCATTTTGTTCCATTTTACATTTTCCTATTCTACTTTATTGCATATAATGTTATAGTCAAGCACAATTTTTTGTGTTTTTTCATAAATATCCGTATTTTCAAGCCATTTACATGTTTCCATTCTTTTGAACCAGGTTATTTGTCTTTTTGCGTAATTACGGCTATGTTGTTTGATTGTTTCCTTGACCGAATCGATATCGTTTTCGCCGTCGAAATACGGCTTAAACTCTTTATAACCGATCGCCTGCATACTTTGCATGGAAAAATCGACGCCGTTTTTTATCAAGCCGAAAACTTCGTCCGTCAGTCCGTCCGAAAACATTTTTTCTACTCTCGCGTCGATTTTTTGATACAACATCCCGCGGTCCATCTCAACGGCATATAAAAGATGCGCGCGCATATCCTTTTCTTTATCGTTTTGTTCCGTTATCGATTTCCCTGTCAATATTACCACCTCCAAAGCGCGCAAAACGCGTTTTACATTATTCGGATGGATCTTTTCCGCCGCTTTTTCGTCTTTTTTTTGCAATTCGCGCCACATATATTCCGCGCCGAACCGTTCCGCTTGCACATTCAGTTCTTCACGTAATTTTTCTTCGTAGTCGCCGTGTCCGAACCGATACAGAACCGAACTGAAATACAGTCCCGTTCCGCCTACCATAATCGGCGTCTTTCCCCTGCTTTCTATATCGGAAATCGTTTTTTCGGCAAGCGTACTGAAATCTGCCGCGCTGAACGACTCTTTCGGATCAACGACGTCGATCAAATGATGCGGTATCCCCTGTTTCTCTTCTTCGGTCGCTTTCGCCGTGCCTATATCCATACCTTTATAAATTTGCATGGAATCGACGCTGATAACCTCTCCGTCCAATTCCTGCGCAAGACGAACGCCGAGCGCCGTTTTTCCCGTCGCCGTCGCGCCGCCTATGGCTATAATCATAGTACTCTCCCGAACATTTTTTCGATTTCTCTCTTACTGACGGTAACTACGATCGGTCTTCCGTGCGGACACTGTTGCGGCGCGTTTTCCGTCAGATATTCGTCCAAAAAATATTCCGCCTGTTTATCCGCCATAATATCGCCTGCTTTTATCGCCGCCTTACATGCCATTTGCGCCAATTTGTCACGGAAAGTCGACAAATCGGACAGATCTTTTATTTCGTTTGCCTCAATATTCACGTTTTCGATAAACCGATCGATATCAAGTCCCGTCAGAGACGTCGGGATCGAATATACGGAAACGACCTCCTCGTCCGCCTCGATCGCAAAGCCCAATGCGGCAAAATCCCCTATGTGTTCGGCAAAAAACGCCGCATGTTCTTTATCAACTTCCACCACGCGCGGCAAAAGTAAATCCTGAACGCGAAGAGCATGCTTCAATTCTCTCGTAAATTGGTTAAAAAGCATTCTTTCGTGCGCGGCATGCTGATCGATAAGATAAACGTTATCGCCCATTTCAATAACGATATACGTCTTAAACAACTGTCCGAGCACGCGTCTGCTTCTTATTTGTTCTGCCCATCCATCCGGAATATATATTTTTTCCGTCCAGGTCGCGTCTTCTTCCTCATCGTATTCGATGTCGATATTTTTCTTCTTTTTCTTGTCGGATAAACCAAAGCCAAATCGATTTGCCGCTTTTTCTTTTTCCCCTTTTTCAAAAATATCGGCGCCGTACACTTTTACCAAATCCATTTTTTCATCGTCGTCATAAAAAACGTCGTCGACTTTTACAGGATCGGACAATACTGCCGTTAAACCGTCGCCGCCTTCCGGCACAAAAGGTTGTTTTCCCTCCCTATTTTCTTCGGAATCCGTTACGGTCAGGCTTTCAATAAGGTTTTTCGTTTTATTTTCTTCATCTTTCTGCAAAGCGTCCTTAATCGCATTATACACAAAACCGCAGATGCGTCTTGAATCACTGAATCTGACTTCTCGTTTACCCGGATGCACGTTGACGTCCACTTCGTCAAACGGCATGACAATATCGACGATAACGGACGGAAAAGAACGGTGCATCAAATGGTTTCCGTACGCGTTCGCCACGACGATTTGCATCGTTTCGTCCGTAAAAAGACGTCCGTTCACAATAAATATTTCGTTATTTTTGTTTCCTTTTATGGCACAACTTGCCGGTCTTGCGGTAAATCCGGAAACGACGTATCCGTTATCCTCGATTTTGAAAGGGATCATTTCTTCAAATGTTTTCGCTCCGAAAACCGTACAAATCGCGCTTTCCAAGCCGTTTCCGTCCGAAGAATAAACCGTTTCTCCGTCTACGGTATACAAAAACTCGATATACGGATTCGACAAAATGATTTCGTTCATCAAACGCGTAACGGCATTCTCTTCCCCTTTCGGCTGTTTCAAAAATTTATACCGCGCAGGGGTGTTGTAAAACAACGACTCCACTTCCATCGTCGTCCCGCTTCCGAGCGTGCATTCTCCCGTTTCGACGATTTCGCCCCCTTCCGTTTTGATATAATTGGCTTTTTCGTCCTTAACAAAAAAAGAACGAATCGTCATCTTCGACACCGCGCATATACTGGCAAGCGCTTCTCCGCGGAATCCGAGCGTGGAAATAGTGCCGAGATCTTCCACCGTATTGATTTTACTGGTCGCATGGGGCAAAATACAATTCTGAATATCCTCTCTTTCCATGCCGCAACCGTTATCCGATACAATAATCGATTTTATCCCGCCGCTTTCGATGGATACGGCTATTTCCGTCGAACCGGCGTCAATCGCGTTTTCTACCAGTTCTTTCACGACGGAAGCCGGATTTTCGACGACTTCCCCTGCCGATATTCTGTTATATACGGTTCTGTCCAGTTGATTGATTACGCCCATAAAGTCACCTTTTTATTTTTTTTCCGATAATTTTTTCAAGTCGGCAAGTATAGTCAACGCTTCCATCGGTGTGCAACGGTTCGGATCGGTTTCGGATAAGATTTTTTTGATTTCCGTAAACGTTTCGTCTTGCGGGAAAAACGACATCTGATCGCACAAAACGGCGGTTTCGACGGTCGCTTGCGCCATCTTATCCTGTAAATCGCCGCTCAATTCGTGCGTCTTGGACAATGCGTTCAGAATATCTTTCGCTCTCGCCACGACGCGTGGCGGCACACCTGCCAAGGCGGCGACTTCAATACCGAAACTCCGATTGGCTCCGCCTCGTGCGATTTTGTAAAGAAAAGCAATACCTTTCTCGTTTTCCTGTACAAGAACGCGATAATTTTTAACGCCGGCAAGCAATTTTTCCAATTCGATCAATTCGTGATAGTGGGTGGCGAACAAAGTTTTTGCCTTGATTCTGACGGCGATTTGCTCGACGATTGCCCACGCGATACTTAATCCGTCCAAAGTGGACGTTCCGCGTCCGATTTCGTCTAAAATAAGCAGACTTTTAGAAGTCGCATTGTTCAGGATATTAGCTACTTCGAGCATTTCCACCATAAACGTACTTTGCCCTCTTACCATATTGTCACTTGCGCCGACTCGTGTAAAAACGCGATCGACAAGTCCGATTTCCGCTTTGGAAGCCGGCACAAAACTGCCGATATGCGCCATCAGAACAATCAGCGCGACCTGCCTTATGTAGGTGCTTTTTCCCGCCATATTCGGTCCGGTCAGAATAGAAATCGGACTGTCTGCCCCGAGCGACACGTCATTGGGGACAAACTCGTTCCGTTTGAGCAATTTTTCAACGACGGGATGTCTGCCGTCCGTGATGGAAAGCGAGCCGTTTTCGGTAATTTTCGGACAGACATATTTGTTTTCGGCAGCGACGACCGCAAGCGAATACAAACAGTCGGCTTGTCCGACGAAAGCCGCCGTCTTTTTGAGGGGCGCGATATACGTGACCAACGTCTTTTTTAAGTCGTCATAAATAAGATTTTCCAGTTCCAACGCTTTATCCGCGGCGGTCAATAAATCTTTTTCTATCGCCAATAGCTCTTCGTTGACATATCTTTCGCCGTTCAGAATAGTCTGTCTTCTGACATAATCGTGGGGCAAAACGTCCGGTTTTTTGGCTTTCGATATTTCGATATAGTACCCAAAAACGCGCGTATATCCCACCTTTAAGGACGGTACGCCCGTGATTTCGCGTTGGCGCGCCTCAAATTCGTCCAGTATCTTTTGCGAATTCACTTTTATTTTACGAAGTCGATCCAATTCTTCATTACAACCGTCGGCAATATATTTTCCGTCTTTCAAGGTCGCAGGCGTATCGTTGGGATTGATCGTCCGCTTCAAAAGTGCCGTCAGGTCGGAAAAATCAATATAACTCTGCGCTATATCGACAAAATACGGTGAACGCAACTTGTCTACGACTTTCTTAAAAACGGGCAACTGCCCGAGCGATATCAGCAAAGAGATACAGTCTCGCGGCATAATCGAACCGTACGATATCTTTGTAATCAAACGTTCGAGATCCCGTATCGGTTCCAAGGCGGAACCGACCGCGGCACGATGCAAACTGTTTTTTGTCAATTCGGCGACCGCCTCTTGCCGATAAGTAATCGATTTTAAGTCCCGGAGCGGTCGAAGCAGCCAACTGTGGAGCATTCTTGCGCCCATTCCCGTTTTTGTTCTGTCCAGAACCCAAATAAGGCTCCCCGCCCTCTTTCCGTCCGAAAGCGTCTCGGTCAATTCAAGATTCCGTCGCGTATTGTAGTCGATATACATTTCGTCGGACGGCGAAACAAGTTTCGGCATGGAAAGATGCGCCAAAACCCTCTTTTGCGTGTTTGCCACATAATCAAGCAAGCCCCCGAGAGCGCCGATAACGGCGACAAACTTGTCTTCTTCCAACCCGAGCCCCTCGACTCCGATCACGTTATACTGCTTTTGAATACTTTTCTTGGCGTTATCGAGATAAAAACTATAATCATAATAAGGCGAAAAACGTACCATTTTCCCTGCGGAAACGGTAGAAAGCGAGCGACTGCTATCGCAAATATCGGCAGGCGCGATAATTTCGCTCGGATTTAAGCCCATCAAATAATCTTCGCATCCGAACAAATCGGAATCGGAAAAATTACGCACAAAAAGTTCTCCGGTAACAATATCCAGCGAAGCGACGGCAATGTCTTCTTTCTCGCCGTAAACGGCACATAGATAGTGGTTTACCGTCCCGTCGAGCATTTCTTCGATCGTGTTTGTTCCCGGCGTAATAACGCGCACGACGTCCCTTTTCAGTTGTTCGCCCTTCGGCCCCTCGCCCGGGCGCGTCAGTTGTTCGCAAATAGCGACTTTTTCCCCTTCGGCAACCAGTTTGGAAACATACGTATCGACCGCGTGATACGGGACGCCGCACATCGGGGCTTTCCGCTTATCGCCGCACGACCTTGCCGTAAGCGTAAGATCGAGAATACGACTTGCTTTTTCGGCGTCATCGAAAAACATTTCGTAAAAATCGCCCAAACGGAATAAAACGATCGTATCGGAATACTGATCTTTTATATTCCAATACCGTTGCATCATCTTCGACAACTGTCCCGATTCTTTATCAACACTCATAATACAATACTCCCGAATAACGCCGAACTTCTTGCGCTGTCGATTTTGACAGTAACAAACCGTCCGACAAGTTCTTTTTTCCCTTCAAATGTCACTAATCTGCCGCTTTCCGTCCGTCCGCAAACAAATCCGTCCTGTTTCGGACTGACGTCTTCAACCAAAATTTCTTCCGTTTTTCCGATATAATCGGCGCTGATTTCGGCGCTGATACGGTTTTGCAAAGCGACAAGTTCGGTGATTCTCTTTTGTTTCACGGCAGGATCAAGTTGTTCCATTCTCGCCGCGACAGTCCCTTGCCGGGGAGAATAAACAAAGGTAAACGCATTGCTGAACCGAACCTTTTCCATAAGCGAAACGGTATCGTAAAAGTCTTCGTCCGTTTCCGTCGGAAAACCCGTCATAATATCGGAAGTAATACCGACGTCGGGCAATTTTGCACGGATTTCCTCAATAATTTCCAAATAGCGCTCTCGCGTATACTTCCTGTTCATCAGTTTTAATACGCGGTTGCTTCCGGATTGTACGGGTAAATGGATATTGTTGCAGATATTATCGGACGACGCGATGATATCTATCACGCGACTGTTAAAATCTTTCGGATGAGACGTCATAAAACGCAACCGGAATTTTCCGTCGATTTTAGCGATATTTTCCAATAAATATGCAAAATCGTACTCCCCAAAGCGATAAGAATCCACATTTTGTCCCAACAAAGTGATTTCGGGATATCCGAGATCGATAAGACGTTTGACTTCGTCGAGAACATGTTTCGGATCTCGGCTTCTTTCCCTGCCGCGCACGTACGGAACGATACAATAGGTGCAAAAATTATCGCAACCGTACATAATATTAACCCACGCGTTGGTGCCGCTCGTCCGATAAACGGGCGTCGATTCGTTCAAATCCGCAAAAGGCTCGTCATGGATACAGGAAACAAACTTTTTACGCTTGGCAACAATGGATTCGACGGCGTCGGGCAATAGAGACAAATTATCGGTGCCGAGAATAATATTAACGAAAGGAAACTTCTTTTTCAACGATTCTTTTTCCCCGTTTTGCTGCGTCATACATCCCACCACAGCCACTATCAAGGAGGGTTTTTGTCTTTTCAGATGCTTAATATCGCCGATATTGCCGAGAATATGTTTTTCCGCCGTATCTCGTATACAGCAAGTATTAAAAACAATCACGTCCGCTTTTTCCGCGTCGTCGCACGAAGAATATCCGATATTGACAAGCATGCCGGCTATTTTCTCCGATTCATGCACGTTCATCTGACAACCGTAGGTAAATATGTAATAATACTTATTCATAAACTATATTATAGTAAAAAAAAGAAAATCACGCAAGCAAAGGGAGAAAGTTTTTCTCGCCGTCGCATAAACGGATAGGGAAACCGCATACTATTTCTATGAAAAATAATTCTATTTTAATAAAAAAAATGCTATTAGTATTCTTATTTATATCGTTATTTATAATAGTTATTGGTGCAATATGGTTCACTTCCGTTTATTTTTCTCAAAATCTGGACAAAAACGCTCTTGCGGCACAAAAAGCGGAAATATGCGTCGTCGATACACAAAATAACGAGATCGATAACGGGAAAATCTATCGCTATATCCCCTACTCCGACATATCCGTCAATATAATCAATGCGTTTGTCGCCCTGGAAGACAAACGGTTTTTCGATCATAACGGAATCGATTATTACCGCACTGCCGGCGCGTTTGTCAAAAACCTGCAATCGGGCAAGATCAAGCAGGGCGGTTCGACAATCACGCAACAACTCGCCAAAAATACACAACTGACTTCCGAACAAACAGTCTCCCGAAAAATAAAAGAGATGCGACTTGCCCGACAAATAGAAAAAAATTATTCCAAAGAAGAAATCCTCGAACTGTATCTGAACGCCATATATTACGGAAACGGAATCTACGGCATCGACAGTGCGTGCAGGAATTATTTTGGGAAAAAACCGTCCGAAATTTCCCCTGCCGAAGGCGCTATACTTGCCGGAATCGTCAAAAACCCTACGCGCTACTCTCCCGAAGAAAACAAAGATCTTTCCGAGCAAAGAAAAAACCTCGTCTTACGTCTTATGGCGGAACAAGGTTATATAACCCGTTCGGAATACGAAACGGCTCTTGCTTACCGTTTTACTCCGCCCACTACCGAACCGGGTGTATTTTCTCCGTATTTTGCCGCCGCCTTGCAAGAAAGCGCGCGGATTCTCGGTATCAGTGAAAAAGAATTGATTTGTTCGCCGTACGTTATAGAGACATACTGCGACGAATATAAACAAAATGTTTTGTATAACGCCACCCTTTCCGACCGATTAAAATGCAAAAACAAGTATGAAAAAAGTGCCTCCCGTGCTTCGCTCCTTGCCGAAAACGAAACCGGGGGCATCTCGGCGTTTTATTCCGACGTCCCTTTCGACATTTTTGCCGTCCGCCGCAGTCCGGCTTCCTGCGCAAAACCGATTTTGGTTTACGCTCCCGCTCTCGAAAAAGGAATCATTACTACGCAAACGCCGCTGGCGGACGTACCGATCGATATTCACGGCTATAAACCGAAAAATTATGAAAAGACTTATTCCGGTTGGATTACCGCCGAAGAAGCGGTCAAACGTTCGACAAATACCGTCGCCGTCTCTTTGCTTGAAAAAACGGGTTTGGAACAATCAAAAGAAATCGCAACAAAATGCGGATTTGTCTTTAACGAGAGCGACGCCGACTATGCGCTTGCGTTGGGCGGAATGACCTACGGACTTACCCTGCCCGAATTGACCGAAGCATATATGACTCTTGCGTGCGGAGGCATGCATAAAAATGTCGCTTTTGTCAAAAGAATTCTCGGCGAAGACGGAACCGTTCTGTACAAAAACGACATGCGTTCGTCGCGTGCTTTATCCTCTGACGCCGCATATTTAACCACTTCGATGCTTGTTTCCGCCGTTCGGGACGGCACATCGAGAAAACTGAACGGTTTTTCCTACGATATCGCCGCAAAGACGGGAACAAACGCCGGCGGAAGAAACGACGAACTCAATTCCGACGCGTGGAGCCTTTCGTACACGCCCGAAAACACTCTTTGCGTATGGTACGGCGACCTTATCGGGGACAAAACGACCGGTGTGGAAACAACGGGAAGCAATTATCCGTCCCTGCTTGCCGCTTATATATACAAAAATATACACGAGCCGAAAGTAACGACGTTCTCTCGCCCCGACTCCGTTATCGAAACGGAAATCGACTCCTACGCTTTACAAACCGATCGGGTAATCATGCGGGCACATCCCCACACACCGAAAACGTGCCGAAAAACGGCGCTTTTTTCCACGGCAAACTGTCCGGAAGAATACTCGCCGTACTTCGAAATTGATAAGGTTTCTTTCTCGTTTATCGAAGAAAACGACAAAAAAAGAATACAAATCGAAGCCTCTTCGCCCTATCGGTATAAATTGATTGAAAAAAATCTTTTATCGCGGGAAACAAAAGAATTCCCCGTCGAAAACGGAGATATCCTTCCAAAAAACGCACTGCAAGATCACGGAATATACAGTTATTATCTCGCGTTGTATTACCAAGACGAATTTTTAGGCTACACGTCGGACAAATTATCCTTTATCGGATTGTGATAATTTCGGCGTTACGAATAGCGTTTTCCAGTAATTCTTCGCGGTTTGCGATACGATTTTCATATTCGACGGCGCGTTCCATCGTCGGTTTTATGACCGGATTCTTCGGCAAAAAGACGGTACAGCAGTCCTCATACGGTAAAATGCTTGTTTCAAACGTGCCTATTTTTTGAGCAATATCGATTATTTCCGTTTTATCACGACCGATTAAAGGTCGAAAAACAGGCAAGGTCACGACGCTGTTGGTCACGTTGATACTTTCCATCGTCTGACTTGCTACCTGACCGAGGCTTTCGCCCGTAATAAGCGCGCCGCACTTCTTGCAGACCGCGAGCCTTTCCGCTATCCGCATCATAAATCGGCGCATAATCGTAATCATGTATTCGATGGGGCAATTCTCTTTAATCGCATACTGAATATCGGTAAACGGAATCACCGTCAATTCGATTTCGCCGCAGTACGGAACAAGTATTTTGGCAAGATTCAGCACCTTTTCTTTCGCAAGTTCGCTCGTGTACGGAAAACTGTGATAATGGACGGCGCAAATCCGAACGCCGCGTTTTGCCATGCTGTATGCGGCGACCGGACTGTCTATACCGCCCGACAAAAGAAGCATACCCTTTCCGCCGCAACCGACGGGCAACCCACCGGCACCGCTTATTTTTTTATAAAAAACATAAGAATAACCGTCTTCCCTCATATCGACGTTGACGTCAAAATCATAGGTAAACAGATTTACTTTTCTTCCTTTTTCTTTGGAAAGCATATAACCGCCGATATCGCCGGCGATCTCGAACGATTTTTTTTCGATTCTTTTATCCGCCCTGTTAACCGTCACGCGAAAATTGCCTTCTTTCGGGGAAATCTCGTCGCAAAGAGAACGAAGCGCGGCAAAGTCCGTCTTGATTTTTACGGCGGGACTGACGCTCGATATACCGAAAACGCACGTCAGACGACGAATGATACTTTCTTCGTCTTCGGGATCGTATTTTTCCACGAACATCCGACTTTGAGCGTTCTTGAAAGAAAAAGAAAAATCGGAAAGAGCGGCGAGAATATTGTTTTTCAACAAATCCATAAAATACCGTTTGTTGTTCCCTTTCAAAAAAAGTTCCCCTACGCGAATTAAAATTATTTTTTCCATTTTTATTATCCTCTGACGTATTTTTTTAGCAATTCGTATTCTTTTTTAATACTGTTTATAAAATAATCAATGTCGTTTTCTGCGGTAAAACGGTTAAAACTGACTCGAATAATACCGTTTTCGTACTCAGGCGTCAATCCAAGCAAAGACGACAGACGTTTATGTCCTTTTTTGCTCGAACAAGCGCTCCCCGTACCGATATACACTCCGTCGCCTTCCAAGGCGTGCAACATCACTTCGCCTCGTACGTAACGCAAAGCGAAGCACAAAACATACGGCGAATGCGTCGGGCAATCGATCGGCATAAAACTATCCGACGGTAAAGACGAAAACATCTTTTCACGCAAGTTTTCCGCCCGTTCGCTATTCTCACGCTGACCTTTGACCGCGGCTTGTACCGCCTCCGAAAAAGCAAGAATGCCCGCGACGTTTTCGGTGGACGAACGCAGTCCGTTTTCCTGTCCTCCGCCGAAAATATACGGTCGGATTGTCACGCCTTTTTTAATATACAAACCGGCGATTCCTTTCGGCGCATGCAATTTATGTCCGCTGACGGAATACAAATCCACGTCGAGGTCAATCAGATTTACTTTTATCTTTCCGACGGCTTGCACGCCGTCCGAGTGAAAAATCACTTCGGGGTTAATTTTTTTTGCCAAAGCGCACAGCCTTTTTATATCGTTGACCGCGCCTGTTTCGTTATTGACGTGCATCACGGAAACAAGGGACGTCTCTTTTGTCATCAAAGACAAAAAAGATTCCTCTTTTACCCTGCCGAACCTATCGACTTCGCAAAAAACGACGTCATATCCGCGCTGCTTCAATTCCTGCGCGGCGTTATAGACCGCCGGATGTTCGCTTTCGGACACGATAATGCGGCTTCCGTTTTGCTTTTTGGTACAAAAAAGCGCGGTATTATCGCTTTCCGAACCGCTCGAAGTAAAGACGACTGTACCGTCTCCGCGCAAAGCCGACACAATGTTTTCGCGCGCCGTTTTTATTTTTCGGGACAATTCAACCGACGGCGCATAAGGCGCGGAAGGATTGAAAAAGTCTTCCGTAAGGCATTTTTTTACTATCTCGGCATATTCCGGCAAAACCGGCGTCGTACTTGCGTTATCAAGATAAATCATACTTTTCCCTTTTTCCCTTTTTGTAACAAACTGTACATATACTTATCGGACAAAACGGTAAAATCCGCTTCTTTTGCAATAATCCGCAACGGTTTTTCCATTCCGAAATCGTCAAAATCTGAAAAATAGTGCTTGTTTTCCGGTAAAACGTCGCAAAATTCGCACGTTATTTCCGTTACGGGCAGTTTTTCGAGAACCGTTTCCTTTCCGGCAAGATCGGTCTTGATGACCGAAAACGTATCTTCGTCAAAAGTATAGGTAACCGTCCACAGCGTTTTGGCTCCCCGCGCTTTTATAACGCATGCCGACGCCGCCGATAATGCGGTTATTATCAAAAGCCACAAACCGACAAACAAACCGACCAGAGACAAAAGCGTCAATATCCACAAAAGTAGACTTATGTTATGCATTCTTTCGTATATTCCCTTTTTGCATTCAACCCGACGGGATAAAGAGTAATTACTTAAAGTATGCAAAAGTTACCCCCTTGCCACCCTCGCCGAAGTTCCCGAGGCGAAAACTGTCGATATCCGGTCTCGATTTGAGATAGTCCGCGACCGTCTTACGCAATATCCCCTCTCCGTATCCGTGGATAATCTGTATCTCGTGCAAACGCGCGCGAAAACATCTGTCAACAAACACCTGCAATTCGTCCAGCGCTTCCATGGCGTTCTTCCCGATAATATTAAGAACGGGCGAAACCGTTTCGTTAAACAACGCCGCTTTGGTCGGCATAACCGTTTTCTCTTCCTTCTTGGGCAAATTCTTCAACCGTTGCAGGTTTTTCAGAGCAAAAGTGGAAACAAGTTTTCCGAGTTTGACTTTCGCCTCTTTCTTTGCCCGATTGATTTCGACGACTTCCCCTTCCGAATTGATGGAACGGACAAGCACGCGATCGCCTTTTTCGATTTCACCCTCAATTTCTTCCCCGAAGCCTTCAAATTCGTTTTCTTCGTTGACGATATATTTTTTCAGCGACTTACGTAATTTTTGCGCGCGGAAAATCGCGGCGTCGCTCGGATCGTCCAAAAGCGAACGCAATTCTTCGATTATCTCGTTTGCCTCTTCCATCGCTTCCTCGACGAGCCGTTTCGTCTCTTTTTTGACGCTGACGTTCAGTCTTTCCCGTTGTGCGTATAGTCTGTCCCGTTCTTCCTCGGCTTTCTTTTTTATCTCTTTTGCTTCCGCCAAAAGACGCGCCGTTTCCAGTCCGTCCTGCTCGGTCTTTTTTCGGGATTCTTCCAAAGAGTGTATGACCTTTTCAAATTCCGTTTTTGACGCCGAAATACCGAGTTTTGCCTGCTCGATGATATCTTTATTCAGTCCGAGTCTTTCGGCGATCAAAAGAGCGTTTGACGCGCCGGGAGTGCCTATGATCAATTTGTACGTCGGGCTGTACGTAACGGGATCGAAGTCCATACAGGCATTCATGACGCCGTCCGTCGTGACGGCATATTCCTTAAACTCGTTATAGTGCGTCGTAATGACCGCTTTTGCCCCTGTGCGCAAAATGTGCGACGCAATGGAAAGCGCAAGGCTTGCTCCTTCCGTCGGATCCGTCCCTGCGCCCAATTCGTCGAAAAGCACGAGCGTGTTCGGCGTAAGACCGTCCAAAATCGAAACAACATTACTTAAATGGGAAGAGAACGTACTCAAATTTTGCTCGATACTCTGTTCGTCTCCGATATCGGAAAAAACATTGTCAAAATTAGCAAGAGACGCGCTTCTTGCCGGGACAAACATCCCCGATTTTCCCATCAATTCCAATAAACCGAGCAGTTTCAGGCAAACCGTTTTACCGCCCGTATTCGGTCCGGTAATAAGCAGCATGGAATAGTCTTTTCCGAGCGTGACGCTGTTGGGGACGACTTTTTCTTTCGGAATAAGAGGATGCCGTCCGCTTTCGATACAAACGTATCCCCGATCGTTAAAAACGGGACGAACCGCACCGATCGAATTGGCATAAGCGGCTTTGGCGAAAATAATATCCAACGTCGTGACCAATTCAAACGTATAACCGATAAACCCGGCTTCACAACCGACCTGCGCCGTAAAGGCTCTCAAAATGCGATCGATTTCGGTTTGCTCTTCTATGAGAAGTTGCTTTAAGTCGTTATTCATATCGACAATAGCAAACGGCTCGACGAAAAGAGTCGCGCCGGAAGCCGATTGATCGTGTATAAGCCCCGGAATCATACCTTTATACTCGGCTTTCAGCGGTACGACATATCTGTCTTCGCGTATCGTAATAATGTTATCCTGCATATATTTTGCATAAGTCGGCGCGTTGACGTAATTATATAGTTTTGCTTTTATGCTTTCGCCCATTTTTTTGATTTTTTGCCGAACGACGCGCAAAGCCGTAGACGCGTTATCGCTCATTTCCGTGTCGGACAAAATCGATTTTTCGATGTCGTCTTCCATTTTTTTATTGACGTAAATCAGTTTTGCTATCTCTTTGATCGCAACCACGGAATCGTCGGGTACTTTCAGTATTTGCGTCTGAATCGATCTCGAAACACGCAAAACACGGGCGATTTTTAACAGTTCCGACATAGTCAGCGTTCGCGATACTTTCGCCCCTTCCAAGGCGTCCGAGACGTCGTCCAGTCCGAACGACGGACTGATCGCATATTCATACAGGACTTTGTCGGCTTCGGCGACTTTATCGAGTTCCGCATTTATCTCGATAAGTTGATCCATAGGTCGTATGGCAAGAATCTGCTCTCTTGCCTTTTTACCCGACGCAAACGAAGCGACTTTCTCCAATATTTTAGAATACTCCAACGCGCGAAGCGTTTTTTCTTTCATTACAAAACTCCTCTGCTTAAATGTAATTTATTGGTCCCTCTCGGCTCATAATCGCCGCTCTCATAGTAGTTTAATAAGACTTCTTCCGCTTCTTCGGGCGTACTTTCGGTAAAATCGAAGTAATAATTACGCCCTTTGATACGGTTGCCGACATCGGTCAAGGCGCAGTTTTTAAGTAAGTGTTTACATTCTCCCTTTTTCAAACGGACCGTTCGTACCGTATATCTTTCGCCCAGTCTGTCGCCTATTTCGATTTTTTTACCGTCGCAATTCTGACAATTAAGTCCCATGACTTTACGCGGGCAGCAGGACAGGTACATGAGCGGCAAATGTCCGTACATATACAGAATGCCTCTCTCGAAAGGTCTGATTTCATTCCCGTTCAATTCGGGCGAAATAAAATAGTCGTCACACAGGTCGATCAGCGGATTTTCGGTATTAAAAATATTCAGATTCGGACCGGCAACCGATTTTTTATGATGCACCAACGATCTCAAAATCAAACCGACGTTATTACAAAGTATACCGTCAAACAGTTTAATCAATTTGTCATAAGCGCTTGTCTCGCTATCCGCAACAAAAATCGGCGGACGTATATACGTCTCCAAACCGAGATTTTTCGCCTTTTGACAAAACCGTTCGCACCCTTCCACAGTGTAAACGTCGGGAGAATACACGGCTTTTTTTACGTATCGAGCCGTTATTTCGGTCAAAAATTCTGCGCAAGGGACTTCGATATAATCCCCCGTCTCCCTCTCTTTGCGGCGTTCGGGCAGGCGCACGTCGGTACAGGAAGTCGTTTTTCTTTTATAATTTGAAATAATATAGTCCCGGAAGAACGCCAAAGCGTCTCGACGCAGGGTATTCAGTTGCGCTTTTGTGATAAAGGCGTCTTTTGTCATTACATCCGCTTTTTCCAGTCGGAAATCGCTGTCGCCCATTTTGCGGAATTGCGCTATGATCTCTTCAGGTGTAACGGGCTGCGTGATCGATTTTTCTATAATCATATCCGGTTGATACGTCGCAGTATAATAGTAATGGTACATCTGAATGCGAGGAGTTTCCCCTCCGTTCAATTCAATATGGATTGAAACGGGAAGCGGTTTTCGCTTTTCGTTCAGTTGCTTATTCAGCGATGAACAATTCGTTATATGCACACAGTCGCCTATACGTATCGGCTTGGAACAATAGATAATAACACACCCGTCTTTCTTTGTCCCCGTCGCGGAACAACCGGAGACTTCTTTGCCGTCTCTGATGAGTTTCAAACCGTCCGTTCTGTCCGGCGCTCTGCGGCAAGAAAGCAAGCCCGTATGCGGATTGATTAAACGGACGATTTTGCCGAGATTCAGACCGATACTCGAAGATATATCGGGATAAATCACGTCGTTTCCGTTAAAATATCCCTCCGTATAATCGCCACGATTAAACAAACACTTCAATTCGTCAATTGTTATATCGCTTTCGGTATCGTATTTTTGCGCGCTGTAAAACTCGGTCACGCCCGCCGCATATTCGCTCCGTCTGAGCCGCCCTTCGATCTTCAAAGACCTGACTCCGCTCGCCCCAATATCGCCTAACCTGTTCGCCATACAAATATCTTTCGCGCTGAGCAAATACCCCTCCGTAACCTTTTTCCCGTCCACAAAGCCGTCGTAATACAGTCGGCACAGTTGCTTACATCTTCCGCGGTTACCGCTGCAACCGTTCAGCATGGAAGAAAAAAGGCATGCGCCCGAAAACCCCACGCAAAGGGCTCCGTGAATAAAAAACTCCAAATCAAGGGGCGCAAAACTTCCGACATTCCGCAACTCACGCAAATTGACTTCACGGCTCAAAACCACCCTGTCAAAGCCGAATTGATAGACAAGTTCGGCACCGTCCGAATTATGTATTCCCAGTTGCGTACTCGCATGGACCTGCGCTTTTACTTTCAGACGCTTGATTATGGCAAGCAGAGACATATCGGAAATAATAAACGCGTCGATATTCGCTTTTTCCGCTTCGATAATGATCCTTTCCACATCGTCCAATTCGCTGTCTTTCATGGCAATATTTAACGTAAGATATGCCTTTACGTTATATAAATGGCAAAAAGCCACCACTTCATCCAGCGATGAATTGAAATTGTCGGCATTTACCCGAGCGTTAAAATCGCCATAACCGAAATATATTGCGTCGGCGCCGCTATATATGACCTGTTTGTAACTGCTCGCCGTTGCCGGTGCCAGAATTTCCATGCGAAAATTGTTTTGCAAAGAATCCGGCATACGCAGTCCGGGATAAAAAGGCTCACCCTCGGGGCAAAAGTCGTCCAAACTATCTGAGGGAAATTCCTTGTACAACCAAACCTGCCAGTGCTTTTTCGATTTCCACGTTTATTTCTTCGTCGGTAAGCGTCTTATTGCTGTCCGAAAAAAGCAGTCGGACCGCTACGCTTTTCTTTCCTTTCGACACTTGTCCGCCCATATAGACGTCAAAAACAAATACGTCTTTCAACAGATCGGAGCAACAAGCACGAATCGTCGACAGAATCGTATCTGCGTCAACCTCGGTTGCGCAAATCAAAGCCAAATCCCTTTCCATCGATTGATATTTACTGATCGATCGGAACGGCTTGATGTCGATGCCGTTTTCCGTAATATATACGGCGTCGATTTCCGCGACGTATATCCGCTTGTCAACGTCAAAATTCGCGGCAACGTCGGGATGTATCTCGCCGACGACCCCGATCTTGCGACCGTCGGCGTCCACTATATACGCGCTTCTTCCCGGATGGAGATATTCTTCCTCGGCGCGGACATATTTTACTTTCAGTCCGAACGCACTGAATATATCGTCAAGCACGGCCTTTATAGTGTAAAAACTCTCGTCATCGCCGTAAAAAGCAAGACCAAGTTTCTCTTTTTCGATCGGAAGTTCGGTAAGAGGAAGCGATTTCGGCAAGTACGTGCTGCCTACCTCAAACAATCTTCCTTCTCTGTTTCCGCGTTTGAAATTTCCTTCGACCAGTTTCAACAAACTGTATATCAGCGTGGTACGCATTACCGACAAGTCAACACCCAAAGGATTTCTGAGTTCTATCATGGAACGCAGAGGAGAATTTTCTTTCAAACAAAGCGCGTCTGCCGCCTTTGGCGTAACGAACGCATACGACACCGTTTCACAGGCGCCTTTTCCGACAAGAATCTGTTTGAGTTTGTCTCCGCGAAGTTGTTTTTCGCTCTTTCCGCCGCGCATATCGGAAAGAATCCGCGGCGTGACCGCGTCGTATCCGTAAATGCGTATTACTTCTTCGGTAAGGTCGTTCAGACCGTAAATATCCTCGCGATAAGCCGGCACAACGCAAGTCAGTATATCGCCTTTTTGCGTAGTTTTTAATTGCAAACGGTTCAATATCGAAACGATAGCGTCCTGCGGAATTTCAAAACCCGTTATTTTATTGATCTCGTGATAATCGAAAACAAACTCTCTGTCTTTCGCGCTTTCTTTGGCGCAGTCGATTGTTCCGCCCACAATTTCGCCCCATCCGTACTTTTCAAACAAATGCAAAGCTCGTTTCAAGCCCATTTCCTGCGAATAAAAGTCGATACCTTTTTCAAATCTCGCGGAAGAATCGGAGTGGAGATTCAATTCGCGCGCGGTATGACGTACGCTGTCTCTTGCAAAACGAGCACTTTCCAAAATAACGGTTTTTGTGTCGTCGCAAACTGACGAATACTCGCCGCCCATTACGCCCGCGACGGCAACGGGTTTTTCGGCGTCGCAAATGGCAAGGTGACGATCGGAAAGCGTATATTCTTTTCCGTCGAGCGCAACGATTTTTTCGCCGTTTTCGGCTCTTCTTACAACGATTTTTCCGCCCGCAAGCAAATTTTTGTCAAAAGCATGCATCGGCTGTCCGATTTCGATAAGGACATAGTTGGTGACGTCGACAAGGTTATTTATCGGTCGAATACCAACCGCTTTCAGGCGGTTTCTGATGATTCTCGGAGATACGCAACGCACGACGTTTTTGACGGCTTTTGCCATATAACGCGGACATAGTTCGTATTCTCTGTTCTCTACCGACACGTATTCGGAAATATCTTCTTTATTTTCACTGTACGACAAATCGGGCTCGGTAAGCGGTTTATTCAGTACTGCCGCGACTTCTCTTGCCACGCCGAAAATACTGTTTGCGTCGGGACGGTTTGCCGTCACGGCGACGTCCAGAATAATATCGTTATTTTCGATTACATCATTGATATCCTGACCGATTTCGCATTTTTCACGGATAATCCAAATGCCGTTCACTCCTGCGCCCTCGAAGTCGTCTTCGGTCAGTCCGAGTTCTCCGCCCGAGCAAAGCATACCTTCGCTTTTCACGCCGCGAAGCGCGCCTGTATGAATCTCCTTTCCGTCGGGCAAAACGGCTCCGTCGAGGCAAACGGGGACAATATCCCCTTTCGACACGTTTTGCGCACCGGTAACGATTTGCAGCAAAGCGTCTTGTCCGACGTTAATCTGACACACGAACAAGTGATCGCTATCCGGGTGCCGCACGATTTCTTCCACTTTTCCGACGACAATATTTTTGATTGCGTCTCTTTGATAAATGTATTCTTCTATTTCAAATCCGGCGGAAACAAGTTTATCTCCGAGCGTTTCGGCGGATATTCCGTCAATATTGACAAATTCTTTTAACCAACTGTAAGGTACTTTCATCTTTTCCTCTCCCCTTATTTATATTGACGCAAAAAGCGCAAATCGTTTTCAAACATAATACGAATATCCGGTATGCCGTATTTTAACATCGCGCACCGCTCGATACCGATACCGAAAGCAAAACCGGAATACTCCTTGGGATCTATTCCGCAGTTTTCAAGCACAATCGGGTTGACGATACCCGCGCCGAGGACTTCGATCCAGCCCGTACCTTTGCACAGACGGCAACCTTTACCGTGGCACATAAAGCAACTGACATCCATCTCCATGCTCGGTTCGGTAAACGGAAAATAGGACGGGCGCAAACGCGTCTTGATATCGGCACCGAAAAACGTGCGGGCAAATTCGTCCAAACTTCCTTTCAGATCGCAGATATTGATATCTTTATCCACAACGAGACCTTCCATTTGGTGGAACATCGGCGAATGCGTCGCGTCATCGTCGGCACGGTATACCTTGCCGGGACAAATGACTCTGATCGGCGGTTTTTGCGCAAGCATCGTACGCGCCTGAACAGCCGACGTCTGCGTACGCAACAATATACTGTCGGTTATATAAAAAGTATCCTGCATATCGCGCGCCGGGTGATCTTTGGGGATATTCAATAATTGAAAATTATAATAATCTTCTTCTACTTCCACGCCTTCGAGTACCGAAAAACCCATGCCGGTAAAGGCGTTTATCAATTCGTTTTTGGCGAGCGTAAGCGGATGAAGACTGCCGCAAGCATGTTTATCGGGCAAAGCGAGCGTAACGTCGATTTCTTCTTCTTTTAACTTTTTTTCTTTCAGCATAGAAGCGAATTTTTCTTCTCTTTCCCGAATCATTTTTTCAACGGACTGCCGCAAGTCGTTGATACGCTTTCCTACGGTCGGTCTTTCTTCGGGCGAGCAGTCTTTAAGCCCTTTAAGCAGGGCAGTGATCGTTCCGTTTTTGCCCAAATACTGCACTTTCAGATCGTTCAGATCGTTGACCGAAACGACTTTGGTAAGTTTTTCCGATATGGATTCGGAAATTTCTTTCAATTTTTCAATCATATTTTTTCTCCCATTTTTTTATCTGTCTGAATATTCCTTGAGTGTGAAACTCATGGTATTTTTGCCCGTTCCCACCATAAAGCGGGATTTATCGGTAAACAAATCGTTTACCTTTTTATAATAGATCACCGACGGAGAATACGGTACTTCTACCTGCGTAAAGGTATGTCCGTCGTAAGAATAATACTGCGAATATCTGTTTTTCCAGTTGCCGTCCAAGTACGTCCCCATATCGTCCGTAGCTTTTTGATACAATTCCTCTTCCGATTTAGGCTCGTAATAAACGGTATCGGGAATAAACGTATCTCCGGCAGGAACAAACTCGGCGTCATCGTTTAAGATAAATAAACTTTCGTAATATCTGTCCCATCTGTCGATATAAGCGGAGACATCAACCGTTTTGTAGGCTACGACATTCGGTATCGGCGAATAATAAACCGTCTCAAACGTATACGACGTCTGTTCGATTACGAAAGAGAACCCTCTCAAAGCAACCGAGCCTATGCAAGTCGGATTCTCCGACGTATCCGTCGCGCTGAAAACGTTTCCGACTTCGTCATACCGATACATTTCCGAACCGAGACGGATTCTCTTTTCGGCAAAATTGATTACGCCCGCTTCCACGCCGTTCCGATAAACCGTTGCGTCCTCAAAAGGAATATTTACCTGCACAAAAGCGTTATTGGCAAAGGTATAATAATCCTCATACGTCGACTTCCACACGCTTTCAAAATTCTCTCTTTCCGCCGCAAGCCGAACCGAATCGGTAACGTCGTGATAGTATTCCGTCGAAGCGTAATAATGATAAACGCACTGTCCCGAAATATTGCCGTTATTCTTTGCGCAAACAACGCCCGCATAGAAGTACGGACTACAATCTTCCGGACAGAACATAACACCGTCCACCGTAACGGACATCATCTTTACGTCGATAGTAAGATCGGAAAGCACACCGTCATTCACGCCGCACACCGTGCCGATATATATCGCTTTATCATCTTTGAACACATTGGTGTCTATATCCACAACAAGGTACTGCACTTCGAATTTAAGATTCTTGATCATACCTTTATTGACGGAAAACAATCCGATATAACCGACAGGCTCGCTCCCGACGTAAGAATAAGTCACCGTTTTTCCGTTTCCGTTGAAAACGCCCGTGTAGGGATTTTCCGCCGAACCGAAACAAATATTACTCAACGTAATATCGGACGTAAGCACTACGGAAACCGACATAGAATCGGACAATAACGCCGTCAATTCTTCCGAAGTGGATACTTCCAAAGGCCAAACCGCATAGAGGAAAGAATAATAATTCTTGTTCCATGCCGCCGTTGCGTTTCCTTCCGAATCGGTATAAATATTACCGTCGGCGTCCGCCCAACCGGCAAAGAGTTCGGCTTTATCGATTCCCGACGCCAACACGTCTCCGAACGAAAAGTCCGTCGAATCGTATTGTGCCGTCGCCGTCCCGAAAGCGGCGGAAACGGAAAGAAGATATTTGTCTTCTCCCTTTTGGACAATCTTATCCCGCAAAGAAACGGTCATATTCTCCGCCAAAATCGTCTTTTCAAAATCGGTATAAACCGCTCCGTAATTATCAAAAAAGTATGTTACGATATCGATATCAAACCGATATTCGTACAGATACACTTTCCCGCTGTCAAAATAGATTTTTCCGTTATCGACATAGTACTCTTTCAAGCCTGCCGTAATCAGTTTGTTTTCCGCTGCGTTATACAACCAGCCCTCTTTTATTTTTTGGCTGTTTTTAGACGCGGCGGTATACAGTTTTCCGTCGGTATCATAATAAAGCGTCGTCTCTTCCGCGCCGTCTTTTATCACGATTTTTTCTTCGGTAGAATCGATCGAGCCGACTTCTTTATACACCGTTCCCGCTTCTTTTCCCAGATACAATTCGACGGTAACGGTATTGGCTTTCCACTCCGGGACAATAACGTAAACGTCATTGTCTCCCCCTTCCGTAATCGTCCAATTCAAAAGCGATTTTCCGTCCGCCGACGTAAGGCGGATCGTTTCCTTATTATAGATATAGTTCCAACCGACAAAAGTATAGCCGTTTTTGGACGGGACTTCCAATTCAAACGAGGAATCGTAATAAACGGTCGCATTGGGAAGAGGCACTTCGCTTTGATATTGTAAAGTATAACGGCGTTTATCGAATACGGCATAGAAAATCACGTCTTTCCCCGCGTCGATTTCATCATCAAGGACAAAGTGCCAATACCCTTTCGGTTCGTTGCTTTGTCCGTTATGCGTCCAGGCGACAAGGCTGTATAATTTGGTATTGTAACCGACAAGATCCCAATTATATTCGGCACCGAATTCAACGTTGACCTTATACATTCCTTTCGACGGTATGTATTCCGCGTCGAAAGCGGGCGCGTATGCGCTGTCGATATAGATATATACCGTATACACTCTCGGCACCCATGTACATAAGAGTTTTTGGTTGTACGGCATCGTATAGGTATCGCCGATTTCCACGGGAACCGCTTTTCCGTTTACCGTTTCCGTCCAACCGCCGACTTCATATCCTTCCATTTTCGCTTTGCTTCGGAACAAAGAAAGATCGTCCGAGTCGATTTGTCCGTAAATCGGATCAAGGGGCATAATCACGTTGCCGTCCGAGTCTTTGTAAGTCAGTACGGCAAAGGCTTTTTCGCCGCCGATAAGATATCTCGACGCTTCGATATTTTCGTTGCCATACGAGAAAATATCCAACCGCTCGTACCATTTGCGGATATAGGCGTCGGATGTGCCTTCTTGTACGTAAATCAGCAAACCGTCGTTAAACGACTGACCGAACGTATCGGCTTGTATGCCCGAGACAAGCGTCGTATCTTTTTCGGAAATGGTAACCGTTTCTATCGCAAAAGCAAGGGGCAGAACGTTATTTTCAAAGTCGCCGACGCCCGCTTCGATAAATATTTTTCCGTCTTCACGAATATAATACCCGTTTTTACCAAGCAAAATCGTATCGCACCGCTCGTTTCTTTGCGAACCGTTGACAACATATTCTTTTTCAGCGTCGAAGTAAACGCCGTTTCTGTCGTGATACAGCAGTTCGGAACGAATATCAAGTATACCGTAATACGAACCGACCAAGTCGTATAAAACCATATTGATAGACAGATAGCGACTGCCTCCGATTGTAACGATTCCTTTCGCAAAATCAACGCGACCGCCTTCCACGGACGTTTCGCAGGTTTCGTCTTCATATACGAAACCGTTGTATCCGAAATAGTATTCTTTGTCGCCGATTCCGATTTTACCGAAAATGTCGCCCTTTTCAGTCGTGCAATCTCTATCGATATAAATTTTATTATCCTTTAAGAAATAGGTGAAGCCGCTGAGACTCAATTGATTCTCCGCCCGATTCACCATCGCTCCGACATTGACGCTGCTCATATCTTCATTGCCGTAGATGTTGCCGTCAAAATCGTAATAATACGTCTGCGAATTCATTTTGATAATACCGACCGCTTTGCCCGCTTCTCCGATATTATGAATATAGTTACCGGTCGTTTTGAATTCGGCGTCGAAGAAAACGCCTTCGTCCGACACCTGCATACCGATAACCTGCGCCGTCAGACTGTCGTCGGCGTATACGCGCACCGTTCCGCCGCTGTCTTTGCGATAATAGAATATTACGTCGTTTATCACGATTTTATCGCTGACGCTGTCGTCATAAAACGGGAATTCCGCTTCAAAAGTAATTTTTCGGTTGACAAAATCAAATTGTCCGACCGACAACGCGCTCATATCATCGGTAAAATACAGTTTTCCGCCGTAATCATAGTAGAAAGTGACGCCGTTTACCGTGACAAGCCCGTATGCTTTACCGACGGTATCGTCCCCCTTTTTGATTTCTCCCGATGTCCCGACAGTTTCGATCGAATACTCCGAACCGTACAAGGTAACCGCGTCGCCATCGATTGTTCCGCCCGTAAAACTCATAAAGGACTCGTCTAAATAAATTTTTCCGTCCACGTCATAATAATACCCGGCAGAATAGGACATTTTATCCTTAAAAACAATCAACCCGAACGAATCGTTTTTATAAAGAACGTTATCGATCAAAATATATTCCTTTGCGGATATCGTCATGCGAACGATCGAACCGACCGAGTAGTCGCACAAAGCGTGACTGCATTCTTCTTCGGAGTACACTTTTTCACCGTCCGAAAAATAATAGGTCCTTTCTTCGCCGATTGTCGATTCTTCTATCACAATAATGCTCCGCAGCGCTTCGGCATAATCGTCTTCGGTAATAGCGGACGCAACCGATACGCACTCGGAATCGGAATAAAATCTGCCGTGCGCGGCATAGAAAGTCTTTTCCACGGTAAAACGCTCAAACCGAATATCCGTAACTTCGGGTAAAAAGCCGTCCGCAAGCGTCGTGCATTTTTCATCGGAATAGTATTTTTCTCCGACATAGTAATACGTTTTATCGCCTCTTTTTACAATTTCAACAGAAGACGTCTTCCCTTCATAATCGCTTGTAGGAACCGTCGTTTGTTCCGTCCTTTCTTCATCGGAATAGTAGTTTATTCCGTCAAAATAATATATTCTTTCGACAACGAATTTTTCATACGACCTGCCCGTTTTTTTGCACAAATCATCGTTTTCATCGATATAATAGATATCTCCGTTATATTTTAAGAAACGACTTTGCGTATCGATTTCCGCACCGGGTATAAGTCCGCCCACCGACAGGTTTTCGTTCGTATACACAGCGCCGTCCTGGTCATAATAAAGCACCGTATCGGATGCGAGACAAATCGTACCGACCGCCTTGCCCACTTGTTCCGCTTCGGCGTCCGATTCAAAGAATATATTTTTGAGATACCAACCGCCGAAAGCATATTTTCCTACGTCTTTTCGCAAAAACGTTTTTTCGGGACCGCCATTTACGCGAGCGGAGAAAGTCGCGGGAATGACGACGTTTTCAACGGTCCTGTCCGTTCTTATCAGCGTCACCTTATCCGTTTGGTTGTCGATAGCATATATTGTGCGGTCAAAGGTGGTAATATCGTCTCTGCCGACAAAAGTAACCGGTTCGAGAGAACGGTATTTTTTCTCCATAATATTTTCGTCGTTAAAGAAATATCTCGTATCGCTCCTGGGCGTATTCGGAAAATAAACATAATCCGGTTCATATTCGGAAGAAACGAACAACCCGTTATAAGAGAAAGAAGAAATGGATTCCACTTCCAGATATATCAATCCCGGGACCTTGATTTCGGCACTGACATTTATCCCTTTTCCGAATACGATCGCGCCGATATTGCTCTTATGAAAAGCGTTTTCTTCAATTGAATTTACGGTTACACCATAATAATAGCGCTCCGTATCGCTGTCGTTATCCCGATATACGACGACGGTCTGCGTGGTCGTCACACCGTTGATCGTTTCACTGTATTTACCCGCCAACTGATCCTGATCGCCTTTCCCGTTTTCCAGTCTGAAAAACTTTCCGTTGATCACAAACCCTTCTTCGCTTACGTCAAGATATTTTCTCGAAAAAGAATCGGTTCTGTATATCGGTAACATCTTGCCCGAAGGATACAAAAAGACCGAAGCGGCCTGCAAACCGACCATTTGATACAAAACACCGTCGTTTGTCGCAAAAAACGAATTGTTCGACGGAATATCGATTTGGCACAGGCTATCGGTATTTAAGAAAGTCGTCGTGGTAATCTGCGACAAAACTTCGGAAGAAAAACCGATTTCGACAAGATAATGGCAGTCGCAAAAAGCATAATCGCCGAGCGAGGCAAGTCTGCTCCCTTCTTCCGAACGAATCGAACGAAGAGCCGTCCCCATAAAAGCATAAGGCTGCACTTCTTCTATCGCGGCGCGCAAATACAAACTGCCGTCGTTGTCGGTCGAAAAACTCTTTAATTTGTCACAACCGTAAAAAGCATACGCACAAATACGGTTCAGTTCCGTATTTTCGCCGATATTGATATATTCGAGCGATTTATTGTTCCAAAAAGCGCTTTCCGCTATTCTTTCGATACCGGAAGGCAACCGAACGGTCGAGTCCGTCCCGATATATTTATACAAAATGTTATTTTCAATAAGCAAGCCGTTCCCGATCGCCTGCGCCCAAGGGGTGTCGTCGAAAGCATAGTCGCAAATACGTTCCAACAAAAGCGGAAGTCCTACTCTTTCAAGCAAATAGCAAGCGTTGAACGCATGATAACCGATAGATGTGACGGGATACGACACGGCGCCGGACGTCAGATAGTCCGGTATGGTAATATCTTTGACCGTTCTTGTTATACCGATTATTTCCGCACTCTGCGCCGTATAGTGGAAATACTGCGCCAAATTGGCGCGGCTGATAATACGGAACAAAATCGTCACATCGGGCGAATATGCGTATGTATAAACATTGTGCGCGTCCGTCCCGATAGAAATAATATCGCCGAATTCGTCAAAAGAATTGAGTTTTTCATATTCGGTTGCCGCTTCGTGACCTGACACGATAATAGACGAGAGTCGATCGCAAAAAACATGATCGCCGATAAAGGACTTGGAAGAATTCAACCGCGTCACAACAACGTCACTGAAATCGATCGTGTCGATATGGTCGCTGTAAAAAGCGTAACTCCCGATAGAAGAAACATCGGCGGGCATCACGATTCTGCCGATCACGGCATTATAAAACGCGTATTCCGCTACCGACGAAACGTTTGATTCGAGTTCGTACTGACGAGCCACCCTGTTTGCGGGATAAGCGACGAGTACGCTTCTTTCTTCGCGATACAAAACGCCGTTTTCACTCGAATAAACCTGCGAACCTTGTTTAACGTATATGGCGCGGAGCGAAGAACAAAAACGGAACGTGCCCTCTCCGATATCGATTACCGAAGCGGGAACGGTGACCGTCTCCACGTGGACGGCGTTATCGTTGTTTTCAAAAAGCGACGAGGCGATCGAGAGGACCTTTTTGCCGTTGTAGGTGTCGGGGATTTCCAGATCGGTCAGATTTCCCATGTATTCCGTCACCTGATAGCCGTCAACCGCCGCACCGTAATCACTGAAAGATGTATACGGAGAATACGACAAACGAACGGGAAGCCAAACGGCATATAAAGTAATGTTTTCTTCAATCGGCAGGTAAACGTACGACGTATCGTACACTACGCCGTCCCGATATAAAAACGTATTGTTCTTGACCGTGTTTTCTTTGCCCGAATCGAGATAAAATCTACCGGCAATGTCAAAATAATAATTAAGTCCGTCCAATACAAACTCATATGTATCGACAATAGAACCGACTTCGTTATACAAAATATCAAAGATTTTACCTTCTTGATAGGTATATTGTTCTCCCGAAAGAGTCAGTTTATTTGAAACGCTTACCGAAGAATCGGCGATAGCAACCGTCTTTTTTAAGTCAGCGTAAACGCTGCCCGTGCTATCGAAATAATACTTCTTTCCGTCAAGGACAAACGAAAGGACGTCGTCCACTTCGCAAAGAGCCTCGTATCTGTTCGGCGCAACGATCGCATACTTGCCGTTATCACTCGCGGAAGACTGCGCCAAAGAGTCGATATAGTCGGTTGTCCAACCCGAAAAAACGTAGTTGTCCATTGTGACGGTCGGCAAATAGTCGGAGTATACATCTTTTTTATCATAGATGTTATCCGCTGTTTCGTATAATTTTTTTACCGTTTTTGCACCGATTTTATAATCTTCGCGGAAAGTATGGAACGTAACAGTGTACACGATCTCGGTGTAATGCGCGACGTAAATATGGTTTGAATCGATTTGCACCGTCGTGGTCGGTTGATTATCGACGTTGCTCCCGTCGGCTTCCCAATAACGAAAAACCATATTGTCTATCGCCGTCCACTCCAACACGACTTCCGTCCCTGCCGGATATTCGGCGCGGAAAACACCGTCGTCGTCCGTTTTGACGTTTTCAACGACTTCTCCGTCTACCGAAATCGGTTTGCCGCCCTCAACGACAAGATCGTACGTCACGACGGACGGATCTTCCAGCGTCAGTTGAAAAGAAGTCCGGCAATTCTCGAAAAACACCTCTATCTGATGCGTACCGATTTGAGACAGTTTCATCCGTGAAGAAATGCCGATATATTCTTCGGCAAGCGGAATGCGCTCGGTATCGCCGTTGCTGTACGAGACGATAAGCACCATCTGCGAAAGAGAAACTTTTCCGGCGTAAAGCGTCGAAGGAATGGTCGTTTCGTCGATTCTGACGGACTCGGCATAAACGTTTTCGGTTTGTTTTTGCGTATCGGCGTCGCCTTTTTGTCCCGAACAGGATACGCATACCGCCGTCAGTAACGCGACCAATAGAAACAGCGCTATTATTGAAATTCTTTTTTTATTCATTTTGACTCCATTCCGCATAAACGTCATACTCGCTTTGCTCCGATTTGTTCCAATTTATCAAACTCTTTCCGTCTTTATCCGTCAAAAGAGTGCCGTCCGAAATTTTCCAACCGACAAAATCGCATCCCTCTTTTGTCGGTACTTCCAAAATATAATCGTCTCCGAAATATATTTCCGCCGTTTCCGCGGAAACGCTTTCTTCCGCCGAAACATTGTAGCGGACGACGTATTTTTTCTTTTCAAGTCTTTGATACAAAACGATCGACCTGTCGGCAAGCAAAGTATTCCATGCGCCGCTTTCGTCATATTCGTTTCTGCCGTCGTCCATCCAACCGACAAATTCGTATCTTTGCCAATCGTATCCGTCCGGTCTGAACGAATACTCTCCGCCGTATTCGATTTCGCCGACGTAGCGGACCGTCTGCGTTTCGCCCGACGCCACGGCAAGCGTTTCGTCGCCCGACATCACTCTCTCGCCGGCGTTTACGACGAAATAAACGGTGTATTTTTGCGGCGTCCAGATGCAGGATAATATTTGATTATACGGAATGTCATAAGTGGCGTTGTTGTCGATTCTTTTGCCGTTTTCGTCGGAAAAACCGCCGATATCGAATCCCGGCTTGTCGATCTTTGCCTGTATCTGAGCCGCGTCCCCGACGGTAATCGACTCATACAGCACGGAAATCGTCTTTTCTTCTCCCGATCCGTCCGTATAAGTAACGACGGCAAACGGCTTTTGCGACAAAATAAGGTATCTGCTCGCCGTCTGCGTATTGCCGCCCTCGTCCGAATAAGTAAAAAATTCCAGTCCCCAGTTGCCTTCGCGATATAGGTTGATACCGTTCCTGTCGTCGAATATATACAACCCGTTATTCAGTTTTTCGCCGAATGACTCGGGACATACGTCGCCGATATAATCACATTCGACGCGTACAACGGACAAGCGTTCTGCGGCGGAAAAAGCATTCGCTTTCAGTCCACCCACCGCGCGAAGAGTTATTTCTTCAAGATACACGCCGACAAACGCGTACGGCAAAACGGTCTTTGCCGCAGTAACCGTTTTTCCTTCTTTTGTCATAACCGTCTCCGGCACGACAAGATCGCAGTCGCCCCGTTCGGCTCTCGCGACATAAATGTTCCCGTCGTTTTCGGCATAAAGAATCTTCTTATCCTCCAAACCGATCGTTTGGTCGTAAGCATAAAAGAACGAATACTGTTTTTGATAAACGGTTTTTTCGTTTTTCTTATCGACGTCGTTTTTGTAGAACAGCAAGAGCGACTCGTTCGTCACCGCGTCGCCGACGCAAACCGTATCGGGTTCAAATTCGGCAAAAATAGAGTTATACGTGGAAATGACGTTTTTATCAAATGACACGGAAAGAAGTCCGGGCACACAAATGGCGTTTTCGCCGATCGTAGCGACCATGGCGGAAACGGTAATCGCGGCAATATTGCTGTACGAAAAAGCGTTCTCGCCGATTGCGGAAACATACATATTCCCGACAAAGAAATATTCTCCGGTCATCTCGCGATAACACAAAACCGTTCTTTGACTCCTGTCCGGCGTCAAATAGATATAGTAGTAATATTCTCCGTCCACCTCGGGGCCGTCGACGGTATAAAGCACCTTTTCGGTAGGCGTAAGCGCCGTCCTCGTCGTTTTGTCAAGCGGGACTTCGCCCGAAACGTTCTTTCCGACGGCGATCTCTCTGCCGTCGGGAACGGCAAGATACACCGAGAAAGTTTTGCCGCAAACAACGGCCGTCCCCACTTCGTTTTCGGCGTCTTTGCCGTAAAAAGCAAGGTTCAGTTCCAATTCTTCAACCGAATACCTGTGGGTGGGATAATAATAATATTCCTCGCGATAACGGTCGAAAAGCAAAACGATTTTTTCCGATTTGTTTTTCAAAATCGAATAATAAAAGTCTCCGTCGTGCGAAACGACATTCCCGTCAAGATCATATTCGACAATGGTAGCCGGGACAAGCGGCTCGCTTCCTTTTTTCCGCAAGACATATCCGTCCCCGTCGCGCACGACCGCCCAGTCGTCCGCACAGTCAACCGTCAGATACAGCGTTTCCGTTTTTCCGTTGATAAGTCCTTCGCCGACGATAAGATCGACCGCTTTTCCCGTAATCACGCCGAAATCCGTCTCGATCCCCGTCACGTAATTACGGACGTGCGTCATATCGAATTCTCCGTCCGTCCTCGCGGCGGGATAAGCGAATAATTCGTAGTTTTCTCCCGAATAACGGTAAAGTATCCCGTCAAAAACGCGGAAGGAGGGGTTATCTTCTTCCAAAACATACTCGTTCAAACTGACCGTTCCGACAAAAGCGGACGAGTCGATCAAAGCGACGTTCTTTGCCAGCGTCACCGAACGAAGGTATTTACACCCGGAAAAAGCATAGCGTCCGATTTCATGCAGCATATTATCCTGTCTTGCCGAAGACGGTTGCACAAGAACGGAACGAATCGCGGTATTGCTGAAAGCATATTCGCCGATTTCCGTAACGAAAGACTTGAAATAAACGCCTTCTCCCGTCGGATTCGCGTCGCAGATAAACCCGCGAAACGATTGACAATCGGCAAAAGCGTATGCGTTGATTTTTTTCAGATTCGTATTGGAACCGATGTCGATATATCGCAGGGATTTATTCCCGGCAAAAGCCCCTTCGCCGATCTTGGAGGTCGAAGACGGCACGACATACGTCGTTTCGTTTCCGAGATACTTATATATCACGCCGTTTGCCGACAAAGTACCGTCCGGCAACGTGGCAAGCCACGGCGTATCGGCAAAAGCGTCGTCGCATATTCTTTCCAACCGGGCGGCGAACGAAAAAACGACCGTGCGCAAAGAAAAGCAGTCGTTAAAAGCGTTTTTGCCGACGGAAGCGACGGTATACGATTCGCCCGGGACGGGTTCAAACCGAATTTGCAAAGCAATCGTCGTAAGAGTGCGGCTCGCGCCGATGATTTCGGCAACAAAGTACGTCCTGTCGGAATTGATTTCTTCCGCCGACAGCGTCGCTTTATCCACAAGATTTTTATCGAAAAGGATACGGTAAAGCAAACGCACCGTCTGCCCGTCGCCTTCTTTGTACTCAAAGGTGTACACGGGATGCAAACCGCTTTTTTCCGTCGTCATCTTTTCTTCTGCGTTTTGCAGAACGTCAAACGCTCTGAACAGTTCGATATTGGCTTCGGAAAAACAAGCGGCGGTAAGATTAGACGAAAAAAGTTCGGACGGCAATTCGAGCAAAGCCGGATTAACGTCGGAAAAATCGACATAATCGATATGAACGCTGTTAAAAGCGTTCTGTCCCACACGCGAAAGTTGTCGCGACAAAACGACGCCGCCGACAACCGCGTTGAAAAACGCCTTGGCATAAACGTCCTTTACCGTCGAAGGAACGACGTATACTGCGGTCACTTTATCGGCGGGAAACGCAACCAATGCGGTTCTGTCTTTCGTCAACAACACGCCGTCGTCCGAAACGAAAAACTCCGAATCCCGATCGACCGTGATCTCTTCGAGCAAAGAGCACTCTTCAAAAGCGCCCTCTTCCACCGTCCGCAAATAAGACGAAAGATGCACTTTTTTCAAGTTTTCGGCATACCGCCCGGAAAAAGTACCGGCACGAAGAACGGTCACGGGCAAATCGTTATAGGACGCAGGCACGGACAATTCGGAAAAATCACCGCAAAAACCCGTCACTTCGTAATGCGAATCGACTTTTTCGTAAGAAAGTCCGAGCGTTTTCCAAACGGCATAAAAAGTAACGTCCCTGCCAACCTCATACGGAAAAGAAACCATCGTAAACCCGTCGCCGGACAAAGACTGCTCTTCGTCGATAACCGTAGTCGTCCAACCGACAAAAACATAGTTTTCGCGCGATACGGACGGAATATCCGCCTCATTCAGAACGTTTGTTTGTCTGGAAGTAACCGTCGCGTCGCAAAAAGTTTTGAACGAGACCGTGCACACGTAAGAAGAGGTATAAGGACGATATACGCAGTTTTCGGTAACTTTCACGGTAATAATGCTGCCGTCCTGTTCTACCTGCATATCGTTTGCCGTCCAATAAGCAAAAGAAGAGCCGTCGCCTGCCCAACGAATGGTCAGCAAAGTCCCTTCTTCATAACTGTCTTCGTAATAACCGTCCGTCAGCGAAAGCGTCCTGACGACCTTTTCGCCGTTTATGTAAGACGGAAATCCGTCGTAAACCCGTACGGTATAAACGGGTAAAGCCGCCGCGCGGATTTTCATTTGAAACTTCGCCGAACGGTTCTTATATACGACGTTCAGAATATGCGTCCCTTCGCGAGAAAGTTTTTCGAGGCTTTCTTCGGTCAACATCGACTCGGTAATCGATATTTCTTCCGACGGCAAAGTATCATACGTCAAAAGCAAGCGTATTTTCGTCACGTCCACCGACCCGATAACGGCGTCGGTCGGAATCGTCGATTCAACGACTTCTATCGAAAGCAGTTTTGCATCTTTTTTTTCTTCCGCCTCATCCTTTCCGAAAAACGAGCAGGACGCAAACGCAAACAGGAAAAAGCAAATCAGAATGGCAAACAACGTTCTTTTTTTCATAATGCAAAACTCCGCGTTTATGGCTATAATTTTAATATAAATAATTATAGCATAATTATAAAAAAAAGCAACACGTTTCGGGAAAATTAAGAATAGTTTTTTACAGGGTGAAAAAATCAAGAAAACGCTCGTTGGTTTCGTCGATTCTTTCACAATATTCGCGAAAACCTTTTGGGTGTGAAAAGCGTGTGATTTTGCCGTTTTCTTGCAAAAACTTACTCACGGCACCCGCCCCGGCGGCAAGAACGGAACAACATTCTTCCATTGTATCGACGTTATACAAACAGGCTTTTTCGTCCCGACAAAAACCGGTGTTTTCCAAATTGTCGGCGGTATTTTTCTGACGATACATGTAGTAAGGCATATAACCGGCTTTTTTCAGCGTTTCGTAAGAATAATCGGTCATGGCGAGCGCAACGCCGCCCGCTTTTTTTACGGTACCCGCTTTATTAAGATCGGAGCCGCGTTTAATCGACAAGGTATGAACGGTGATATTTTCGGGACGCAAACGAATAACCTCGTCGAGAGAATAGCAAAAATCTTCGTACGTTTCTCCCGGCAAAGCGGCAATAAGGTCGCAATTCACATCAAACGGTCTGCCTTTCAGCAGTCGCAACGCGTCGTATACCTGCCCGACGGTATGCTTGCGCCCGATAAGGTCAAGCGTCTTCTGGTGAAACGTCTGCGGATTTACGCTCAACCGCGTCACACGGTTTTTTTCGAGCATGTCGAGCATCTCTTCCGTAATCGTATCCGGTCTGCCGCATTCAACGGTAAACTCCTTGCCGCAGGAAGAAAACGGTTCCAGAAGTTCGTTAAGATATTCCGCGCCGATCGACGTGGGCGTACCGCCGCCGAAATAGATCGAACGAACGGAAAAACCGTTCTTTTCGATAATGTCAAAAATCGAATAAATGTCTTTTTTTACGCATTCGACAAAACGCGGAATTTCTTTCCTTACGCGCGAAATCTCGGTACTGATAAATGAACAATACGAGCATCGGGACGGGCAAAACGGTATATTGACATAGATACCGACAGCCTTGGAGTCGGTATTCATAAATTTCTTTTGAAAAAGCGCGCAGTCTTCAATTAAATCGGCTTTTTTGGTTGAAATATTAAATTTTTCGACCAATTCTTTTTTGGGATCGGACGACGATCTGAACAAAGAATAATACATTCCCGTCGGTCGAATACCGGTCAGACTGCCGTAAGGGAGATCAACGGAAAGGGATTTGCTCAAAAACTCATACAGTTTGTTTTTAGCAAAATATTTCGTTTCTCGCTTAAATTTCATTTCGTCGATTTCGTCCGAAACACAACTGAAAACGGCATTTCCGAACAAGTCGCTTTCGATATAAAAAGTAAATTTTTGTCCGGAAATTTCATGCCGCCAAGCAAGATAGTTTTCGCCGTTTTCATCCAATTCCAAAAAAGGAACGAACGCTCTGGGCACTTCTTGCACGTCGTTCAGATAAGTGTTTTTTTCAAAAATCGTTCTGACGCTCATAAATACAGTATACTATTGAATTCTTTCTCGTGTTTCAGCGTCGTACTTTCTTCATGTCCGGGCAAGACGAGATAATCGTCTTCCAAACCGAAAAGCACTTCTTTCAGCGATCGTTCCATTTGTTCTTTGCTTCCGGTCGGGAAACCTACGTTTCCGTACGTTTCGCAAAACAAAGTATCACCCGACAAAATGGTTTTTCTCGCGCAACTGTCCACAATAAAACAACAACTGCCGCGCGTATGACCGGGCGTATGAATGACGGTCAACTCAATCGCCCCGAAGACGAGTTTATCGCCGTCGCGGAATGTTTTTGCGTCTTTGACGGGCGGCAAGTCCGCCCCTACCTCATACGTCATGCTCAATTCGCCGTCGAAAAGAAACTCCTCCTCCTCTTCGTGCAAATAGACCGGCACCCCTTTTTCATGCCACGCCGCGACATCCATAATGTGATCAAAATGTCCGTGCGTCAAAAGAATCGCGCCTACTTTTTTTCCTTTTCGAGCCAAAAAATCAAGGATTTTTCCCATGCCGCCGCCCGGATCGACCAGCACGGCTTCTTCTTGTTTTTCATCATATAAAAGATAACAGTTCGTCGGCATAAAACCGACTTCAAACTTTTCGAATTCCGTCATTTATTACATCCTTTTGGAGATTTCTGACAAAAATTCATCACTGTTTACACCACGGCCTTCCCCTTCGAAATTAACAAGCAAATCCTTTGTCATAATCCCTTCTTCTATCGTATTTATACATGCTTTTTCCAATGTATCCGCAAAATGGCACAAATCGGACAAACCGTCCAATTCGCCGCGTTTTCTGAGCGCTCCCGTCCACGCGTAAATGGTCGCAACGGGATTCGTAGACGTTTCTTCTCCGTTCAGGTATTTATAGTAGTGGCGCGTAACCGTACCGTGCGCCGCCTCGTATTCGTATTTACCGTCGGGACTGACAAGAACGGACGTCATCATGGCGAGCGAGCCGAAAACGGTCGCTATCATGTCGCTCATGACGTCTCCGTCGTAGTTTTTGCAAGCCCAGATCATACCGCCGCTGCTCTTCATGATACGCGAGACGGCGTCGTCGATCAACGTATAAAAATAAGTGATACCCGCTTCCTCGAATTTTTCCTTATACTCTTTCTCGAACACTTCGGCAAATATATCCTTAAAACGATGATCGTACGTTTTGCTGATCGTATCTTTTGCGCTGAACCATAAATCTTTTTTTACGTCTAATGCATAATTCATGCAACTTCTTGCAAAACTCGTGATACTTTTATCGGTATTGTGCATCGTCTGAACGATACCCGCGCCCTTAAAATCGAATACTGTTTTTTTACTCCCGTCCGGAAAACACACTTCCACTTTTCCGCCGTCCGGCACATACCCTTCCACGCCGCTGTACACGTCTCCGTAAGCGTGACGGGCAATAACGATCGGCGCCGTCCAGGTCGGCATCAGAACTTTCAGTCCCTTTACCATGATCGGCGCGCGGAAAACCGTTCCGTCCAGTCCGGACCGAATGGTCCCGTTCGGCGATTTCCACATTTGTGACAGATTATATTCCGTCATACGTTGCGCATTGGGCGTAATCGTCGCGCATTTGACTCCGACGCCGTATTTTTTGATCGCTTCGGTCGCCTGTTTCGTAATTTCGTCTTTCGTTTCTTCTCTGTTTTTCAATCCGAGATCGTAGTACTCGGTTTTCAGATCGACATACGGCAAAATCAGTTTCTCTTTGATTTTTTGCCACAACACCCTTGTCATTTCGTCACCGTCGATTTCGACAAGCGGCGTTTTCATTGCTATTTTTGTCATATTCTCTCCTTTATCGAAATATTTTACACGAACTGTTTTTATAGGTCGTGAACATAAAATTATATCCGTTTTCCTCTTGAATCGCTCCCGTCTCCGCGCACGACCAACCGGGCAAACTGTCGAGATTTTCAAAGAAAACCGCAGCGTCTCCGTCCGCGTCCACCTTTGTCACATAGACCGTGTCGCAATAAGGCAGCATGGTCTTGTAAAACATCGCGCCGCCTATTATAAATACGTCGTCGGAATTATATTTTTGCAGTTCGGTCGCCAATTCTTCAAGGCTGTCTACCACAACGCAGTCTTCCCTTTTTTCTCCCCCCGGATACAAAACGATATTCACCCGGTTTTTTAACGGATTTCCGCCCGGAAAACTTTTGAGCGTATTGGAACCCATAACGACGACTTTGTTCATCGTTTTTTCTTTGAAAAAAGCCATATCCTTTCTTAAAGAAAACAGTAAACCGTTGTTTTTACCGATTCCCCACTTTTTGTCTACCGCAACAATCGCTTTCATGTTTGCCTCAAATCGCAACCGGGAGTTTCGTACCCAGCAATTGGAATTTATAGTTGTCCAAAACAAAGTCTTCGACTTTGAAATCGTAAAAATCCTTTACGTCGCGCGCAAGCGTCAAAGTCGGCGCATCGTATTGCTCGCGTTCAATGATTTCTTTGACAATCGGAATGTGCCGATCGTATATATGCGCGTCGGAAATAACGTGAACGAGTTCGCCCGCTTCCAAGCCGTTTACTTTGGCAAACATCATCAGAAGGACGGAATACTGCAAGACGTTCCAGTTGTTAGCGACGAGCATATCGTTGCTTCGCTGGTTCAAAATACCGTTGAGTTTATTCCCGGACACGTTAAACGTCATCGAATACGCGCACGGGTACAAGTGCATTTCGTGCAAATCTTCAAAATTGTAAATGTTGGTCATAATGCGTCTGCTTGCCGGATTGTTTTTCAGGTCGAAAAGGACTCTGTCTACCTGGTCGAATTCTCCCTCTTTATAGATATGTTTTTGTGCAAGTTGATAGCCGTACGCTTTCCCAATGGAGCCCGTTTCATCTGCCCACGAGTCCCATATATGGCTGTTAAGATCGTGCACGTTATTACTCTTTTTTTGCCAAATCCACAAAATTTCGTCAATAGCGGCGGCAAAATTGGTTTTACGAATTGTCAGAATAGGCAGTTCTTTCGTCAGGTCATAGCGATTGACGATCCCGAATTTTTTTATGGTATGAGCCGGCGTACCGTCTTCCCAGTGCGGACGGACCTGCATATCGCTGTCCCATACGCCGTTTTCCAATATATCTTTCATATTCTGCACAAAAACACGATCGGCATAACTCATAAAAAATAACCCCCTGCGTTATACTACTGATATCTTCGCATTTTTTTTATCAAAAGTCAAGTCTTTGTGCGCGCAATCTATATATAGTTTTTTTCTCCGTAAAAAATCATTTAACGACAAAAGAAGGCAAATTTTTCAACGAAAAACGTCTTATCATATACGAATATAAAGGTGAAATATGCAAACGGTTTATCATAAATACAGAGACAGACTTGTGGAAATAAGCGGGAAAAGCCGCGCGCTTTATACCAAAAACGTCAATAAAAAATACTCTTTCGACCTTGCCGAATTGATTACGACTTCGTCGAAAACGGAAGAGTTTACGGCATTTTTATGGCGCAAAAACAATATTCTTTCGCTATTTAAGGACGGAATAAAGACGGAAGAAGAGACAAAAGCGTTTTCCGAACTTAAATTTTTAAGTCGCGAGGTGGACGATTTTTTTGCCGAAACGGGAAAATTCGACTTATACGTCGGGTATCCTTACGTTGTCGGCAAAGTCGGAGACATTCATTTGCGCGCTCCGCTTCTTTTTTTCCCGATAAAAATCGACGTCGAATGTGAAAATATTTTTTTACAGACAAACGAAAACAGCCCGATTTTGTACAACAAAAGTCTGTTTTTAGCGTATTATTCACAAATAAAGAAAAAGAACGACGGATTTTCGGAAGAATTCGATCCGAACGACTATATGGTCGGCGACATACAGGAAATAACGGAAAACCTGCGTAAACAGGGATTTTCCTTCACTTGCAACAAGAGAAAAGCCCTTTGCCGATACGAGTTCGACGCAGTCGAAGAAAACGGTTCGCCGACGATAAAAAACACCGCTCTCGTCGGTCGTTTTCCCCTCACGACGCCACTGTACGAAGACTATACCGCTCTCGAACAAAAAAACATGTCGTCACCGTCAGTATCTTTGTTATTGAAAGGAAAACCGGACAAAAAACCGCTCAAACCGAAATTGATACTCAAACAAAAAAAGAGCGATTCGGAAACATATTTTTCTATCGGCAACATCGATTATTCGCAAAAAAAAGCAATGGAAGCGGTCACGAAACAGGATAACGTGGTCATTTTCGGACCTCCGGGAACGGGAAAAAGTCAAACGATAGTCAACATAATCGGAGACGCGATTGCCAAAAACAAAAAAATACTTGTCGTCAGCCAAAAAAAAGCCGCTCTCGACGTTGTTTTTTCCCGACTTGCAAAACTCAATGACAAAGCAATGATTATTGCCGATCCCGAAAACGGAAAAAGCGACTTTTTCTCGCGCGCACGCAGCATGCACGCGCGCGCCCAAGCAAGTGACGGCACGCAACAAATGCATAGACTCGAACAAACGGAAAAAGAATTATTAAAGGAAAAAGAGACTTTACGCGTCATCGAAGAGACCTTATTTACCAAGACGGAGTTCGGACTTACCCTTCAAGAAATGTACGAAAAAAGCCATTGTATCGGCGCCGACGATGACGATAATATTTTGTACGAAAAACTTGCAAGAACTTGCATTTTTGACGAAAACTATACCGATTTATCGGAAGACATAAACAATATTAGGACAAAAAAATTATTAAAAACATACTTTGATTACCGTTTGGCGACAGAAAACAATCCGCTTGTTTTTCATATACGAGACGATCTTGACATACACGACGAAAAAGACGTTTTGTCCGTTCTTACCGAACTCACAACAAAACCGCTCTGTTCATTTCCGTTTGACGAATACCCATTCAGTCGGTTTTTATTGCCGTTTTTTCTCGAACGCAACAAAAAAGAAAAGCGCGACTTGGAAAGTGTAGCCGACTTGATCGCAAGAGACCTTTATCCTGCGCTCCGCCGAAAAATAAAGTTTTCGTCCTTTTTCCCTTTCTTGTTTTTCTATCCTTTTTTCAAAAAACAATACGATGTCAAACGAAATGAAATATTGATATCGTTAAACACCGCGTTAAAACCGATAAACGACGTTGAAAAAAAATATGCGGTTCTGAAAAAAGCACTCGATAATAACGGCTACGCGTTCGCTCTCGAAAACATCCTGAACGGCAATACGGAATATCTGAAAAAGTTGCTAGAAGCGGTACAAAATTATCCTTTTATTCGGGACACGACGAAAGTCATCCGCGCATTGGATGATAAACAAATAGAAATTTTGCGCTTTTGCTACGAGAATTCATCCCAAAACGCACGGGATATGGAAAAGATTCTTGAAAAAATCATACCTATCCGCATTTATCACGAAATCAAAACACGTCAGGATTCGACCGAAATTTTATCGCAAACGTCTTCGTTTGACGATTTTCGCGAAAGAGTCGGCGTCTTGATGAAACAGAAAAAAACTTTGTGCGAGGAAATAACGCGAATAAAGTCGGACGCGTCTTATTTATCTTATTTTGAAAAAAACGCCTCCAAAGGAAAGGATTACTTATTCCAAATCGGAAAACAAAAAAATTTATGGTCGATACGTCGTATGATGGATTGTTTTTCCGATTTTTTGCTGGAATTATTTCCGTGTTATCTGATGTCTCCGCAAGCCGTCAGCGCGGTATTCGACTTGAAACAAAACCTGTTCGATATTGTCATTTTCGATGAAGCAAGTCAAGTCTTCATCGAAAACGCCATTCCGTCCCTTTTCCGAGGACAAAAAACGGTTATTGCCGGAGACAATAAACAATTACGTCCGTCGGGAACATTTATAAAGCGCTATCAAGCCGAAGAAAACGATCCCTCGCTCGATCTATCCACGCAAACCGCGCTCGAAGTGGAATCCCTTCTCGATCTCGCGTCCGTCAAGTTTGCGCCGATCAGACTACAATATCATTATCGCAGCATGTACGAAGAACTGATTGATTTCAGTAACGCCGCTTTTTACGATAATTCGCTTCGTATCGCCCCGAACGTATACCTTCGGTCCGACGCAAAACCGATCGAACGGATCAAAGTACGCGGCTACCGTGAAAACAGGCAAAACAAAGAAGAAGCCGTCGCAGTCGTCAAATTGATAAAAAGGATCCTTACCGAGCGAACCCAAAACGAAAGCGTCGGCGTCGTAACGTTTAACGTGGAACAAAAAGAATGCATCGAAGAAACGCTGGATGAAGAAAGCATAAAACAAAAAAGTTTTCGCACACAAATTTTCCGCGAGCGAAATCGGTATGAAAACGGAGAAAATCGATCGCTTTTTATCAAAAATCTCGAAAACGTACAGGGAGACGAGCGAGATATAATCATATTCAGCATCGGTTACGCGCGGTCAAGAAATTCGGAAAGAATATATACGCAATTCGGTGCACTTTCGCAAGAAGGCGGCGAAAACAGGCTGAACGTGGCCATTACGCGCGCGAAAAAAAAGATTTATATCGTGACAAGCATCGAGCCGGAAGAACTGCCCGGTATCGACGAAACGAAAAATAACGGACCGAAACTGCTGCAAAAGTACCTTTCTTACGCTCGCGCTGTAAGCGAAGACAACGAAAAAGAAATATCGCGCATTTTATCGTCTTTTCCCTCCGCCGAAAAAGAACAGCCCTTTTGTCTGACGTCGGCTGAAAACGACTTGAAAAACAGGCTGATTGCGGCAGGATACGAGATACACGAAAACGTCGGGCATACCGCCTGTCGCATTGCTTTGGCTGTTTTTGAACGAAGAATCAACCGCTTTTTATTGGGAATCGAATTTGACCGACGCGCATATGAAAATGGTGAAAATCCGGAAGAAAGAGAAATTTTTCGTCCATTTTTTCTTGAAAGCAAAGGTTGGAAAATTCTGCGCGTATGGTCGCACGATTACTGGAAGTCTCCCGCTTCCGTACTGAAAAAAATAGAAAAAGCAATCGAAAGCGAGAGAAACAAACTCATGTAAGTTATTTTTTATAATCGTCTTTTTGCCCGCAAAACAGGCTTTCGGCATCGGTTTTTCCGAGCAAATCGCATGGGAAAACCGTTTGCAACGATTTATTTTCAAGAAAGTTTTTGCAACTTTCATCGATCAAGGCGTCAGCGAACGTATCGGAATAGTATCCCTTGTTTTTGAAGAGATACCAAGCAAGCGAACCGGGCACCGTGTTTATTTCATTGACATACAATCTGTTTTTTTCTTCCAAAAAATCAACTCGGACCACACCGCTCAAATCGAGAGAATCATAAATCAAACCGACGTAGCGATAGATCTTTTCGGCTGTTTTTTTATCGATTTTCGCAGGATAATCACGGATTACTTTAGAATTTCCGTCATATTTTTCGTTAAAATCGTAATATGCTCCGATATTTTTTACTTCTTCTATATCGCTGAATACTATTTCCCCGTTGACGCGAAAAACCGCGCAGGTGTACTCCCGAAAAATCTGCAATGCCCTTTCGACAAGCACTTTATTATCCAATGCGAAAGCCTTTGAAAGCGCGTCGTTTAATTCCTCCTTATCGCTTGCGACGGCTATACCGATGCTCGAACCGAGCCGCGAAGGTTTGACGATTACCGGGTAACCGAGTTGTTCGACCTTTTCGACGTTTTCAACCGATTTCAATTCTATCCACGGAAGAACCGGTATACGCATTCCGCGCAAAAAGCGTTTACAAATAGCCTTATCGAGGCATAAACCGCTCTGCGCCGGCATCGAACAGGTATAAGGAATATCCGCACCTTCCAAAATCCCCGAAAGGACGCCATTCTCCCCTTCTCCACCGTGCGCGCAAACAAGTGCGCAGTCAATTTTCTTTTTGGAAAAAGGATTATTTTTTACATACATAAAACCGTTTTCAAAATATACTTTTTTATGTTTTTTGACTGAAAACGCTTTGATTTCGTCAAAGACAGACGTTTTTTTGTCACAATAAAAACAGCCGTTGTAGCGGTAAACCATAAAGACGTTATACCTGTTTTTCAGTGCCGGCAAAAAAGAAAAAGCCGTCAAAACCGACACTTCGCTTTCGCAACTTTTTCCACCGAAAAACACAGCGATATTTTTCATAAACACCTCCTAAAATATATCGGGCAAATCGTTTTGAAGATACAGCGTCATACCGCTTTTCAAAACATCCCGCAGTTTTTTCGTTACGTCTTCGATATTTTTACATTCGATGACTTTGCCGACAAATTCTTCCTTTTTCAGTCCCGTTTTTATTGCATTTTTATTGATTCCGCATAATAATACAATATCGAAACGGCTTGCTATTTGTCGCCCTAAAAGCATATTCTTTTCTTTTTGTTTTATGCCTGATTCCACAAATCCCTGCGCAACAATAACACGCGGACGAGGATACGCCGAGATACATTCAAGCGTAAAACGCACCCCTTCTTCGTTTCCGTTATATCCGTCGTCCAGTATATGTATACCGTTGCAATAGCGGTACTCCAACCGATGCGGTATCGGCTTCAACCGTTCGATTGCCGTCGTTATGTTTTCAAAAGAAACGCCGAGAGCAAAGGCAAGTTCGGCGCACGTCAATATGTTTTCGACCGCCTGCTGCGCGATTAGTTTTGTATCAATTCTACGCGTTTTGCCACAGTTTTCAATATAAAACGACGTTTTCCCAACGCCTATCGCTATATCGCTTATCCGAAAATTATCTCCGGCAAGTCTCTTTTGACCGTCAAACTCACAATACATTTTTTGTGCGAAACGGTTTTTCCCGAACACGCATAAGCCCTCCCCGTCTATGTGCTTTGCCAGCTTGAATTTCTCGTTATATATCGCATGAAAGGAGCCGAAAACGCCGATATGCTGTTCGCATACGCCGGTGATGATTCCGTAATCGGGATTAAAAAAGTGACATAATGTTTCTATATCGTTTACGTGTCGAGCGCCAAATTCGGCAATGAAATAATCCTCGTCCCCTTTTAATTTTTCTATCGATAAAGCGACGCCGAGCGGCGTATTATAGTTCTTTTCGCTGTAAGCGACTTTATACTTTTCCGACAGCATTTCGCATAAGATCATTTTGCAACTCGTTTTAGCGAAACTACCTGTTACGGCAATCAGTTTTGTCGGAGATTTTTTTAACTTTTCCGCCATTTTCAGAACAAATTTTTCGTTCTTCTTTTCAAAAATAACGTTCAAAACCGATTCGACGATTTTTATTCCGACCGGAAGAAGAAGCAACTCGGCACAGCATATCAACACGCAAACGATTTCCGTCGTTGTATTCAAAAAGCACGGAACCGTGACGACGGTATATAAAAGTATATCCGTAATAAAATACACCTGCGCTCTCTTTGTCCGTTTAAGGCGTACTCTTCGGGCAAAATACCGCGTAATATCAAAAAAAGCGATAAAAACCGCACACAAAGTAAAAATATGTACGGCATATTCAAAGCAATATCCTTTTATAAAAACGGATATTGCAAAAAGCAACCCGACCGCGGCGTTTTCAAGCCATTTACCCCAAAAACGTCTGCCCCGAACAAGAAGATAATTATTATTTTGCGCGAGCGTCAGGTACTCCGCTATCGCCGTTATTCCGACAAGATATATGACAGCCGTCGCCGCATAAAACATGATTCGCCCCCAAAAATGAATCGATTATTCTCAAAAACAGAAATTTTTTTTCAAGATATGCAAAGTGTCCGCACCCCTTGAAAATAATTATCTCGCTTCCTTGAATCAGACGTTTTAACCGTCTCCCCATGTATATGGGCGTATCTTTGTCTTTGTTCCCCCAAATAAGCAAAGTAGGGACAATTATTTTTTTCGCGTTTTTTTCTAAAAATTCGCCGACGATATTGGAAAATGTTTTTTTCATAACGGGAGATAGTTTTTGGTAATCGGGACTCCCGGATATATGCTTTACGCCGAAAAAAGTTAAGATTTTATGCCTCATTACCCGATAAAAGTACTTAAAAGAGCGTATCGGTTTCATACCGGCGACGTCCGCTAAAATAAGTTTTTCAACCAAAAAAGGATATTTTTCGGCAAATTTTATACCGACTCTTCCGCCGAAAGAGTGACAGATAAGCGATACGCTTTCCATGCGGTAGTGACGAACGATTTTTACAACCGAGAAAACATAATCATTAAGAACAAGCGGTGATTTCGGCTCAGGCGTTTTTCCGAACCCGTAAAAATCGACAAGAGTAACGCGATACCTGTCGGCAAGTTTTTTTGCAAAATAATAAAAACTGTCGCACGATCCACCCCAACCGTGCAAGAAAATAACGTCCGGTCCATGCCCGAACGTTTGATGATGAATCAGTATACACTCCCCCTTATTTTACAAATAGAGCCAATAAATACAGGCGTCTTCACCGCCGGCATAATATCTCTTACGCACGCCTGCAAGGACAAAACCTTTTTTTTCATACAGTTTTCTCGCCCTTTCGTTCGAATCTCTGACCTCTAACGTGAAAGCCGTTATCCCGTTTTTTACACCGTCCGAAATCATTTTTTCGAGGATTTCTGTTCCGATTCCTCTTCCGCGTTGCAAAGGCGCAACGGCTATATTCATAATATGTCCTTCGTTAAAAATTCGTGTCAAGCCGCCGAACCCGACAACCGCGTCATTCTCTTTGGCTACATAATAAAACTTATCCGGATCGCCTATCTCGCCACGGTAAAGCGACTCACTCCAACTTTCGCCGGAAAAAGAAAGTTTGTCAATAGCGGCAACCTCTCTTACGTTTTCGGAAGAAAGATTTTCAAATACAAGCATTATTCTCCTGTTTCCGCAGACGATTTTTTGATATAAAAAGGTTTTGCCGTTTTAGAAAAACAACCCGCTGAAAATTTTTCCGCGATTTTTTCCAGGCAAATCTCCGGCTCGACTTTTTCAAGATATACAACGGGATAATCGTCTAAAAGAGGTGAAGTTTGTTTTACGACTTCATAAAGAGGCTCTTTATCGCCGAAAAATCCGGCGTAAAAATTACCGTGTTTGCAATCGAGCAGGACCGCTTTGCGCGTTCCGTCGGCGAGTTGTTCGAGCGAAGTCAATTCGATAATCGGCTTTTTTGTCGCCATCGCCATCGCATTGACGGTTGCGACGCCGATTCTTATTCCCGTAAAAGAGCCGGGACCTATCACAACCCCGAACGCGTCGATATCGTTTAAGGTAAGCGCGTTTTGTTCCAAAATATTTTCGATTTTTTCAAGCAATAATTTATTATGACTTTTCGGATCGGGCGTGGAAACGTCGATTGCTTTTTTCCCGTCGATATATATACCGATTGCCAATGACTCCATTGACGTATCAAGCGCTAATATTTTCATTTTCTTTCCTCTATTTTTATCGTTCTTTCGTTGCCGACATAATCGATCCGAATATCAAAAATCTTTCCTTTCAAGTCGGTAAACTTATTCCATTCGATAATCGTAATATCTTTTTCGTCGATTTCTTCCCACAGTCCGAGTTCTTCCACGTCTTCTTCTGACTCTATCCGATACATATCCATATGATGAACGGTATACTTGCCGTGATAGGTTTTCATGATCGTAAACGTCGGACTTGTCACGGTATCGGCAATCCCAAGCGAAGCGCACAAACCTTTTGTAAAAGTTGTTTTTCCGGCACCGAGTTCGCCACTGAGTAAAATGATTTCGCCGCCCGTCAGTTTTTTCGAAAACTCGTCAGCAATGGCAAGCGTGTCTTTTTCGCAAGTGGAGAGATAGGCTCCGTCCGCATTTTTCCGTATGTTCTTTTTCTCCCAATGCAATAGTTTGGATAACTTTTTATAGGTAAAAAAGGTTACCAAACCGACTAAACTCAGTCGAAGTAAATTGAAAGGAAGCACTGCGGCAAAAAGATAAATCATATAAAAATTATCTTTATTTATACCCGAATAAAGGGCGCTGCACATACCGACTATCGCGTCGAAATTCCCCCCAAAAAACGCCTGCACATAAAAAGGAACCGCAATAAAACGATTACACAGCATCGCTACGGCGGTAGAACAAATTGTCCCGACAAGAAGGGACGCAACCGCTCCTTTCTTCGTCTTGCGGAACAAATATAAAATACTTGCCGGCAAAACATACGCAAGCCCGAGAATAATGTCGATACATTCTCCGACAAGAGACGTCGTAGAAAGAGGCATCTTCAAAAGACATTTCAAAATGATAACCAAACTTCCCGCAAACGGTCCCATGGAAAAACCTGCCAGAATCGCGGGAAGTTCGGAAAACTGCATTTCCAAAAATCCGGGGAATAAAAACGGCAACGGAAACTTGCAAAAGCCGTATAACACATATGACAAAGCCGTCAGTAACGCCAGTTTCGTCAGGTACGACACCGTTATTTTTCCACCGCATTTTTTTATCATTTGTCGTAAATTGTTTTTCATAGTCTACCTGTTATTTTGTAGTATATGTAATCAATTCGTACACTTTCATCGGAGACGACATACGGAGACCGGTGTAATATACGCCGTCCATAAAGTATATATCCCTACCGACGGAGTTTTCCAGATCGGCATTGGCATTACCGCTGTCGTCCGTAACGGTCTGCAAATTGTTTTCGTTCGGGCAGACGCACACCGTCGTCACGCTGTCGTCTATCGTGATAAAGACCAAGCGGAATCCCTTGTTTCCGTTTTTGCACAGGTCGGAAGCAAGTTGCATCGCCCACTGTTTCGAGTCGCTTTCCGTCGGCATTTCCGTCGTTTGCGTCAACAGTTCTTTCAAAGCGGTTCCGTTATATTTTACGGTCGAGGCATAGTTGACAAACCCGTCTTCATATGTCGCATAGCGAGCCTGTTCTTCCGGATTCGTTTCATAATTATACATAAACACGTCGTCCGTAACCATGACCGTCAGACTGTGCGTTTGTCCGTCGGCAAAGTCGAATCTCTTATAGTATTCCTTGCCCGCTCCCGACGTAACAATCGTACCTTCCGTCAGTTTGGAATAATACGTCTTGCCGTCGCTGTACTCCTTCAATTCGTAGTACTGATCGGTCGCCTGCACCGTGTAATGATCGAGAGTCACTTTTGTATACGGCAAATTCAGGTTCTGCGCTCTGTAATCCATATTATACTTATAGAAATCGAACGTATAGTTGCCATGCATCGACCGAAGCATCAGACCGCGCTGACGCATCTGCAATCTGTCGCTTGCCGAGATACCCGAAGCATACGGGGACGTGCTGCCGAAGTACCAGAAGAAATCGTTCGCACCGATTCTTTCCTCGGGAGCGACTTGCATTGTTCTGTCTTCCATGCTGAAAGTCATACGTATCGTATTGCCGCTATAAGCATACGGGACGCCGTAAGAATCGGACAAAACGTATTGTTTTCCGTCGCCTGTCGCAAGAAAACTCAAATAGTTTCCGTTCATTGCCGAAGACGCGGTCGTCTGCATTTTTTCCAAACCGGAATGGTATACACCCTGTCCGAACAAATCGTCCGAACTGGACGTAAAGTCAAATTCGGTAAAATCGTAATCGGTCTTATTGCCTTCCGTAATCGTTTGATCAAACAACGTCAGCACCAGACTCTTTGCGCCGTATCCGACATAATTCATCGATCTTATCGCGGCTTGAATATCGTTGCGGCTGATGTCGGCAAAAAGCGAATCTCTGACAAATTCCTGCCAAGCAAATTCGGTAACGTACGAACCGTTTTCGGCTAAATAATATTGATACAAGCGGATTGCCATCAAACCGTCGTCCGGCAGATAGTCTACCTGCAAAATATTCCGTCTTCCCGACCAGCAAATACTGTCGATATCGTAAACTTTACTGAATATATGCGAGGAGCCTTCACTGTCCACAAACGCCATATACAGCGTCGTTTGCGTGTTACCCATAGAGTCGCTTGTCACACGAATAGCCGCTCCGTGCTCGTTTGCCATATTGGGATGCGTGTCGGACGAAATCTCAAAAATCCGAGGCGAAGATACGCCCAGATATATCCACAGCGTCGACGACTCTTTTTCATTAAAGGACGCTTCAAAAACGAATTTTGACGATCTTGTCGCAGTCATATCCGCATTATCATCGACAAAGTACATGGGCGTATTACCGGAATAGAGTTTTGTTCCGACCGGCAAACTGTCCGTACGGCTCTTCATTGTGTAATATGTATACGACGCGTTATAAGGATCGCTGTTCCGCACATAATAGGGTTTTGAACCGTTTTCAATCCTGCGATAATAGGTACCGCCGGCAAGATCGATATCGGACTTAACGGAATCATCGATAGCAAACGTGCAATACGTGACGCCTTCTCGAGAATCGCTCGTATCGGGTGAAACGTATTTTTTCACGTTGAAATAATATTGCATATCGGACGAAGACGCGACGATTCTGCTCGGGGCGCTTGCCGTCGGGACAAACGGCGTTTGCGTCAAATTAAGTTCAATATCCTTATCAACGGTATTGTACAAGTAATACTCGGTATCCGTTCTTCTCCGCGCGTCGCTGATCAATAGTTCGTACGACATCCACGTCCTGCTTACCGAGTCGTTGTTACCGAAATGGAATTCCATCGGAATGCTGATCCGATACAGACCGTATTTCATATTGGAAAGCGTATTATCTATATAGGTAATGCCCGTCGCAAACGAATAGTACGAAGTCTGCGAATTACGAATAACGTAAGTGCTCGAAGACGGCGCTTTGACCGAACTGTATCCGTCCTTGAAGTTCTCGGAGCCGGAAACGCTGTAATAGAGGACGGAATTCGTTGCGGACGCAATCATCGTGAGCATTTCTTCCGACGTTTGAGTGGAAACGAGGTACGCATTATGCAATGAATCCCTCGTCGACGGGAACAATACGACGTTTCTGAGGAAGTAATTACTCATTCTCGAATCGGTCACAACGACCGCCTTTCTTTCCGAAAGCGTATATCTCGACAAAATCGGGTGAGCGTTTTCGTACGTTATACCTGCGGTCCCTTTCTGCAAAACGCCGTCTTGTATAAACAAGGTTCTGTCCGTAATAACATCGATCGACAGCGTTTCTTCACCGTTATAAATGCGTTTATACGTATAGTTACCGCCTGCAAAAGAAAGGACGACTTTTCCTATTGAATTATTGCCGATTCCGTCCGCGGCGTAAACGGTATTGTTATCTATCTGCATATACACATAGTACTTGTGCGTTGCGGTTATGTCTTCCGCGGTCACCGTAAAGCGTACGTTATGTCCGAGTTTGACATAGTAAACAATACCCTGCTGCATTCCTTTTTGCATATCGAGCGCCGACGGGACTTTTACCAACTCAAACCGATAATAAGTAACGCCGATCGATGACAGTTTTGCCGCAGGCGCCACAAACCTGCCTTGCTCGTTTTGCACATAATACAGGATTTCGCCCTTGACGTTGATTACTTCGGTGTTTGGCGACAATGTGCCATGACTTGTCATCGTATAATACGTCGCGGACGCACTGTAACCGTTTGCGACAACGACGGTGGTCGTCTGATAAAATTTGTAATAATCGCCGACTTCCAATGCCGCTTGTTTTTCTGCCGCCGGCATATCTTCGTCGGTAAAGACTTGTGTAAACACATAGTATTTCCCCGCCGCAGGCGCGTACAAAACGTCAGGCGTGTAATACAAACCGGTTTCACTGTCATAAGCAAAGTACTTCGGTCTGCCGTTTGTCTCGAACAGCATAGCCCCCTGCGCCAAATTGATTTCTTCCGCGGTAAAATAGAACGCGCCGCTGTTATAGTCTTCGCCGTTATTTGCGACGAAAAATTGTTCCATCACGTTCCGATAATACTCGCCGCTTGAAAAAGCCGCGCTTGTTACGCTACCGGCAAGCGCAAATGTGTAATACGTCGTTCCGCTTTGCGCAAAAAGCGTACCGGGCACAATATACCGACCGTCTTCGGTCTTTTCATAATAAAGCGGTTCGCCTTCATCGTCAACCAGGCGCACTTTGCTTCCCAAAGAAGTGTAAGCGGTCTTCGTGTAATACGTCATGCCGTCTATATACGTCTCTCTTCCCGAAGACAGAATAAAGTATTCGTTCTCGATGACGTCGGTGCTGCTTGCCGCGTGCGTGATCTCCGTCAAATAACCGACGCGGTCAAGATAAATAATCAGATCGTGCCCTTTTCCGTCGAAAAGATCGGGCAGTTTTTCCGTGTCCACTTCCTGCGTCGACGTCTCCGACGAAGAATAATCGGTGAATTCGAGATAACAGCGTTTTCCGCTCCCGCCGTAGAATTTCAGTTCGAGACGGCCTGTTTCGTTGTCAAACAAAACCGCACTGAAAGAGTAACTGTTCTTGTCACGGTCGGGCGAAAGTTGTACGCGTAAAGTCAGGACGTCGAATTCGCCTTTATACGAATCGAATTGCGATACGACCGAATAACCGCTTAAACCGGTGCCCGCGGTCAAATAACCTTTCTTTTCCAAAGTATAATAGGTATACGCGTCACTGTAATCGTCGTTATTTAAGGTGTAAAAGTCGTCTCCGTTATGCTTTTTATAGAAAATACCGCCTTTCAGTATTGCCGTCCTTACCAAATCGGAATCGTCGGAACGGAAAGAATATTGCGCGAACTTGTAATATACCACGTTCGCCTGCGCCGTCCCGGAAGCAGGTACATATTTTATGAGTCCGTTTTCGGATAAAACGTACTTTCCGTCAACGGTATCGGCGATCGAGTTGTATTCGAACACTTCTTTGGCAAGCGGATTATACATAATCGAAGAATCTTTATCGATCAGAATCGTTGTGTTATTGGCTCCGCCATTGTCTTCCGCAACCTGCATTTCGGTCAGTTTGACGCTGAATACAAGAGACGCGATTTCAAAATTCTTAACATAATCGGGGCTGTCAGCCGTCTCTTTGAAGAATTTTTCGGTAACGACCGCTCTTATCTTTAATACATCTCCCACTTTCAGAGGATCCGATCCGCCGCCCTCAAAATACATCTTCAACCCACGCGTATAGGCTATTCCGTCATAATAACTGCGATATTCGCCGTTATATTCGTATGTCAGTCCGGTATATGCGTTGAAAATCAAGGTATCGAAATATTGCGCCGAATAATCGATGTCTACGGGATTTTGCCCGACCGTCAACGTCGCTTTCATACCGTCGACGTTGAGACGAAGCAAAAAGCTGAGTCCGCTTATTTCTTTGGTCACGGGATCGATGACAATCTTCTCCGAGAACGCCACTTCGGTATCTGCGGACAGGTTGTGATAGTTGCCGTTCGCAGTGTATTCGCCAACGGATGAAATTTCGGGATAAATGATAATCGGCGTTGTTGCCGCTTTCAATATGTAGTTATCGCTCGAATACCAACCGTCATTCAGGCAAATATAGTTTCTGCCCGCCATAATTTCATCCGTACCGCTACCGTCGCGGTTCCGACAAAGATTGTACTTTGTGATCGCTTTCAGCATATCGGGTATGGTATCGTAAACGACGTTTTTGTATTTGATTTTTCCGCCCTCTTTTTCGATACCGTTAATAATCTCAAAGATTTTTTCTTCGGGATCGTGATACGATTGTCCGCCCGACACAAAGTCGTCTATCATGATACCGTACGACAGAATATCGTTCGCACCTTCGCTGTAATAGAGTTTATCTCTATCCGAATACAAAATCGAAAAAGCGCCGTTTTCGCTGCTGTACGTCTTGTTGACCGTGACATAAATCGGTATTTCTCTCTTGACGATCTGATAAGTTAATTGACCGAAAACAAGATTATAGTTACCGAATTCGGCATTGATGACATCGTATTCGTTCTGTAAATAGTACAGCAAACTGATACTGCTGACTTTGCCGGAATAATTTGTCTGCGAAATGATACTTCCGACGACAGTCAAATCGACGGTTCTTTCCCGAATAAAGGTTCTGAGATCCTGCGCACGGTTCGATTGTTCGCCGATTCCGTCGTTATCTTCGGGCGCGTCGGTAATAAACTCGTATCTGTCCTGCGTTATTGTAATACCGTATTCCGTCGTCGAACCGACCGTAACGGCGATATGGACGTCCAGTTTGCGGATATACAACGGAATAGTAATATTTCCGTTTCTTGCCGTTCCGTCGTACTCGATGCGGTATTTGTTGCCCGGATTAGAGTTGTAGTCGAGGATGTCGGCTTCCGGCAGTTGTATCGTATATGCGCCAACACCGTCGTAATTATTGGTTAAATCGGTCAGTTTTTCAAGCAAACCGTTCAAAATAGAATTGACTTCGTTGGTATTCTCGGTATCTTCTGCCGTAATAAAGACATAATCGGTCGAGTAATAACTTCTTTCGACGCCGGTGATATGGATCACTTGTTTTTCAACGGTAAATGCGGTGGAAACGATTTTTATCGAGAAATTATTATTTCTGCCGAAATCGTTTGCCGCCGTGTAGTACGTACCGGGCAAGACCGACGCGTCGAGCAAATCAGAACCGTCGGAATAACGTGCGGAGAAAGACGTCCGTCTATAATAAGTAACGCCGTTAAGATAGTTGCCCGTCGCCGGCAAATACGTTTGTCCGCTTAACGTGTATACACCGACGCCGATCGGACTGCCGACCGTATAGTTGACCGAAGATATCTGATTATATTCGTAATCAAGGACTTTGGCGGAGGATTGTTTGAAATAGTAATACTTTTTGTTCGCCTGCGCCGTCATATCGCTCGTCGCCACATAATTGTTACCGCTCTTTTCGTAAAAACGAATCGCGTCGGCGACGGCAATATCCATGTCTTCGACAAAGGAATAATACTCCGAACCCCAGTGCATATATTTTTCGTTTGCAAGGTAATAACAACCGTTTTGCGCAACATAGTAATCGGAAACGGTCTTTGCTCCGACCGTCACGCTCGCCGCCGAAACGATATAGTACGTTTTGTTCTCAAAATTGACGTCCGCAGTCAAACGCATCTCGCCCGTCGTCGCGTTACACTCGTAATATGTGTTTTCCGCAACGATAAATCCGACCGTCGTCTTTACCGGCTCGAAGCGATAATACGTCTTTTCTCCGTAGGTCTCATCCTGCGTTATCACATAAGAACCGTCGGCTTGTTTTTCATAGCGGAATTCTTGCTTGCGGATACCGTAATAGCCTTTCAGGCGGTAATACACGCCCGAACGTGTAAACGTACCCGACGCGGCGATATAAACGCCGCTCGCGTCGTCTTTGGTATAAAACCCTTTCGGAATCGGCGCGTAAATTTCGTAGTCGATTCCCTGTTCGGCTTTTACGACGGTAGCAAAATCTTCTTTCGCTACTTCAAAACCGCTTCTATATTCATAATATGCCGACACAGGTTGTCCGAGCGAAACGGATTTTTCTTGGAAAGCATAATACGTTTTTCCGGCGGCAAAAACGACATCCGACGTCCGATAATAACAGTCGCCGATTTTTTCGTAAACATCTTCCGCGACGACGGCGCCGACAAAATAGTCCGTTCCGTTTACGTATGTAACGATTTCGTAATACGTTTTACCCTCGCCTGCCGTTCCGTTCGCCTTTTCCATCCGTTCAAACCCGGTGAAATAAAGAGTATTCCGCCCTGCCTCGACGGATGACGCTTCAAACACTACGAAATAACTCTTTCCTGCGTCGATGGTCTCCGCCTGTACGAACGTGCGATCGCCGTCAAAATAGTAATAACATTCGGTAACGTCGTTTCCTTCCGAACGAATATCGGCTGTAAAGACAAAATACTGTTGTCCCGACTGGTAAGCGGAATCATTCGACAAAACGTAGTCGTTTCCGCTCGCAACATACAGTTTTCTTTCAATACGCGTTCCCACTTTTACGGAGGCTTTTGCCGTCGTATAATATACGGTACCGTTTTTGAAAATTCTGTCTTCGGTTAGAACGTATCTGCCGTTCGATACGTTGTAATACACTCCGGCTTCAATGTTTCCGCCGACGGAAACGCTTGCCGTACGAACGGTATAATAATCCTTCCCGGAGAGGAAATACACGTCGTCCGTCTTTGCGAAAAACTGTTCAAACGTATACAGATCGACCGTTATCGACGTGCCGACGGGAAGGGAAACAAGCGATTTTATATAATATGTTTTACCCGAAACAGGCACGGTATCTTTGGTTGCCGTAAATGTGTCCGCGGTCTTTTCGTAGTACTCCGTGTTACCGTCGAACGCGCTTAAAGCAAGTTGAGCCGCCATCTGATAGTACTTTTTGCCGCTCGAAATCGTCGCGTCAGCCGTTCTTTCATACCACTCGTGATACTCGTAATAAACCGTTTTGTCGATCGCGGAACCGACCGTACCCGAAACCGAAGTGCGGCTGTAATACGTTTGTCCGGCTGTCATGACGCCTGCCGACGCTTCGTAGTATTTATCTTGCTGCGCGTTATACAGATAGACGGTCGGGACGTTATTCATTACGCGGAAAGTAAACAGTTTTCCGAACGAACCGTCTTTGTAGCCGTACAGATAGTATTCGGCAAGGTCAAAATCGGCGATTGTTTGCAACATTTCGTCGGCGGAATAGGAAGCGTCGTTCATTGCTTTATTAAACGCGGCAAGTTCTTCTTCCGTCACGCTGAGCGTATAAGAAATCGCGTTTTCGCGGAGCGTCTTCCCGTATGTAACCGCCGTGTTGTTATTGTCGGTCGTGTTGACAAACGTCAGCATGACTTCGACTTCCAACGGGCGGATTTTTATGGAAATATTGTTATTGACCACGCTGAAATTGGGATTCTGCGCCAATACGGAAGTAATACCGACATCCAGCGATTCGTTCACGTTCACATCCGTAATCGTATTCCCGGACGAAACAACGGGATTTGCCGGAACATAAAAGTCGCGCAAAGCCGTCGAAAGAATCGGCACGAATTCGTCGTTCCGATAGACGTAAACAACGGAATTTTCGGCAAGAAAACCGTTCATATCCGCGGCGGAATGTCCCCGACCGTTATAATCGATATAGTAAGTATAGTTTGTCTTGTCCGGCGTCGGCATTTGTCCGTCGATACCGATATATACCTTTCTTGCGTTCATGCAATAAATACCGTCGAACGCAACGCTTTTATTGACTTTTCTTATTGTAAACTTGTAGTTCCAACTAAGCCAATTACCATAAGACGCGTTTACGCTTGCAAAAGTATGTTCGCCTGAAAGCGCGTCGAAAAAGACGCCGTTGAACGTATAACCGTAATACCCCGTTTTATACGGCGTGGGCGTTCCGTCCAGATTAAACCGCAACGTGTCTATTTCGTTTGCGACAACCGACGTTCCGTCCGTAAAATCGGCAAAGTCGTCGCCGTAACCGCCGATCGTCATTTTGTAGAAAATTGCGTCATAATCGTCAACGATCGTCCCCGAATAAAACGCCTGTTGACTCAGCGTCTTCAAAGAGCCCGAATAGCCGATATTGTCGGAAACCGTCAAGCCGTATCCGTCGTATTCGCGATTCATATACGGATTATCATTGGCATACAGTTGGAAAATGACGTTGCTTTGATAAATAAAGTATTCGCCATACGAGGGCATAATCGTAATGCAACCGTCCCCTTCCGTCTTGACTTGCGAAACCGATCCGTCCGCTGCGACTGCGTCGCCGTTCGTGTTGGTCATCGCGCCGATATAGACGCCGTCGCTGTTGCCCGTTCCACCCTTGAAGCGCAGTTCGTAGTTGATTTGATATGTGTGATTTTCATCCGATTTTTCCAAAGAATAGCCATAATCGTTGACATAATACGCACGGACGGCGAAGTGTCCCGCACTCTTTTGATCGCCGACAGAAACAAGGTCGTACGTGCCGATTTTGGTCGAACCTTCTCCTGCAAGACGGGAGAAAACAAAATTGATTTTCGAATAATCGGTAATCGGATCGGCGGTCAACGTGTCCATTACGAACAGTTTTCCTATGTCGTCATCCGATATGGAAGCCGCTTTGCCGTCGTACGTCTTTTCTCCGACGAGATAGAACGAACAAAGATCCGCCGTCTTCGGTATGATGACAAAACTGTAATCGTAACCGTCTTTGCATTCATAGTACTTGCCGTCTTTTCGATAGACGAACACCACGGAATAATCTACGAAATCGGAGTTGATACTGTACGAAACGTCGTATCCGACCACCTTGTCGAGATTATCTTTTTCACGCTTGACGTAAACGGGATAATTTCCCTCTCCGTCATCGGCGTAAATCGTCAACGTGTTCGGCGAATCGGATAACGGATCGGGAATCTGCAAAACGCCGTTTTTGTCATAATAATATGAAACGATAAGGCTGTTGACCGTCTTGTACGTCGTGTAGGAGATAAACGCATTCGTGCCGTTTATACCGTCGATTTCCGTTTCCGTATTGCGATAATTGATATAATAGACATAATCGACATCCATAAGCAGTGTGCGGTGTTCGTTTTCGTCGGTAATCGTCGAACCCGAGACGGATATGTCGGTGATTTCGTCATCCAAAAACTTGATAAACACGTCGTACGTTACGTTATTGTGTTTAACCGTTCCTATTTTTTTCGTTTGCGCCGTAACAAGTCCCGCCAAAGAAACGCTTAAATCGGTCACTTTTTCGGTATTGACCGTTTCCGTCCAGCCGTCTCCGGCGAAAGGCTGTTGTTCTTTTCCGGTATAAACCGAATCGAAAATAAACTGCGTAGTATCCGTATTTACCGAACCGCCCGTCGGATACAGGAGTACGGGAATCACGTTCGGGACGATACGGATATAGGCAGGCGACGTTTCTTCGAGATAGTAGTTATCGTTGCCGATACCCGTCAAAGTAACGGAATAAACGCCCGAATTTGCGAGCGAGAAGCCCGAATATTCGGAAGAGTCGTAGCGCACGTAATATTTTTTATCGTTCCGGACCGTTTTATCCGTCGTCAAAACAAAGGTATCGGCGACGTAATCCAGACTGTCAACGTTCATTACGCCCGCGGAAAACTCAAAAATCGGCTCTACCCGGCGGTATTCGTCGCCGTCTTTCAGATAATACGTTTTTTCCGTAGCAAAAACCGAATCTCTCGTCACCGAATACGGATTCACGACGCTTTCGTCCGTAGGCAACCTGTAATAAGTCTTCGTTTCGTCGTATTCGACGTCTCCTGTTAATTCAAACGCCCCGTAACCGGTCTTGATATACAAGCCCGAGACGTCCGCAATTCGTTCGTAATAGTCGTTTCCGTCGCCGATATACGGGATATCCTTACCCGTCATATCGATCAAGGAATAATAATACGCCGACGTAAACGTCGTACGATCGGTATAAGCGGAATTGTCTTTATACGTCGTTATCGTTTCTTTCCGATTTCTGCCGTTATAAACGACCTCGACCGAATAAGTAAAGGACAAACGGTCGTTGCCGATCAAAGACGATTTATCGCCGTCCACGCGCGTAATAAGCGTCTGTTCGGCGAAATTGTATTGCAATTCTCCGCTTTCGACAATAACGGAAAGAGCACGTTGACGTACGGTGTAATCGAACGCTTTTTCAAACGTGATACTCTCGTTCGGAATCGTTCCGAAAAGAATATAATTGAAGATAGCCGCCATTATATCGCCATCGATCCAAGCCGAATTGCCGAGATAAATATAATCGGTCGAAAATTTATCCGGTTTGATTGCGTCGGCAAAGAAAGAATAATAAATCGTACCCGTATACTGCCCCGCGTTCAGGACGTCGTCTGCCGCGCCTTTTTTCGGCACGATTCCGTACCGCACCGCGTCCGATAACGCACTCGGATAATCGGCGTAAGCGGAATAATCTTTCGAAAATTTCGTCGTCAGTCCGAGCGGCCAATCGGCAACGGATTTTCCCGCATATTCTTCGTTCATGGTGCCGACCGTATCGCCGTAGTAATAACGATAATCGACAAACGACGGCAAAACGATAACGTACGCCCCCACGTCATAGTCGGCAGAAAGGGCGGCGATACCGTTATAGCGGGAGCGGAACAAACGATGATAGTAGGACATAAAACCTATATCCCCGTCCTGCGTTTGCAAACGGCTGACCACCGAAAAATCGGAAAAATCGGGAGAATAATCGGCTTCCGCCATAATGCGGTATAAGCCGGTATCGGTCCCGACCGCTTTTACGAAAGTACAACCGACAAGATATGCCGAACTGAGTCCGTATCTCTCGTCCGTCCCCGTCAAATACGATACGCCGAGAAGCAAACGAGGTATCCAGTCGGAATAAGTAGAATCAATATCGCTTCTGTCCGCGACGGAAAAAACAAAGTCGTCCGCCGTAAGGTCGTTACCGTAAAAGTTTTTGACATTAAAATCGTTTCCGGTTGCGGAATAGTCTATATAATCGACGAAAAGATTTCCGTTGCCGTCCGTGACCGAAGTATCCTCGTAGACGATAACCGAACCGACATTCATCTCAACGGCTACGGGTGTAATCGTAAAAGAGAAACCCTGCGTCGTGACGGAATAATTCGGAATTGCCCCGAAAATATCTTCGTCGACGGTACAACGGTACGTGCCGCAACCGGTCGCGATCGGCAATACGGAATAAACCGCGTCGTTGTATACGACGGTATCCATACCTTCGATGACTACATTGCGATACAATACCGCCCACCGGTCGTAGTATTCGCCCACAGGCAAAACCGTCGTCACTTCTTTGGTGGTAAGGTTGTAGTAGAAGACGGCGCCGTCATCATAAAAATACTTGGAAAAGATCGCTTCAAACGAATCCTCGTTCTGCATTTCATTGTCTTTTTTCGCTTGCAGTCCGATCGAAAACGCAAGAGCCGCCGTGCCGTACGCGCGCGTCGTATTGACGCCGGTAAGAGTCAACGACGCTTTATGGATCGAAAGAGTCGCCGACGTATATTCTTTCAGGATATAATTGTCCAGAACGCCTTCGAAGACATTGGCTTCGATTATATGTTTGTCGACGACATTTTCGCCGCTTTCTCTGGTAAGACGGTAATTGGCGACCGCTTTGTCTGCAAAAATGTCGTCCAAGGCGATGTGAGAAATCAATTCGTAATACTGCGTCGCCGCCGCATACAAACCGGACGCCGCTTCATACAAATAACTTCCCGCATTGTAGGTATAAATATTTTTCCCGATTTCACTTCCCACGGTATAATCGGTCCCTTCGGTCAAAGCATTGTAATAATTGCCGCCGAGAAAACCGCCGTTTTCATCTTTCACGCGGAATGTAAAAACGGGATCGCCTTCGCCGTAAATTTTATTCGCCGCAACGGCTTCGATGGATATCGGCTTTTGCGCGATTGTCAATTTACAGCCGTTTAATCCGATGTCGGTCGATACGACGTAGTTAAAAAATTCCACGTCGTTGACGATTTTCGGGTTAATGGTAATTTTCGGTACGACCGTATAAGTCCCCACGTTCGCATTGATAATCAAATATTTTCGATCGTCGCTTATTATGAAAGCGACTTTTTCATTGCGAGCATTATAGACGTCGAAAGAAACGGTTACCACGTCGGTATCGCCGTAAACATACGGCTCGCCCGTCAGAATATTGCCGATTACGCCGCTCATACGCCACGAATCGTTTTCCTGTCCGAACAGAGCGCGCAGAGACAGCACGTCGTTCTCGTCGTCGGAGGAGAATTTCTCTCCGTATACGACGTTTACGTCGCTCATCACAATCCCGATACTACGCTTCGTCACCTCGATAAAACGGTCGGAAAACTCAAATTCGTTATTGGTTTCGTCGCCGTCATAGGTAAAACACATCGTATAACGACCGACTTCCACCGGCCATTCGTCCTGATAGACGCCCGTCTCGATGTTTTTATACCGAAGCGTATATCCGTCGAATTCTGTCGGATCTTTCGCCGTAAATTCGGTATAATAATAAACCTTATACTGCGGACCGGCTTCCATACCGGTACCGTATTGGCAATAAAACACCTTTTCGGAAAAGACGTTTTCATCCTCGAAAGCAACGGACAAATACCGTCTGTCGCACACGACTACGTTATAACTCGTCTCTACGCTTACGTTGTTCTCGTCGGTATAGCGGACAAATACGGTTTGTACCTGTTGCGCGCCGTTTTCCAATACGATGTTCGTCTTGAAACCCGTTTTTGTGATTTCGATTTTCGCGTTATCCATTTCGAATTCGTCCGTCGTATTGTTATCGTACAATACGAGAACAAGTCCCTTATTGCCGTATTCGTCATTCAGATTCAATTCGGTCGCCGTAACGGATTCGGGATAAATCTGTTGCGGCATACGCTTCATGGTGATGGTCGTCGCCTTTTTTTTCAGAACGGTTAAGGAAAACACATCCGATTCGCAGCCGTCGTAAGAAACGGTTGCGGAAAAATCTTTGTAATAACGGTTATCCGTGCGTCTTTGCGAAAAAGTTATCGTTTGTCCCGGGATATAGGCACAATTTACGGTCACGTCGGAAAAGTCGATTACTTTTTTCGTCGCCACGGGGTTACCGTCCGCGTCTTTCAGCGTCGCGCTGACTGAATACAGGTTTCTGTCGATCGACATTCCTTCCACGACCGTAATCGCCGATACCGACTCCCCTTTGCTGTTTACGACTTCTATTGCGTCGATTATATTGGGATTCGAATACACCGCAAAAGTGCATTCGCAAAGCATATAACCGATCGTTACGGACTGCATACCCGTTTTCGTTTCGGAATATCCGTCGATCGAAAAACCGGACGAAGCGGCGATTCTTTCCAAGGGAAGATATTCCTGCGCCATATCGTCGTACGTCACTTTGACGAAAAAGCAGTTATCGTACGCGCTTCTGCCCGCACCCGTGTTCACATAGCGTCCGACCGACGAATCGCTCCCCGGGAAGTCGTACACGCCGTCCGAAACGGAATAGAACTTCAATCCCTCGTTGAGATATACTTTCTGATCGGCGAATTCTTCAACGGCGGTAATAACTTCGCTGCCCGTTGTCGCCGTGCCGATTACGACGGATAAAGCTATCGCCTGCTTTTTGAAACAATAAAATCTCAACGGATCGGTTACGATCGCGTTGTCGGTATAATTACCGTCCGTAAACAAAAACACGATATCTTTCGTCACAAATTCTTCTTCCGTCTGTCCCATAAGATCGGTCTTCATGTTATCGAAAGAATATCCGACAAAGTCGCTTGCTCCGTCATAATAGCCCGTAGCGAAAGAATATCCGCTTATTTCACCCAAAGAGAAAGAATAATCGGCGGCAAAATCGTTCTTTCTTAAAACGACGACCGTCCCGTTGTCGAAACCGAGAAGAAACTCGGTTTCCGAAAAATCGAACGCTTCGTCGTTCTTGGTATATTCTTTTCTCGGCGCCGTCTGAAAACCGACCGAGATCAGTTTGCGCCCGACAACGGTGGAAACGATCTCCGGACATTCGACCGTTTCGGGTCTTCCGTCGCAGGTGACTTTCATCGTCACAATATTGTTGCTCGTTTCCGTCGGATCGAATAATCCCGCTTTATGGTAGTCCGTAATCATGGAGGAAGTCACGTTCTTCTTTTCGGTTTCGCCGTTTTCGCGCGTGATAGTCAAAATAACGCCGTCGAAATCAAATTCCATACCTTCCGTCGTATTGCCTATGGAAGTTTTATTCAGGGAAAGCGACGCAATTTCATTGTGTACCGAGCACTCGTACGACAGAGAAATACCGTCCGATTTGTCTCCGTAATAAAGTTTAACCGTATATTTCCCGATTGCCGAAAAATCGGTATTTTCAAAACTCCATTCTTCCCCAGAAAAATCTCTGATCGGAGAAGACGTCGTTCCGTCCGAATAGGTGACGAATACTTCCCAATTCTCGGTCGAAAACGCCGTACCCAAAATATAATCGTTTTTGGTGACGATATTGTCGTTCAATTCGATAGCGAGCGCTTTCGCGATGACTTTTACCGTGAAAGAAGCGTCAAAATAAGTGTCATAGAACGAATCGTAATAACGCACAAACACTTCTTTGTCCCCTTCTTTTTGCGTAATCGTATCAAGACTCGTCAAACCGTTTCCGCTTTCGTCAATCAACATCGTTTTATCGATTACGATTTGAGCGACAACTTCTCCGTTGTTATACTTCGCGGTCAATTCTCCGCCGGTAAGGTCGATCGTATCACCGACGCTGAAAACCTTTCTTGTCGGAGCCGTAATGTCAAGCGCGACGATTTTTCTTGCCCTGACTTCTATCGGAACGCTGCACGTGAGGGTGGTACCCGTGGAAGAAACGGTATACGAAAAGGCGTATTGGTATGTACCGGTTTTATGATTGGAGAAAGCGACGTTGCCGGCATACATGTTTTCGGTCACAGCCGCACTGTAAGAACCGGTCGAAGAAATAACCATATACAGGTCGTTATTCAGTTTAATCTGATACGTCCACTTTGTAATATCGACGGCTTCGTCCTGATACACGTAATAAGAATCGGCGTCGTGATGAACATAATCGGACGAAGGATATACTTCCAACTGCCGAGGCGTCGGCGCGACGACTCTGATCGGACAGTCAACGGAAATCTCTCCGACCGTAACGCCGATCGAATACTCTTTGACCGTATTGATATCAAAATCGTTCCATGAAATACTGACAAGGCTGTCCGAAAAGTCAAGAATTTTCGTATTGCTCGCCAAATAATAAACGACTCCGTTCGCATAGGGAGCGGCGGCAGGCACAAAAGCGCCGTTCTTCTTCACATACATGTAAGGCGCGCGCGTAAAAAAAACGTCCGCAAAAACTTCCTCGGACGAGACGTAATAGTCTATATTGGGATCGAAAGAAGCCGTCGCCTGTTCAAAGCCGCCGTTTCTTTCACGGAAAAAGCGGGTATATCCGCCCTGCCAAGCGCCATTATCGTATGTCGCTTTCGCTTCATCGGTCGCAATGGTCAGACGGGGCGTATAACCCGATAAAGCCGAATTGTATTCGACAAAAACCTGCGCGCCGGTCAAATCGGTCGTCCCCATCATGACTTGATCTTTCGGAAACGAAACAATCGCCGCTTTCTGCGGACGAAGTTCGGACACGGCAACCAGAATCTGATACTTTACACCTTCATACAGAATCGTAACCGTCCGTTGAAGCGCGGAAGAAGTAAACACGTTGGCTTCTTCTTTATCGATCACGAACGACAATTTCCCTTTCGCGTGCAAATCACGCCAGTCAAGAGTCTCCGACGTGTTATCGTTATACGCGACAAAGAAAGAACCGCCGGCAAGGTCAAACGTATCGCCGACGACGTACATAACTCTGAAATCGGATCCGAGTACCGTCTGAATATTGACCGTCTTTTTCTTTTCGACAATATACGGCGCGGTACAATATTTTCCGCTGTAAAGAATACTCATCTCCGTTTCGCCTTCGTTTTCGGTGGAAAACGCCGAAACCATATCGGGCGTAACGTCAACGACTTCGGTAAGGTTATTGCTGAAAGTAACGAGAAGTTGCATGCCGGTCACATCCATTTCTTCGCCGATAATATAGGTCGTTTTATCGGGCATGGTGTACACGCGCACAGAATATACGGGAGCGGAGGATACGTTGACGGTCAAATACGTCGTTGCGTTTTTGAAAGTAACGGTCAACACCTGTTTCCCGACAGCATTGGAGTTAAAATCGGAAATCATGTTCATCGTAAGCGGAACGCTTTCCGTTTTTCCGTTCTCATAATAAACGGTCAACGTCGCACCGCTCGCGTCAAACGCGTCGCCGCGGTAATAGTTGATTTTCGGCAGAGTCGTAATAACAAGCGACTCGATCGGAGACTCTCCGTCGCTTTCTTTGTCCTCGCAGGCAAGCAAAGAAAACGCCACCGTCACAACCAAAAATATCAGAAGGAAACGCAGAAAGACCTTATTTCTCTTTTCCATGATACAAACCTCCAATGCATATGTTGACAAGTATATATAATATAATAACACATACGTGCGCGAATAGCAAGAATATTTATTTTATTTGTACTCTATAAAGTGTAGAGTTACAATTGATGTGAGACTGAAAAAAAATAAAAGAAGAGTGATTGCCTCGTGTTAGAATAGAATCAGCAAAAAACAATTCAAGGAGGTCGAATCACTCAAATGGAGTATAACACAACTAAAAGATATTGTCCACACGAAAT
>JAZRZM010000007.1:0-35263 GCA_045601385.1 Clostridia bacterium | reverse complement strand
AAAACGTTGATTGCAGGCTGTAAAAACAGCATTATTCCTACGGACGGAAGCGTGACGAGTATCGGCGAAAGTGCGTTCCGGAATTGTAACGAACTTACTGATATCGTCATTCCCGATAGTGTGACGAGTATCGGCGAAAGTGCGTTCCGGAATTGTAGCGGACTTACTTCTATCGAGATCCCCGACAGCGTGACGAGTATTGGCGAAAATGCTTTCATGGGTTGTAGCGGACTGACTGAGGTTACGATGCCCACGATGGCTATATCCTATATACCCAAGGATAATCTTACAACAGTAGAATTGACAAGCGGAGACAGTATCTGCGAAAATGCGTTCCGGAATTGTGGCGGACTTACTTCTATCGTTATCCCGGGCGGTGTGACAAGTATCGGTTCTTATGCGTTTTATTATTGTAGCGGACTTACTTCTATCGAGATCCCCGACAGTGTGACGAGTATCGGCTTGTCTGCGTTCGTCGGATGTAGCGGACTGACTGAGGTTACGATGCCCACGATGGCTATATCCTATATACCCAAGGATAATCTTAAAACAGTGGTATTGACAAGCGGAGACAGTATCGGCGAACGTGCGTTCTACGGTTGTAGCGAACTTACTTCTATCGTCATTCCCGATAGTGTGACGAGTGTCGGCGTAGGTGCGTTCGAATATTGTAGCAAACTTGCTTACAATGGGTATGATAACGGTTATTACTTGGGTAATGATAATAATCCTTACGTCGTATTGATAAAAGCAAAGTCGGACTCGATTACCTCTTGTGAGATTTATGAAAAAACAAGAATAATATACGGACTGGCGTTCTTAGGTTGTAGCGAACTTGCTTCCGTCACTATCCCGTCCGGCGTGACGAGTATCGGCGAAAATGCTTTCATGGGTTGTAGCGGGCTTACTACGGTTACGATGCCCACGATGGCTATATCCGATATACCCAAGGATAATCTTACAACAGTAGAATTGAGAGGCGGAGACAGTATCGGCGAAAATGCGTTCGCAAATTGTAGCAAACTTACTTCTATCGTCATCCCCGATAGTGTGACGAGTATCGGCGATTCTGCGTTCAAATGGTGTGAAGGACTTACTTCTATCGTCATTCCCGATAGTGTGACGAGTATCGGCGAAAGTGCGTTCGAGTATTGTAGCAGCCTTGATTTTATCGAGATTTCCGACAAAGTGACGAGTATCGGCGATTCTGCGTTCAAATGGTGTGAAGGACTTACTTCTATCGTCATTCCCGATAGTGTGACGAGTATCGGCGATGGTGCGTTCTACGGTTGTAGCGAACTTACTTTTATCGTCATCCCCGATAGTGTGACGAGTATTGGCGACTATGCGTTCGAATATTGTAGCAAACTTACCTCTATTATCATCCCCGACAGCGTGACGAGTATCGGCGATTATGCGTTCAAATGGTGTAGCGGACTTGCTACGGTTACGATGCCCACGATGGCTATATCCTATATACCCAAGGATAATCTTACAACAGTAAAATTGACAAGCGGAGACAGTATCGGCGAAAATGCGTTCGCAAATTGTAGCAAACTTACTTCTATCGTCATCCCCGATAGTGTGACGAGTATCGGCGTAGGTGCGTTCGAAAATTGCAGCGAACTTATCTACAAGGAAGATGGTAACGGTTGTTACTTGGGTAATGAAAATAATCCTTACGTCGTATTGATAAAAGCAAAGTCCACGTCGATTATTTTCTGTACAATTTGTCAGAATACAAAAATAATATATGAAAAGGCGTTCTATAATTGTAGCGGACTTACTTCTATCGCCATCCCCGACAGTGTGACGAGTATCGGCAGATATGCGTTCTATAATTGTAGCGGACTTACTTCTATCGTCATCCCCGACAGCGTGACGAGTATCGGCTTTTATGCTTTCAGCAGTTGTAGCGGACTTACTTCTATCGTCATCCCCGACAGCGTGACGAGTATCGGCTCTTATGCGTTCAGCAGTTGTAGAGGACTTACTTCCGTCACCATCGGCAACAGTGTGACGAGTATCGGCGTAGGTGCTTTCTACGGTTGCACAGGGCTTGCTTCCATTGTCGTTGCGGACGGAAATACAAAATACTGTTCGATAGATAATTGCCTTATAGAAACAGAGAGCAAAACGTTGATTGCAGGCTGTAAAAACAGTATTATTCCTACGGACGGAGGCGTGACGAGTATCGGCGACGGTGCGTTCGTCGGATGTGTCGGACTTACCTCTATTGTCATCCCCGACAGCGTGACGAGTATCGGCTCTTATGCTTTCAGCAATTGTAGCGGACTTACTTCCGTCACCATCGGCAACAGCGTGACGAGTGTCGGCGCAGGTGCGTTCGAATGGTGTGAAGGACTTACTTCTATCGTCATACCCGACAGTGTGACGAGTATCGGCGATTATGCGTTCTACGGTTGTCGCGGACTTACTTCCGTATATTACGGTGGCAGTACGACGGACAAAGCGGGAATAAGTGTTGGTTCTTCTAATAGCAAATTGACCGACGCGACGTGGTACTGCTATTCGGAGACCGAGCCTACCAAAGTGGGGAACTATTGGCACTATGTAAATAGTGCCCCGACCGTTTGGGAAAATCAAATCCCCGAAGACGAGCCGTCGGAAGATGGGTTGGCATTTACGCTCAGTGAAGATGAGACGTACTATATAGTGACGGACATCGGTGCCTGTACCGATACGGATATCGTTATTCCGTCTACCTATAAAGGGAAACCCGTCCAAGAAATCGGCGAAGATGCGTTCTTCGGTTGTAGCGAACTTGCTTCCGTCACTATCCCGTCCAGCGTGACGAGTATCGGCGATGGTGCGTTCGAATGGTGTGAAGGACTTACTTCTATCGTCATCCCCTCCGGCGTGACGAGTATCGGCGAAGAGGCGTTCTATAATTGCTGGAGACTTACTTCTATCGTCATTCCCGACAGCGTGACGAGTATCGGCGAACGCGCTTTTGCAATGTGCGAAAGTCTTAATTGGGTGGTGCTTACGGATAAAACGAAGAACTTTGGACAATACGCTTTTACTGGCTTTCCGTATCCCGTGTTCTTTGTCGGGACGCCGGATATTGAGCAGACAATGTTGAATGAAAGCGGATTGTCGAATAAACTTTGGTATATTTATGCCGAAGAAAAGCCGACGGAGGAAGGTCTCTATTGGCATTACGTCGATAACGTCCCGACCGTGTATCCTGTTTCGGACGGCGTGTTTAATTACGAAGCACTGGTTGCTTTTGGCGTACAGTGTTTTGCAATCGTCGGTTTGTGTGACAAAACGGCAACCGAAGTTACCGTTCCTGCTGCCCTAAACGGAACCCCTGTTGAGAAAATCATGGACGGCGTGTTCCAAAATAACGAATCTTTGGAAAAAATCACCTTCGAGTTTGTCGGAGACGACAGCTCGTCAAGAGAATTTGGTATTATGGCAATAGCCGAAGACGCTTTCGACGGGTGCACCGCACTGAAGGAAGTGGTAATTGAAAAAATCGGCGACGAACCCGATTTTATCCCGAGTTTGCCCGTAACACTGCCGACCGATGAAATCGCAGGCGGGGATACCGACAAAATGTTTAAGGTCACTACGCCGGGCGGAGTAGTGTTGTATTTGACGGATAAAGCGGTATACCTTTCTGAAATGCCTGACGAAGATGATGAATTCATGGCGCTTATGATGTTTTACGATGATCAGAGCAGTCTTTTGGGATATCTATGGACAGGTGAAGAATGGGAACTCATGCCCCAAGAATAAAGCACGTAAAAAAAGGACGAAAAAAGGGAAATGGCGGCGAACCCGCCATTTTCTTTTTGTTTTTTTCAAGTCCGCATTTGCCCGTTTCGGTTTTTATAATATTTTCGGAGTGGTGTAAATAAGTGTGCTTTGGACGCTCGGAGCGGTCAAAGTGTCGTTGATTTTTTGCGAAAAGGGAGCGTAGGCGTACTGACGTACGTTAGTCGACGTTTTCGCAAAAGCCGACGAAAACTCTGATAATAATCCGCTTTCTTCTCTTTTTTCGTTAGCGGTATTTTAATTTATGGCTTTCTTTTCGTTTTTGTCGGCGTAAAGGAATGTGCTTTGGACGCTCCATAATAATTTGAAAAAAAAAGCGGCTTGTGATATACTGATAAAAAGGAGTTTTTTTTGATAATGAATTTGGAATATAAGAGAAAGAAAGTTTTTTGCGACGCGTCGCCTGAAAAAAAAGAAAAAATATTTGATTATGCCGAGGGGTATAAAAAGTTTTTGGACGAATGCAAGACCGAGCGCGAGACGGTTGCGTGTGCGGTAAAAATGGCGGAAGAAAAGGGGTTTTGCCGATACGAACTCGGCGACAAAATCGTCAAGGGCGGCAAATACTATTATGACAATCGCGGGAAAGGGCTGTTTTTGATGAAGATCGGCACCAAAGATATCGCAAAAAGCGGTATAAGGGTTATGGTTGCGCACGTGGACAGTCCGCGCCTTGACTTAAAACAGGTGCCTTTGTTCGAGAAAAACGGGCTTGCTTACTTTAAGACGCACTACTACGGCGGTATCAAAAAGTATCAGTGGCTGACCGTGCCGCTTGCTTTGCACGGAGTGATTTGCAAGGCAAACGGAGAAAAAATCAACGTTTCCGTCGGAGAGGGCGAAGACGATCCCGTCTTTTATGTTTCCGACCTTTTGCCGCACCTTTCGCAGGAACAGAACGAAAAGAAAGTGGCGACGGCTTTCCCTGCCGAAAAACTGAATATCATCGTCGGTTCCACTTCGCTTTCTGCGGAAAAGGGCGCGAAAGAAAAGGTTCTTGCTTTGCTGAACGAAAAGTACGGTATAGTCGAGGAGGACTTTTTGAGCGCGGAGATCGAAGCAGTGCCCGCCTTAAAAGCGCGCGACGTCGGCTTTGACAGAGCGCTTGTTTCGGCGTACGGACACGACGACAGGGTGTGCGCTTATCCCGAAATCACGGCGACCTTGGAGACGGAGACGGACGAAACGGTGCTGACCGTACTTGCCGATAAAGAAGAGATCGGCAGCGAGGGAAACACCGGTATGCAATGCCGTTTGATCGGGGATGTCATTGACGCCGTTTCGGGTGCGTTTGGGGTTCCGAGTTCCGTTGTTCGGGCGCACAGTAAGTGTCTTTCCGCAGACGTAACGTCGGCGTTCGATCCGACGTACGCGGACGCTTTTGAAGAGAACAACGCCTCTTTTGCCGGGTGCGGCGTGGCGATGAATAAGTTTACCGGAGCGCGCGGAAAGTCGGGCAGTAACGACGCATCCGCCGAATATATTGCATACCTGCGCGGTATTTTCGAGAAAGAGGGCGTCGTCTGGCAGACGGGAGAACTGGGCAGGGTGGACCTCGGCGGCGGCGGAACGGTCGCGATGTATCTCGCAAGTTATAATATCGATACGGTCGATCTCGGCGTGCCGGTCTTATCGATGCACGCGCCCTACGAGGCGATAGCAAAGAGCGACGTATATGAGGCGCATCGCGCCTTTTCGGCGTTCATCAAGGGGTAAAGCGCAATGAAAGTGACGTTGAATCCGAACGAAGAAATCGTGAAGACGGTGAAAGAAGGCTTGGCGCGCACAGGCGGGTATTGCCCTTGTCGCAGAGAAAGGACCGAGGACACAAAGTGTATGTGCAAGGAGTTCCGCGAGCAGATAAAGGACGAAAACTTCGAGGGCTTTTGTCATTGTTTGTTATACTATAAATCAAAATAGAAAGGAGAAAACGGGATGGGAAAGACGCTGAAACAGGTTATCGTTGAAGACGTTTATCTGGGCGCGAAGAGGCTCGGATCGATGAAAAAGGTGAAGGGAAAGGTTCCTTTTTCGGAAGCGGTCATGCGTGTAAAGTATCAAAAGGCGCTCGCCGTGCTGAAAGAAAAAATGTATACCAAAATCGGCGATCTGTCGTGCGAAGGGTTTTTCAGCAAAGAGCCCCTTCCTTTTGAACGGAAAACGGAGGGAGAAAAAATTGCACTTGCCGTCGGCAAAGGGTATGCAAAGGACGTTTTCGATTGCGCATGGCTGCATATCACGGGCAAAATCCCGTCGGGTTATACGGCGGACGAAGTCGTCTTTCTTATCGACACGGCGGGCGAGGGACTCGTTTTTGATAAAGACGGGCACGCAAAGCAGGGGATCACGACGTTTTGCAGCAAATTCGATTATACGCTCGGCATGCCCGAAAAAAAGGTTGTTCTGACCGACGGACTGACGGACGGAGAGAATATCGACTTTTTTATCGACTGCGGCGCGAACGACCTGTTCGGCGAATTGCAACAAGCGGGACGGCTGCAAAAACTGGATATTGCCGTGCCCAATCGGGAGACAATCGCCCTTTATTACGATCTGGAAATACTCCTGTCGGTGTACGACGTCAATAAAAACGACGAATACATACGGGAAGTAAGCAAGGCGTTGAAAGAAGCGCTTGCCTTATTGCCGACGATCGACGAACGGGGGGCGTCGGCGCTTCGTGAAAAGATTTCTTCTTTTATGAAAGCAAAAAACGACGGCGAATGTTTTTCCTATTCGGCGATCGGGCATGCGCATCTCGATCTTGCGTGGCTGTGGCCGATTCGTGAGACGATACGGAAGGGCGGAAGAACCTTTGCCACGCAACTTGTGAACATCCGCCTCTTTGACGGGTACGTTTTCGGCGCGTCGCAAGCGCAACTGTATCTGTGGGTAAAAGAAAATTATCCCGACGTGTACGAGGGTGTGAAGAAAGCCGTCGCGGACGGCAGATGGGAAGTGCAGGGCGCGACCTGGGTAGAGCCGGACAGCAACCTGACTTGCGGAGAAAGCCTCGTGCGGCAGTTTTTATACGGTAAGAAATTTTTTAAGGACGAATTCGGTCTCGATATGGAGATGCTGTGGCTCCCGGACAGTTTCGGCTACTCCGCGTGTCTGCCGCAGATTATGAAACTTGCCGACGTCAAATACTTCTTGACGCAGAAAATGAGTTGGAATACCGTCAACAAATTCCCTTATCATACGTTCCGTTGGGTGGGGCTCGACGGGAGCGAAGTGCTCGCGCACATGTTGCCAGAAGACACCTACAACGGTCCTGCGACGGGCGAGAGGTCCTCTTTCGGGGAAAAGAACTACCGCGAAAGAAAACTGTCGGACGAGGCGGTTTCTTTATTCGGAATCGGCGACGGCGGCGCGGGGCCCGGGAGCGAACATATCGAACGGGCAATTCGTATGAAAGATATAAAAGGGCTTCCGAAATACCGCTTTGGGAAAGCCATAGATTATTTTTACAGATTGGATAACAATGTCGAACGGTTCCCGATACACGAGGGAGAACTCTACTTGGAAAAGCATCAGGGGACGTATACGACGCGCGTGAAAAACAAAAAATACAACCGCAGAATCGAGTTTCTTTTGACAAACTATGAAAAAATCGCTTCGGTTGCTTCGGCAAAAGGAATCGACCTCCCGATCGGTGGGGAAGAATTGGAAAAGATTTGGAAAGAGGCGCTTTTGTATCAGTTCCACGATATTCTGCCCGGTTCGTCGATTAACCGCGTATACGAGGAGACTGACGCGCGCTACAAGGTGCTGACGGCGCGGCTTGCCGAGGGCATAGAAAAACTGATAAAGGCTCTTTGTCCCGGCAAAGCGGTGGTCAATTTCAATTCTTATGCGTATCGTTTTCCGCTCAAAGACGACGGGAAATGGTACCTTTGCTCGGTGCCTGCCTGCGGCGTGGGGAACGTCGGAGAAGAAATGACTTCTTTTCATGCAAAATGCGGCGCCGATTTTATCGAAAACGACAAAGTGAAAGTGACGTTTGATCGCGGCAGAGTCAAGTCGCTGCTTGATAAGGAAAACGACGTCGAGTGTATCGGAAAAGGGAAAGGAAACGTCTTTACCGAGTATGCGGACCTGGGCGACTGCTGGGACTTCCGTCCGCGTAATTATAAATCGAAAAAGCGAAACGCAGTCCTCGTTTCTTTCGTGACGGGAACGGACGGAGCGAAGAGTTTTGCCCGTATCGAGTTCGCGGTCGGGGCGACGATCGTCAAGCAGGAAGTGTTTTTGCTCGACGGCAGTGCGACCGTTTCGTTCAAGACCAAAATCGATAATCATGCGAGCGCAAAGGATCTGCGTGTGGCGTTTCCGCTGTCGATAAAATCCGATATGGCGTCCTTTAATATTCAATACGGGCACCTGAAACGCCCGACAACCGAAAATAACAGTATCGAAACGGCACAGTTCGAGGTCAGCGGACAAAAGTTCGTCGACCTGTCCGAATCGGGGTACGGCGTGTCGTTTATTACCGATTGCAAATACGGCTATCGCGTCAAACACGGCACGGTCGACGTTTGCCTTGTCCGCAGCCCGTTCGGCGGTCCGGGCAAGCAAGTGGATCAGGGCGAAAGCGAAGTTTTGTTTGCTCTGCAACCGCACAAAGGCGACCTCGGCGCGGATACATATAAGGAAGCGTATTTTATCAACAACCCCCCCGTCGTCGTCGGCGACGGAGAGCAAAAGGAGGAGAACTTTTTTGTCTGCGACAACGAAAATATTGTCCTTGACGCGGTGCAAAAGACGGGCGACGACGAAATCGTCCTGCGCCTGTATAACAGTACGGACAAAGAGCAGACGGCACGTTTTTCCATGCCCGATTACGTCCCCTGCGAAAGGGTGAACCTGTTCGGAAAGTCTCTTTCTGCGCAAGGGGAAGAAATCACGCTCGGCAGGTTTTCTCTTGCGTGCGTGCGCTGCGTGCGGAAAGAAAATTGAGGAGCAAAACCATGGAAATCGTCGGAAAATTTGAAAAAGTAAGTCTCGGACAATACAAAGCGGACTGTCCCGAGAACGCCGAAAGGATTTGGGAAGAAATCCGTTTGCCCGTGCGTGCGACGAAAGGCAGCGCCGGGTACGACTTCTTTTTGCCGCAACCAATCTCGCTTGCGCCCGGAGAAACGGCTTTGATCGCGACCGGTATCCGTGCGCGCATCAAAGAGGGATGGGTCCTTCAAATGTACCCGAGGAGCGGCTTGGGCTTTAAGTATCGTTTGCAACTGGATAATACCGTCGGCATCATCGATTCCGATTATTACGGCAGTAAAAACGAGGGACATATTTTTTGCAAAATCACCAATGACGGCAGGACGAACAAGACCGTTTCCCTCGAAAAAGGCAGTGCGTTTTGTCAAGGAGTGTTTTTGCCGTTCGGGATTACCGAAGACGACGAAGCGGAAGAGACGCGAAACGGCGGTTTCGGCAGTACCGATCGAAAATAGGAACGGCAAATGGCACGCGCCTTTCCGCCCCCTTTTCGACAAATTATTTACCAATACGGATTGCTCCGCAAAACGGGCAATCCTATTTTTTATCTTAAACATTTGACAAAAGATATTATTCTATATATTATATAGTAAATAAGTGGCTCGGAGCCGAAGGGGTATTATGAAAAGAAAGTCGATTCTTGTTCTTGCATTGTGCGTCGCGCTTTCGTCCTTCTTGTTTTCGTGTCGTCCGATGATTTTCGGGGCAGGGAAGGAGGACGTTTCCGTCGTTGAAAAAATCAGCGAGGAGACTTTTGAAAAACTCGACGAGAACGAAAAAGAAGAACTGATTTTGCCAAGCAATGCCGACACGGAGGACATAACGTCGGGTACGCCTTTTTTGGGGTACATCAATCTCGGCGTGTACCCGCAGACGGTCGCTTATTATAAAGCGGTAGACAGGATGAGCGAAACGGTGGACGAAACGGGTTATTATATCAGCGAATACGATAACGAACACTACGTCAAGGTCGCCAAAGCCAAAGTGTACGGGACGAAATACCGCTTTTCGGACGAGGATATCATCAAGGGCGACAATCTGTACTACTTCAAAGTCGAGCCGATCAAGTGGCGCGTTTATCTCAAAGCCGACGTCAAGGGCGGCGACGTGATAATTTATCTTATTTCCGACACCATACTGGACAGCCATGCTTTTTGTACGGGATACGAAATGAACTATGCCGACGGGCTTTATTACCGTAGCGACTCCCCGTCCGTCCTTGCCGATAATTGGGGATACAGCGATTTACGGAAATGGCTCAACGACGACTTTATCAAGAACGCGTTTTCGCCTGCCGAACGGGAAAAACTCGTCGGGCGCGAAACGTCTTCGGTCAACAAAAACACCCCCTATATCGAACAGGACAATACCGAATACGTTTGGGTGCCGACCTATGCGGAAGCGAGTCTGCTTGCTTCCAAGAGGGCGCTTACGACCGATTATGCAAGAGTGCGCAGTACGTTTATGAGTATCTATCCGGCGTATTACGGAAACGGCAGATACTGGACGACGACGGCGGGGAGCGACTCGTACCGCGGCGCGTATATCGCCGATTATGCCGAACGGACTTTTGACGACAGCGGCAACCCGATCGTGCCGGCAAGTCTGAAAGGCGAAAGCGTCGGCTCGGTTTTTGTCGGTGTGCGCCCCGTCATTTCCGTCCTTTTGAAAGACGGTATCGAAATCTTAACCGAAGAAGAGGAATAAACATATATGAAATACGTAATTGTGCTCGGAGACGGAATGGCGGACGTGCCGAAAGGTCCGCTCGCGCCGAAAACGCCTCTCGAACTTGCCGTGAAACCCAATATCGACCGCCTTGCGAGAGAGGGCGAAGTGGGGCTTGTCTCGACTGTGGATAAGGGTATGAAACCCGGAAGCGACGTCGCCAACCTGAGCGTGCTCGGATACGACCCGAAAGAGTGCTACACCGGCAGGTCGCCTTTGGAAGCGCTCAGTATCGGGCTTGACCTTGACGACGACGATATTTGTTTGAGAACCAATCTCGTTACTTTTGCTCCCGGACCGTCGTTTGACAAAACGGTTCTGACCGATTATTCGGCGGGAGAAATATCAACCGAAGAATCGGCGGAGATTTTTAGCACGATCAATGAAAAACTCGGGACCGAGTTGCGCCGTTTTTATACCGGCGTCAGTTACAGAAACTGTCTTCTTTTGAAGCACCGCGGATCGCTTGACGTCGATTTTACGCCTCCCCACGACATACAGGGGAAAGAGATCGGCGCGTATCTGCCCAAGGGTGCGGAGGGGGGAGAATTTTCTTCTCTGATTGAAAAATCGGTTTCGATTCTTGCCGAACATCCCGTTAACATCGCGCGAAAAGCCGCCGGCAAGAACCCGGCGTCCGCGATTTGGTTCTGGGGTGCGGGCAGTAAACCGAGACTGGAAAACTTCCGTGAGAAATACGGCCTTTGCGGAGCGATGATCAGCGCGACCGATCTTCTGAAAGGAATCGGAAAAGGCGTCGGCATGGACGTCATCGAAGTAGAGGGCGCGACGGGTACCGTGCGGACCAATTTCCGCGGAAAGGCGGAAGCGGCTGTCAAAGCGCTGGAAACGCACGATTTTGTTTTCGTCCATTTTGAAGCGCCCGACGAATGCGGACATCAGGGAGACGGAAAGGGCAAGATACTTTCCATTGAAAAGATAGACGAAGTCGTCGGTTTTATACGGGAAGAACTGGAAAAACGGGGAGAAGACTTCAAAATGGCGGTTTTGCCCGATCATCAGACGCCGCTGTACCTTCGCTCCCACGTCGGTGCGCCGGTTCCGTTCGTTTTTTACAATTCGGTTCGTCCTGCCGCTTGCGGAAAGACGTATACCGAGCAAACGGGCGCGACGGGCATTTATCTCGATAACGGCAGAGCCCTTATCCGTATGATGCTCACCGAATGATACTGATTTTTTTTAATTATACGAGGTTATTAAATTATGAATACGTTGACGACAAAAGATTTGAGAGAAAAATATCTTTCCTTTTTCCGTGAGAAAGGGCATACGATAATATCGAGCGCGTCCCTTATTCCGGACAACGATCCGACCGTTCTTTTCACGACGGCGGGCATGCACCCGTTGGTGCCGTATCTGCTCGGGGCAAAGCACCCCGGCGGAAAACGCCTGACCGACGTGCAAAAATGCGTTCGGACGGGGGACATAGACGAAGTGGGCGACGCGACGCACTGCACCTTTTTTGAGATGCTCGGCAACTGGTCGCTGGGAGACTACTTCAAACAGGAAAGCATCGCGTTCAGTTTTGAGTTTCTGACAAGGGTGCTGGGGATCCCGACGGAGAGACTCGCCGTCAGCGTTTTTGCCGGCGACGACGACTGCGCGCGCGACACCGTCAGCGCGGCGAGATGGGAAGAACTGGGTATTGCCAAAGAAAATATCTTTTTCCTGCCCAAAAAGAACAACTGGTGGGGACCTGCCGGCGTGACCGGACCGTGCGGACCGGATACGGAGATTTTCTTTATCACCGATAAGGAAAAGTGTTCGGAAGACTGTTCGCCCGCGTGCGACTGCGGCAGATACGTCGAAATATGGAACAACGTCTTTATGGAATTTTTCAAAAACACCGACGGTTCGTTCCGTCCGCTCGATCAAAAGAACGTCGATACCGGTATGGGACTGGAAAGAACGGTCGCCATGCTGAACGGATATAAATCGGTTTACGAAATCGACGTATTCAAGCCGGTGCTTGACCTTCTTCGGGAGCGTAGCGGTAAAGGCGCGGAAGAAGAACGCGCTATGCGTATCATCGCCGATCACGTCCGTACTGCGACGTTTATGCTCGGCGACGAAAACGGTATCACCCCCGGCAACGTCGATCAAGGGTACATTCTGCGCCGCTTGATTCGCCGCGCCGTGCGTTTTGTCCGTAGGTTGGAAATCGGCAACGAGGTTCTGACCGAGATTGCGAAAATCTATATCGAAGAGTATTCGCCGTATTATCCCGAACTGCAACAGAACGCCGAAAAAATCGTCTCGGAATTGCAACTCGAAACCGAACGCTTTAATAAGACGGTCGAACAGGGCATCAAGGAGTTTGAAAAACTGCGCGGATACATTCAGAACAACCGTTTGAGCGGCAAAGCGGCGTTCCGCCTGTACGATACGTTCGGTTTCCCCATCGAAATGACGGTGGAGATGGCGAAAGAATACGATATCACCGTCGACATCGAAGGGTTTGACAAAGCCTTTAAGGAACATCAGGAGAAATCGCATGCCGGTGCCGAACAGAAATTCAAGGGCGGTCTTGCCGACACGAGCGTGGAAACGAGCCGTTTGCACACGGCGACGCACCTTCTGAACGCATGCCTGAAAAAGGTTTTGCACGACGACGGCATTCAGCAAAAGGGAAGTAATATCACGGCGGAACGCTTGCGCTTCGACTTCAACTTCCCCCGTCCGCTCACCGCGGAAGAACTGAAACAAGTCGAAGATATGGTCAATAAGATCATCTCCGAAAAAGTCCCCGTCGTTTGCCGCGAAATGCCGATAGAGGAAGCGCGTAAACTCGGCGCGATCGGCGTATTTAAGGACAAATATTCTGAAGTGGTCAAGACGTATACCATCGGCTCATATTCGATGGAAATGTGTGGCGGACCGCACGCCGGAAACACCGAAGAACTCGGGCACTTTACGATCGTCAAAGAACAGTCGTCTTCCGCCGGTATCCGCAGAATAAAAGCCGTGCTGGACGGGAAAAAAGAGTAAAAATATACGAAAGGTAACGCAGGGAAGGAGTGAAAATGAAAAGGACAGTCAAACGCTTACTTATATCGCTTTGCGCCGTGACGGTGACGCTTATTTTGGCGTCGTGTTCTTTTTTTGGGAAAAGCGATACTTCGTCGGATGATAGGAACGGCGGCTCTTCCGTCGCGGCAAAACAAAGCATACAGTTCTTGACGGCGATGGAAAACTACGAAAAAGCGGGTGTCAAACGTACCGACATCGCTTTGACCGTCGACGGCAAAGTCAAATGTATTCAAAGCGGACTCGAAGGCGACTACGGCGTCGGGCTTTTGTTGGATATAAGAAGAATCGCCAACGGCAGTATGATGTATGTCGAAAGCAGTGCCAAGCCGCACGCCGTGGAAGAAAAGGCGCTCAGTATCATCTATAATATCCCGCAAAGTATCGGTCCGGGAACGGACGAGACGAGCCGCAAAACGAACGCTTTTGCCAAGGACGTCGCCAAGTCGGTTTACGACTTTTTGGACGGGCATTCGGATTTTTCTTTTCTGCTCGGAGAAGTGGAAAGCGACTATAATCTGAAAGCGGCGTACAAGAACGCTTCTACGGGTGAAGCAAACGGCGTATGGCTGTGCGCCGATGAAAAATCGCTCGGGACGTGGCTCAATACCGTCATGGATAAAAGCGACGAAAACGCGGTCGGCGACTTCTTTATGAAGTCCGTCTATTCGGTGATAAAAAAGACGGAATTTTCCGAAGACAAGTCGGGAAAATTCGTCAACAAGAACGGCGAGTCGGAATATGATTTCAAGTTGCGCGTTCGGGATAACCTCGCCGCGGACTTGTTTGACAGTTTGCTCGAAACCACGGGTTCGGCTGCCAAAGTAAAAGAAGTGGAGACCTATTCTTCCTATATTTCAAAAATCGCTTCGTATATCGACGTCCGGTCGGTTGCGATTACCGGCACGGCGGATTCCGCCGGTCTCCCGATACAGGTCAAAGCGACGTCGGCGATCGATTTTAACGCGCCCACGGCGGAACTCGTGAAGATGTTCCTCGATATGGAAGAGGAAGGATTGATCACGGAAGAACAAAGAATCGTCATCAATACCATCGTCAACACGATCGGTAAATACGTCGGCGGCACAAACGGCGAAAAAGACGCTATCGGCATTTCGCTCAACGTTTCGGCGACAGAGGATTTTTCTTTCGATGCGGGCAAGTGTAATCTGACGAAAAAAAATCAGGTCGATACCGATATGTTTTTGAAAAAAACCGAGACGGCGGCAGAAAGAGAAAGTATCGAGACATACTTAAAGGGCTTTAATGCCGAAGAGTTTATCCAAGCGGCCCTGGACGCGTTGGGAGAAGAATTTGACGGCAAAAAAATCGATATGTATGCGCAGATAATAAAGGAAATGGCGGGACTCGATAAGGTGACAAAAAAGAAATTGCAACCGATTATCGATAAGGTCATTGAGGAATTCGGCAAGGAATAAGATGTACAGCGTCATTATAAACGATCGGAAATTTACCGTCGAAGACGGTGCGCCCTTACGGGAAGTCATGTCGCAATACGGCGCGATTTTTCCTTGCGGCGGCGTCGGACGGTGCGGAAAATGTCGTATTACTTGCGACCGTTTGCCGATAACCGACCGCGACAGACGGTTTTTGACGGAAAACTTATTGGAAAGCGGCGTGCGCCTTGCGTGCGATAAAACCGTTTGTGACAATCTGGTCATTCGGTGCGACCTCGAAACCAAGCAAAAGGAGCGGCGTGCGCTCGATACGCCCTCTCTTGCCGTGCGTATCGACGAAAAGAACGTAGAGATCGGCATTTTGGACGATGAACTTGCCGAGTCGGTCGTTTATCCCAATCCGCTCCTTGTATTCGGCGGTATCGCCGGGCAAAGCGATGCATATATAAAGGATCCGCGCACATTGACAAAAATGCTCCGCGCCTGCATCGGCAAAGCCGGCGTAGAGTTTTTTGAGGCATACGGCAAAGCCAAAGCCGAGACGACGGCGATTTGCACCGACGGGTTTTATCTGAAAATCCTTTTGGGCGTTTCGCAGGACGTCGAAGCGGAAGACGCGGCGCGCTTGATCGGGGACGATATGCTGTCGTTGCCGACCGAAAGCATATATGTTTTGCCCTATGTAGACGCCTTTATCGGTGCCGATATTCTGTGCGAAACGGCTCATATCGCCGAGAACTCCGTCCTTATCGACTGCTCGGACGACGTCGTCATCGTGGCGATCGATAAGGAAAACTCGACCGCATGCCGCATGTGGGACGTCGATTATTCGCCGCTGTCCCTGCTTGCTATCCGCGCGGCAATGAAAGTCATGACGCCCGAAGGGAGCGAGCCAACCGTGTATTTGTATGGCGAGCGTGCATACGACGTCGAAGAAATCCTTATGCGGGACGGCTACACCTTTATCCATTCCGCAAAGGACCTTGCTCCCGTCGCCAAAGCATGCGTTTCGGCACGCTTCCGCGCTCGTCTCGAAAAGGAAAAACAGCGCACCTCGGTCAGAGATCTTTTGAAAGACGAATCCTTTCAGGAAGCCTTGACCGCCCTTGCGTCAATCGAATAAAACTATCTGTTTCCGTAGCTCAGCAGGATAGAGCGACCGCCCCCTAAGCTGCCACTATATCCGACAAAAAACGGTTGGAAATAAACAAAAAAGCGCAAAAAAGCGCAGAAATGAACCTTAAAATTTCATATTTTACGAAATTGGTATTAAAATTGGTATTATTTTCTATCATTTTTAACTTCCGTTTCGTGCAATAAGTTCTCGTAGCGTAATAGGATAACGCAATTGCCTCCTAAGGGACAAACATATCCCCGAATATGGTGGTTGCGACGGAAACGAACACAATATATAGTGGTTTTTGTCCCTAATTTTTGTTTTAGGTATAAAATTAGGTATAAAAATATCGTAAAATATCTTTCAAATCGTGCATTTTTGTGCGTATAGCTCAGCTGGACAGAGCACCGCCCTCCTAAGGCGGGTGTCGGGAGTTCGAATCTCTTTACGCACGCCACAAGCAAAATCCCCGGATTATTTCCGAGGATTTTTTCTATTATTATTCAGTTTGTTTTTCTCTTTTTCGAGTTCCTTTTTAGCCGTTCCTTTTGCTCACGTTCCATCACAAACGCTTTTAATAAAGGTTCTATTTGGTCGTAATTGATATACCACTTATTGCCGTAATAATACTTAAAAACGCTTTCGTCTTGCATTACTTTTTCAACGACGTGACGGTCGATCAATTTTCGTTTTTGCTTTTTGCCTTCGTTGTACTCACGGACACAGCCACGAATACTTCTTAATCTCGGCAAAGTCTGACGTTCTATAAAACCTTGTGGGTTTATTTTTTCAAAGAACTCGTCTTCGTCAACAAGCCACTTGCCTTGACAAATAATAAACGGAACGCCGTTATCTCTTGCAAATCTTCGTAAGTTGGGGCGACGAATTATTGTTCCTTCGTCGCCTTCTATGAACTTACGGAATATTACACCCGAACTTACTTTCATTTGTTTAACCTCCCGTTAAAGAACGCATACAACTCGTCAAGATTGATAAGCCACGAATTACCGAACTTCATAACTGTAATCTTCTTATCGTCAATAAGGCGTTTTATCATACGCCACGTGATTGCATTGTTTTGATCCGACGCACGTATTTCGGCTACAACGTCACTTATTCGACGTAATCTCGGAATATACATTTTAGTCTTCTCCTTTCTTATTTATTATATTGTTTAGAGCAAATACGACTTTTTCTTGCGTATCGGGAATAAAGTGACTGTAAACTTTTAACGTAATAGTCGAATCACTGTGTCCCATATATTTGCTGACTGTTTGAATAGGCACGTTTTGAGAAAGTAAAAGGCTGCAATACGTATGACGTAAACCGTGGCAAGATACTTCTTTCAAACCGTGGCTTTTTTCAAATTTGCTTAAGTGTCGTTCGGTAACCGACGGATAAACGGGTTGACGGTAAACATTTACATTGAAGTAGTATTCATCTAATTTGCTATCAAAATTGTTATCGGCAAGTCTGAACCATTCTTTGTATGCTTCCAAATCTTTTATCAGTCCATCAGGGAGTGGAATATCTCTTATGGAAGTTCGGGTTTTAGGCTCTTTTTCATATATGCCGAATTCCGGCAAATAATTACGGGTTCTTTTGATATGTACTATTTTGTTTTCCAAATCAATATCAGACCAACGTAAACCGCATAATTCGGCGATACGAACGCCTGTTAAAAGCATAAACTTCAAAGGTATTTTCTTGTTCATATATTCGTCGCTTATCGTGTCTAAAAGGCTTAAAAATTCTTGTGCTTCCGTAAACGTAAACACTTCTTTTTCGGGAACAGCACGTAGCGACGTATTATTGTTTCCAGACGTTATTTTTGTTCCACAAACAGGATTCTTTTCAATCCACTCATATCTTATCGCTTCGTTAAAAAGCGTTCTTAATATTCTTCTATAACCCTTAATCGTTTCAGGGGCATATTGTCTATGCGTATCATTAAGTTCAAAATAAAACTTAAAATCTATTTCGTATAAATCGCATATCTGTTTTGCTGTTTCTATTGATATACTTTCACCACGATGGTTCATATTATAGGAAGAACAGCGATTTATTATTTTCTTCCTTTCAAGTTCTCTAAAATTCACTATTTTAGGTAATTCACGTTTTATTTTTACTGTCGGACGCAAATCATAACCGTTAAACATAAACTCATTAAAAAATAACTGCACGTCACGAACTGTAATCGCACTTATTGGGCTTTTGTCTAAATTATTTCTTTCTAAGAAAGCGTTAAATCTTTTTACCGCATCGCAAGCCTTGACGTAATAGTTTTTCGATAACATTACCTTAATGTTCATAAGCCACTCTTCAGCGAGAGCCGAAAAAGTCAATTCTTTCTTTGTGACAACTTCGATTTTTTCTTCTTTGACGGCGTTTTGTATTTCTTCTTCAAAATCTTCTGCAATGCGGTTGACTTGTTTGCGGAATTTCGGTTCTGTTAAATCATTTTCATTATAAACGGTTTTTACATATAATTTCGCCTTTCCGTTAGCGTCTTTTCCGCTTACTTGTATTCTGGCTTTCATTTCGCCTTTTTTGTTCGTGGTAATCTTAAAATAAGCCATAAATTATCCTCCTGTTACCGTTTTCTCGATAAAATCCATCAGACTCTGCATATCGACAAGAACTTTCTTCCCGGCGGTCAAATAATGAACTTTGCCCGTCTTGCACCACATTCTGATAGTGTGAATAGTTATTGCCGACTCCGGATCGTCTTTGTGGATAATATCGTAAGCCTGTTTGATACTTCTCAACATAGAACGCACCTCCTTGTTTATTTTTGAAAGTAAAAAGCAACTTTTGTTCCGTGCAATTTCTTTCTGCATAAACAATATCACGCATTTCATTAAAAGTGTGAGCGGTACGAATTACGTTTTGATGTATAAAAATTCTATTCTCATTAGACTCACCCTGTAATTTAGGGGGACTCAATGGGAACTTCAAGCCAACTCGTTGTGCCATTTTTCTTCACCTCACATATCTTTATAATATTTGTCTTTCGACAAGGGCGAAAAAATCGGCGACCGAGCGATTGTCAAGGAAAAAGTAAAACGACGATAAAAAACGGATTTGTATTTTTGTTTTAATTATCAGGTTTTTTATCGCCTTGACAAGCACGACCGAGCCGATTAAACTACGCCCTCGAAAGACAAATAAGATGAAGAAAAAGTATTTTCAACAATTTTGTAACAAAAAAATAAAATATGCCTAATCTTGTCATATTTAGTGTGATATACTTGTTTTTTTATAGCAAAATCACCACAAAAAATTCTTAAAAAATTCATAATTTTTGTACCAAAATTCTCTTGACTTTTCTTTTGTAGTGAGTATAATATAATTACCATTACGACATAGTGTGTGTCGTTTTAATACAAGAGGTAAGTTATGAAAGTTTTTGACCAAGAACGTGTAAATGCAGTTGAAAGTTTTATTTCCGATTATATAAAGGAAACCGGAACTGCTCCGTCTTTAAGTGAAATCGCTCGTGCTTGTAATATTTCTCAATCGAGAACGGTATCGAGAGTAGTATCATATCTTGAAGAACAAGGCCGTTTGGCTATTGAAACTAAAAAAGGTAAAAGAACTATCGCTATTCCCTCAAATTTGGGTAAAGGTGCTTCTATCAGAGCCTCCATTCTCGGTTCGTGTCCTTGTGGTGAGCCTATGTTTGCTATCGAGAACATTGAAGCAACCGTCTCACTTCCCGTTGAGATATTTGGTAATGGCGAACATTTCTTACTTCACGCAAAAGGAAAAAGTATGATTCAACGTGGTATTTTTGACGGTGACCTTATGGTAGTTCGCAAAACGAAAACGGCTAACGTTGGTGACGTAGTTATTGCTCGTGTAAACGACGATGATGCTACGGCAAAGATTTTGGCTCGTTCTCGTGGAAAGTATTATCTTAAACCTGCAAACGATTCCCTTGACGAATTTGGCGAACGTATTTATAAAGACATACACCCTGACGGAGATTGGGAGATTATGGGTATCGTGGATAACGTTATTCACAAGCCCTTACGGGAGGTGTGATAATGGGATTTTCAAATGAAGAAATTACAGGTCGTGTTCGTATGAGCAGAAAGTTCTTCTTTGGTGACGAAAAGAAAAAGTATTTTATAATGATTGCCGATGGCGATGGTATGATAAATGCAGATATTCGTAACGGCGATAAACTTTTCTTTGAAGAAACCGAACAAGCCGATAGTGGCGATATTGTCGTTGCAAATCTTGACGGCAAATATTATTGTCGTAGATTGATTAAAAAGAAAGGAAGAACTTATCTTCGTAGAGAAAACGGAACTACTCCCGATTTATTTGTTAAGGACTTAGAGATAAGAGGAAAACTTATATCTTATCTACGTTCTTATAAGGGGGCATAATGGAAACTGCGGAAAAAACACGAACGTATCTTTGCATTGATATGAAATGTTTTTACGCAAGCGTCGAATGTGCAAAACTCGGATTAAATCCGTTTGAAACTAATCTTGTCGTTGCGGATGAAAGTCGTGGGAAAAATGCTTTGTGCCTTGCTATTTCACCAAAAATGAAATCACTTGGCGTTAAAAACCGTTGTCGGTTGAGCGAAATACCACCTACTATTCAATATAGAATAGCAAAACCGCACATGCGAGATTATGAGTTGTGTTCTGCTGATATACACGAAATCTATTTACAATATATAGATTCGCAAGATATTCACCCATATTCGATAGACGAATCATTCATAGATGCGACTGATTACTTAACTATTTATAAGAAAACACCAAAGCAATTTGCGAAGTTTTTAATAGACCAAATTGCCGAACAAAAACATATCCCAGCGACTGCCGGGATAGGAACAAATTTATATCTTGCAAAAATAGCGTTAGATATTACTGCAAAGCATTCACCCGATCACATGGGCTACCTTACGGAAGAATTGTATCGGGAAACCTTATGGAAGCATAAAGACATTACGGACTTTTGGCAAATTGCCGATGGAAAAGCACGTAGGTTAGCGAGATACGGTTTATATACAATGTATGATATCGCCCACGCACCCGAAGAACTTATCTTAAAAGAGTTCGGTATTGACGGACAACTTATGATAGACCACGCTTGGGGGCGAGAATCTTGCACTATATCGGATATCAAGAACCATAAAAGTCAGTCCAAATCGGTATCTTCTTCACAGATATTGATGAAAGACTATGATTGCGTTATGGCAAAACACGTCTTACTTGAAATGACCTTAAACGGTTGTCAAGAGATGATGCGTCGCAACGTAATCACACAACATATTGGAATTTTTGTCGGTTATTCAAGAGATATGCTGCCCTGTTCAAAAGGCACTGTCCGTATGCTTGAAACTACTTCTAACTATTCAATTATTTCTAAATATGTTTCTGACTTATATGACAGTATTACAGATAAAAATACGCCTATTCGCAGATTAGGAGTTGTTTTTCAAGACGTTTGTGATAAGAGTTGTGAGGGGTACACTCTGTTCACAAATTTTGAGCAAGTCGAAAAAGAACAAAAATTAGAAAAAGCCGTTTTAATCTTAAAAGATAAATTCGGTAAAAATGCAATGCTACGAGCCTCCGACTTGGAAGAAGGTTCAACGCAGATAGAAAGAAACAAAATGATCGGAGGTCATAACGCTTGAAAGTAGTTGACAGGGCTAAACAATTTTTGCCGTTTGATGCTTTATCAGGCTGGCGAGCAGAACTTGAAAGTCGGGAAGAAAAAATATCTCGTGTTCCGCACCACGAAATAACCGATGAACTGACGGAAGAATTATCTCTTTCATTCAGTAAAATTCGTCGTGGATCGGTTGTTGAGATAGATTTCTTTGAAAATGGTCACTACTATCTTGTTAAAGGACAAGTGTCAGATATCAATGCAATCTATAAATATCTTATTGTTGAAAAAGGCAAAATCTTTTTTGACGACATTTACAAAATTTCGATAATAAGCGTATAGGATAGCCCCGTTCTTATCCGTTTGTTAAATATATGAACGCAAAAGAAGGCATACTTCCGTATCGGATATTCCCAACCGTACAATGGCAGTTTGTCAAATTTCCAACTTTGTGTGTTCAAGGGAAAAGGAGGTTAAGAATATGGATTTCTCTAATCTTACCCCTGTGGCTATGTTTTGTCCGAATTGCGGACACAAAGTCATAGGGTATAAGAGTGATGACGGCGCTTTGCGTATTCAATGCCCTAAATGCAAAGTCATAATATATAGCAAGTATCACTCCCGGAAGCAAGAAACGACAATTCGAGTCGTTTCGAAACAATAAGGCATTATACAATTTAATCTTTTAACGTTTACGTTCCAAATAAGGTCATACTGAAACAGCGTACATATAATTCCTTCTTCCCTGTTTCGTAAACAAGCATTTGTAAAATATCGAAAGATATCAGAGCAAGACTTCACGCCTTGGCAAATGATTTACTCAATTCGTTGGGTAATCTTTGTCAGGGCGTTTTTTTGTGCCTTGCAAAAAAAAATTAAAAAATTTTCAAAAAAGTTTTTTAATCCGGAAAAAAACCTTCCGGTTTAACTGCGAAAATATGCGTGTCGAAAGCGCAAAGGAGGTGATGATAGTGAAAGCCAGCGAGCGACGTCAAGCGATTCTCGAAGCATTATGTGAACGCAGAAAAGACAAAATAGAAAATCTTGCTTTTGAGTTCAACGTTACAGAACGAACGATTCGCAACGATATTCAGGAACTTTCACTATCATACCCCATATATACGGTTCAGGGTAAATATGACGGTGGTGTTTACATAGATAACGACTACTATCTCGGAAAACGATTTTTGACTCCCGAACAGCAAGACCTTCTTCTTTCCCTTGCTCGTTCTTCGGATCAAAAGCAGAACGATATTTTGCTTTCAATTATTAAAAAATTCGGAAAGAACACGGGAGATAAGAAATGAAAAGTATTCAGGAGATCAGACAAGACTTGCGAGAAATAAGGTATTACTACTCGATGAAATCGTTTTTTGACACGGCATCGAAGACAATTCAGCCTATCGCAATCATAGAAAAAGTCAATACGTATAACAAATTGATGGAGAATGCTCCGGCAAGAATGTATATCCTCTACGTTTCGCTTTACGTCCACAATAATACGCAAGCAGCACTTGCCGACGATTGGCAAATGACGAAAGAATACGTGAGAGATCAAAATACAAAACTTTGCACGTTTCTTCAAAGTCAATTAGGTTAAATAACTATACTGTGCTAACGGTACGACGGGCAAAGGAGGCAAAAAATGTTTCGGCAGGATAAGTTCAAAGAAAAACGTATTTCGGAACTCGAATTCGTGCAAGGTGCGGACAACTTCTATCGTACCAAAAGGTACATAGTCAAGCAACATATCTCGATTTGCGTCTCGCAAGACGCTATTTCGATGCTTATGAGCGAAGACACCTACTACCTTCGTACCGATAAAAGAGATAAGGAATACGAAACGCTTTGCGGATTCCGTGGAAAGAAAATCGACGGGAAACGTATTCGCTCTGCAACATATACCCGTAGGTATATTGACTAACCGTTAATAACCGTAAAGGTAAGAAACCATAAAAGACCGATTAGTGCGGCTTGCAAGATAAGAGTGGCCACTCCCGCCAAATCGCACGAAACGGGTTGTTTCATAAAGATTTCGCCTTTGCGTTTATTATAAATCACAACTTAATAGCGTTTAACATATCGCTTTGCTAACGGCATAACGGGCATAAAAATGTTAAACGCAGGCTGCGTTATCGGCTTGACGGACAAAAATATGAGTTTTGGAGGTCAATTTTTAATGACGGCAAAGAAAAAACTGATTCTTGCTATATCAGTGCCATTACTTGTTATCTCAATTCTCATTTCAGCCTTTTTCGTTTGCAAGCCGGTAAATGCAAATAATGAAGCATTCTTAACGGAAACCGAAAAGGATGAACTCTATCAAACGACTGCTTTCGTAAACGATTTCAATCTGGAAGCGAAGAATCCTACCTTTTTGTCGGTAAAGATGCTCGGAAGTCCTGTTTTAACCGCCGGAGCAAACAACTCCATATCGGTAAGCAAAACAATTCAAGCAACCGTTACTCCGTCAACGGCAAGGAATCAACTTGTTGATTGGGCTGTTTCTTGGGAAGATCCTTCTCATTCGGGAACGGTAACCGACTACGTTACAGTCACACCTGAAAGTTCGGGTAGCACAAAGGCAACCGTTACCTGCTATCAACCCTTTACGGGTAATGCAATAGTGACGGTTACGACACAAGAAAGTGGATTTTCCGCCGATTGTGTTGTTTCTTTCATCGGCTATCCGTCCTCGCTCTCGGTAACTACTTCCGCTCCATTAAAAACAACGGACACTTATTCTATCGGCATCAATATTCCATACGATTTCACACCCTCTTTGGATAACGTTTTCCATCAAGTCGGTTCGTCGTTTTATAGCAATCTGCAAGTTAGTATTGTTGCCCATGGAAAAGTTGAAATAGGGGCTCACGAAGTTTATCGTAGCGGTGGTTCAAATTGGCTTGGGGTAGAAACCGTTGACCTTTCTACGTTGCAAGATAAACTTATCGAATCATCTTACACGAATAACGTATTAACCGTTAAAGCGTTAAAGGTAATCGAAAGTTATTATTCTTCGACGACAAGGATGGATGGCGGAAGAACAATTTGTTATAACGATCAAGTAAAATCTATCGTTGAAGATTGCTATTTTACCGTCAAGTTCTACGAGCCAAACTCAGGTTTATCCAAAGAATACAAATTGGTTTTTGACGATACCGTTGTCAATGGTGTTCAGGTCACTTCTGATTTGAAATTTTAAGGAAAGCAAGGCGTTTGAAAACTGCTGAACTATCGGCAATACGGGTAATAAATTATACAAGGAGATATAAAAATCATGGCAAAAAATTCTACTAAGTACGGAAACAGCAACGAAAGACGTTGGAGAACTCCGTCTAAGCGTGCAAAGGACTACGCAACCGAAAGGAAAAACAAGGTACATACTCACGGTCAGAAAGAGGGCGAACCCCTTAGCGATTACGAAGCGGGTATGCGTTCCGGTTACTTGCAGTGTCAGTCCGACCACGCAGGTGCTTACAAGTATCACAAGGCAATCGGCGAAGGCAAATCCAAATCCGAAGCCATCGCTATTTCGAGAAAGAAAGGTAAATAATCAGGAGGTATAAAAGATTATGGAAAAGAAAAAGAATCCTATTTTCGTGGAACGTGAAACTTACGAAAGGAACGGCAAATCGTACTTTACGTATTTTATCAAAGGAACTATCAGGGGCAAAGACGTGAAAGTTGCGGTAAATCCCCCCGATAACGGCGGTTATACCGTACTCGATATCGTATTCGGCGATGCTATGAAGGCAGAACTCAAAGTCGTGCCTTTTGAAATGAAGGATGCCGACGGCAAAATTGTTTCCGGGAACACCTTTGCGGTTCAGTCCGTTGACGAAAACGGTGAAATCTACGAATGCAAGGTTAAGCCCTTCCGTCAGTCCGATAAAGCACTTCTCAATATGTTATTGAAGTAATAACATAACCGGACGGCTTGTTATTCGGCATTGTCCGTTTAACAAGCCGTTTTTCTTATCAAAAATTTTGGAGGTAAAACATGAATAAGAAATCTAACATTTTTATTGCTATTCTTGCTGCGCTCGTAGTAATTCTTACGGCTGGCTTGATAGTAACTCTTTTTACCGACACGGGTAGTAAAATCAGGGATAAACTGAATCCCGTTGTCGATACATACGAACCTAAGGCACTTGCCGACGTAGAATACAATCCTACTTACGGCGAAAACTTTAAGACCGATTTCCCTATTACTGCGTTAACGCTTGTAGATAATATGTCCGTAGCACCGTATTCTTACAAGGATACGACTCTTTTCAAAAATAAGCGTATTACCAAGATTGATGCCCCGATAGCGACGGTTACAGCAGTCAACGAAAATCAATATTTTACCCTTTGGGTAATTCCTACCTCTGTCGTTAAGGCAAGCGGTAAATTGACCGACGGAACGTATAAGCAATATAAGGTATATCTTCCGCAATCGGAACTTACCGGCACAACCGTAAACAAGTGGATCACGATTGATTTGACCGATCAGAACATTTATGTCGGTGCAAACGAAACGCTTGCATTTATGAAGTCGGACGATCCGGTTAAATGTGCATACTCGACTAACGGTAACGAACACTTCATTTACGACCTTATGAACTCCGGTAAAGAGCAAAATACGCAGTCTATCTATTACGGTATTTACACCGACGATTACGTAGATTTGACGGGTAAGAATATCTCAATTCTGGGCGACAGTATTTCTACTTTCGGTGGTATCAGTAACGATTCTACGAACACAAACAGTACCATCAGTGGTAACGCTGTTTACTTCCCGAAATACGATATTACTTCCTCAGATATGACGTGGTGGAAACAAACGGCAGATAAAACGGGTGCGGATATTCTCGTAAACAACTCTTGGTCGGGTTCTCGTGTTTTGAATAACAACGGTGCTGCATATCAGACACGTTGTGAGCAATTACACGACGACACGGGTGTAAATAGTGGAACTCAACCTGATATTATCGCCGTGTATATCGGTATCAACGACTTCAATGCAAACCTTACGTGTGGAGCGTTCAATCAACTTTCCGACGTTTATGACGAGGAAACGGGATATATTACGCCTACCACCTTCGCACAAGCGTATGCAATTATGATGCACAAACTCGTAACGAAGTATGACAATGCCGACGTATTTGTGTTCACCCTTCCGCCTAACGGAACGAATAGAAATACCACCCTTCTCGGTGATTATAACGAACAAATTGAAAAGATTGCAAAATACTTTAAGGTTCAGATCGTCGATATCGGCAATATTGAAGGATATCAATATTCCGCATATACGAGTGACGGACTCCATCCGAACGCAAAAGGTATGGATTTGATTAGCGATATGTTTGCAAGAGCGTTAAAGGCTTATTATGCACCTGCCACCGAAGGAGGTGAAGTAAATGAATAAGAAAAGTTTTCTTACTGTAATTACGGCTTTACTCCTTGCTGTTACAACGGTTTTTATGGTTGCTTGCAATTCTCCTACCGCAAGTAATAGCGAGATTCAAAAGTCGTCGATTATTCCGAGTGAAAGTAATATTGCTAACGACTCTATGGAGATTATGCAATTTATGTCAACGGAAAATCTTTCTATCAAGGCAAGTCCTACCGTCGTTAAGACAATGAGTTTGATGAATGCCCCGCTTTTAGGTGCATCGCAAACGTATCTTGAAAAGACTTTAACTGCAACAGTTCTTCCCGAAGGGTTGGATGCAGCAAAGAAAACGGTCGATTGGACTGTTGAGTGGTTGGACAGCAACGGCTTTACAGGAGATGTTACTGATTATGTTGACGTTATTCCGTCTTTCGATGGCGCTACTACGGCAAGTATGAGAGCATATCAACCGTTTGAAGGAGCAAAAATCAAGGTTACCGTTACGACAAGACTTGGCGGTTTCTCGGCAAACTGTATTGTCGGTTATGACGGAGCACCTACGGCATTACATTTGCTTTGCGATGGCAATGAGTATTCAAGTACCCAAACTCTTGCGTTAAACGCAAGTCAGACTTATACGTTAGATTTGAAACTTGTGAATACGCTTGGCGTTGGTTCTAAATACGGAACATATGAAGTTACGGGTATGGGTGGAACAGGTGCGTTTATGGCTTACAAGAAGGAAATTATAAACGCTGCCGTTACGTCAACAACTGAAACGAAGTTGGAAATGAGTGATATTTATTCACAATTTATTGATGCAAGCATTGAAAACGGCAAATTGAAAGTAGTGATTAAAAAATCCATTTTGGCTTACGTTTCGGGCTATCCGAGAACGGGTACTCGTTATGAGTATAAAGCACCGTTTGTCGATCCTCGTTCCGGTGGTGTCGCTGACGTTCCCCTTGTTTATGTCGTTGTAGAAGACACTGTATCGGGTGTTTCGTCTTTGTTTAATATCAATATTCAGTCAATCGTTACGGGAGTTAATATGTCAACTACCGAATACAACTTTTAAGCGAGGTGAGTTATGAACGCAAAGAAAAGTATAGCGTTTCAAGGTTTCTTCTACGTTATTATTTTGCTCATAATCGCATTGGTAATAGGCTTCTTTGCGTTTTTTACTAACGGGTTTACCGAAGATTACAAGAGTTTTTACGTCGTTATCAATGGTGAAAGGATACTTTCATATAAAGACGGCTATTACCTTGAAAAAACTTCCCCGCCTTTGGAAGTTGAAGTCAAATACGCTTTGGCTTCTGTCGGGGATAAAAAATCGGGATATTCCGTTAGCGTATTACCAAATGCCGACTATGAATTTGATTTTACAGTCGATGGCGATACAATGTCGTTTTGTGCCGAAGACGATTATTCAGCAGGTTTTAATATTGTAAAAAGTGAAAACTCTTTTACGATATCTCCCAAAGGTAGTCTTCTGACAATACTTCAAACCCTTTATCCTGATAAAGAAATCGAATTCGATTACGATTCTCTGGATAAGACGGCAAATATGTTCACGCTTGTAATTACCTCATATAACGGTAAGGACAGCGTAGATATAGGGTTCAGAGTATTGCGTATGCCTATCGAAATTTACATTGATCCGGAGGAAATTATATTTTGAGTAAAGCAATTTTAAGTAAAATTGCTCAAAGAATAGTTGTTTTCTTCTTACTGCTTTGCACGGTCTTTATGGCTGTGCAAGGCACAATCAATGTGGCATACGCTGAAGAAACAACGTCTTTTGAGCAAAGTAACGTATTAGACGACCTGAACGCTTCCACCGTTAACGGACAACGGTTTAATGTAACGTGGTTCCCGTTCGACGAATCGGGAAGTGTTCGCATCATAAACGTAGTTGAATATTGCTATTCTTATCGGGCGAATATGCGTGATAGATACGGCTTATATATCTACGTTTACAACCCGAAAGGCTTGAACCTTTCGACAAACAGTAATCAAAATAAAATCCAAATCGGCTCTTACACCGACGATAACGGAAATCTTCATTACGACAAATATCGTTTGGAGTTTATCAATAAGTCGGAAAGTCCGAATTATCGTGGGCTTTTCTATAAGTTCAAGGTAATAGACCGAAAGACCGATGACGGAAAGAAAATCGAAGAACGTGTCAATTCAAACGAACGTAAATATCAGATATCGGGTATTGAACTGTTGACACAGGGCGACCAAAACGCAACGGAATACGGAGTCGGAGGCATTTATACATTTACAGGTTACGCAAAAGGATACGGACCTGATCCTGAAGCCGAATCCACTCTGACGTGCGTATGTGAAGATTTGGAAACGCTCTCTTTGGAAGTTCATCATACCTATTTCAGAACAAACGTATCAAGTTTAGGGAAAGACCATTACAACGAAATTAGCACTGTCTATTTTTCTGTTCCCGACCGTATTTTCAAAACTTACGGTAATTTGCAAAAGATTCGTGCCGAGTGGTGGGAATACAAAACCAAAATGGCAGCAATAACGTCAAACGAAGCCTATTATAACGTGTTAAAGCAATATGTTGGAACTGACGTCGGAGATTACAGTTCAAGCGTCGATAACTATCTGTATTCGGGCTATGAAGGACAAGCCTCAACGCAAATCGGTATGCCGACAATACATAATTTCACTTGGGCTTACAACGTCGATTTGTCAACGAAACATTCAGTATTAGGCACTACAACCGAGATATCCTATTGCGACCATCATACAAACATAATGCCTTATGCGTTTTATTCCCCCGCTGTCGATCTCGATACCGTATTCAAGTTTTTATATACGAAACCTATTGCGGGCGACGTAGATAGCACAACTGTTACGGATTGGATCTACAACTATTCTAATAACCTCGGTCACGGCTTTGTAGATTGCAACGGAAGGCAGTTAAGTAAAGACTTGTTTGAAGATTACGTTGATTCGGGCAGAACTATGGGCTATAACGATCAGACGATTGATTTATCCGATACCTTTGACCTGATGAGTTACGACTCAAACCACTCTTGGTGGGATAAACTTTGGGATTATGGCTTCTCATGGCCGAAGACAAGCGGCGATTACAGTAACGTATCTCCGATATACGAATTAAAGGCAAACGACCTTTTGGGTACAAACAATCAAATCGCAAGTAAAATTCTTGTCAATGAAGACGACGTTACTGCCCTGAAAGAGTATTATGCAGCAGAAACGTTACAAGGACATCACGTTATTCTTTTCCGTTTTGCCAACACCGATTATTATTCGGCTCCGGCGTTCAGAAAGGGTATGTCGGGAAGTATTTATAACACGGATACTTACGTCGCACAGCAAACAGTATTCCTTGACTTCGATATTATCGAACTGACTTTCAATAAAGACGGAAGTTATTACGTAATCCCCGTCGTTGCAAGTCCTACGGATATTATCAAGGGATTCGATCCGCCGGCAGTAGAATTTCAATGGTGGAAAATACTCATAGCGATTTTGGCGGTTATTCTATTGATAATTGTGTTATTCCCCGTGTTTCCGTATATCGTAAAAGCGGTTGTTTGGTTCGTTACGTTCCCGATAAAACTTGTAAAGAATATCGTTGAGAAGATAAAAACCAACAGGGAAAAACGAAAACAGAAAAAGGAGGCAAAACGTGAAAAAGATTAAGAGAATAATTGTAATAATTCTCTTAGTCGCACTTATTTTAGTGGTCGGCTATCTGAATTTTTCGGGTAGCCGACTTTTTTCTAAGTGTGATTTTGAGGATTATAGGAACACCGAATATTATGCAATAGAACAAAATATTTTCCTCTCTATCGACAACGAAATGACAACCATTTACGGCGTAGATGAAGTGGAAAACGAACTGTCTTTTTTAAGACAAAAAAACGGCATATTCACCTTCTCCGACGGGATAAATTCTTATGAGTTTATTATTACTTCGGAAGGCTCGTTATATGACGTTCAAACCGATACTATTTTATATAGGAGTACGTGATATGAGAAAGATATTAAGAGTAGTAAACATACTGCTTACCGTAGCCCTTACGATAGGCTTTATACTCCTGTCGATTTTTGTTTTCAAAGACTCGTACTTTCGTGCTTTTGAGGGTTTAATCGACTTATTGAACAGTTTTAAGTATTATTTCTGTGAAATACTCGGCATCGAACACACTACTGTCGCAACCGTAGAAAACTATTCCGGAATAATGGATTGGAACATTTTTTTACCTGCGGAATTAGATGACTTTTTAATAAAAATCAAGGCTTTCGGACACCTATTGATTAGCGGAGAAAACTTCAATGATTGGAGTTCAAAAGCCGTAAAAACAATAGGTAATTTTGCTAAGATTTTTGCCATTATTCTTCCTTGCTTTTTACTTTTAGTTTGGTGTATCAAAAAGATCTATTTACGTCCGAACAACAACTATAATCAGGACAGTAAACCATTGTATATTTATAAGGGATTTATGAACATAACCGTTCGACCTGTAATAACGTTTATCAGACAATACGTAGAGTTTCTAAAAGGCATAAAACCCCTTGTGATTATATGGATTATAAATTGGGTTTTTAACCTGAATGTCGCCTCTATCATTATCGAGTTTTTCGCTTACTATTTTTACTTTGCTGTTTCATATCGTTTTCAAACGATATACGTGCAGTTTTGTAAATTGCTGATAGATTTGGGCGTTATATTCAAATACGTTCCTATCTGGATTATCGTTATCGTATGCCTTATTATTTGGGATATAATCCGAAAGAAAATCGCAAAACGAAAACTACGTCACATGGAAGCGAGAAATTGCGGATTTATCAACGAATTGCCTATTGTTTCTATGACAGTCGGCTCGATGGGTAAAAAGAAAACGACGATCATCACGGATATGGCACTTTCGCAAGAAGTAATGTTTCGGCAAAAGGCATTAGAACTCTTACAAAAAGCGGATATGAAGTTCCCGAATTTTCCGTGGATATGTTTTGAGCAAGAACTACAACAATGTATGGAATATGGAACGGTTTATAACCTTGCAACTATAAAAGAGTGGGTGCGTCTGAAAGCAAGAAGATTCGAAAAGAACCACGAAAGCGATTTACAGTTATACGGCTATGATTGTGAAAAGTACGGTCTATCGTTTGACGACTCCTTAAAGGTAGAAACCCTGTTCAGTGTTTTGGAAACGTATGCACAACTATATTTTATCTACGTTGTCGAAAGCAGTCTTATTTTATCGAATTATTCAATTCGTGAGGACAACCTTTTGTTGTCAAAGGGGAACTTCCCCTTATGGTGTTCGGACTTCTTCCCCAACTTTACAGTAGGAGAAAGCAGGCACGCTCATATCTTGGATTTCGACGTATTAAGGCTTGGTAAAAAGGTAATTGAGAATAATCCTAAAAACGGCAGTTTTGAGTTCGGTGTTGTCGTTATCAGTGAAGTAGGAAAAGAACGGGGAAACAACCTCGAACTTAAAGAGATCAAAAAAGGAAACGACGAAGCGAATCAGAAGAACGACCTTTTCAACTCTTGGCTTAAAATGTGTCGTCACTCTGCTACGGTAGATAACTTTCCTTTTATTAAGGTGTTTACCGACGAGCAACGCCCGGAATCTTGGGGTGCCGATGCGAGAGATTTGTGTGATATCGTAAGCATTGTAGGAAGTACGGAAACAAGACTTGCCTTACCGTTTTATACGATTGAAGATATGATTGCCGAGTGGACTTATGGTAAGTTTATCGACTTATACACCGACATTCGGTATCTTCGTGGAGATAACACCTTATTTGTTCACCTTCTGAAATCCATCACGGCATTTATTTTCAAATACAACTTAAAGATTTACAATAGGTTCGGGTATAGTATTTCAACAGTAGAAAAAGAACGAGGTACACAAGACGGAAAAATAGAAAAGAAAAAGTATTTTGTAATGAATAAAAAGATATACAGTCGGCGTTTCAGCACGGACTGTTTCAGCGATTATTTTAATGATATGGCAAAAAAGACAGAGGTCGGTTTGAACGATTATATCGAGTACGAAACCGAAAGAGCGACGGTCGAAGAATTGAAACAACAAAACAGTTATTTCATAAACGCATTGTACAAAGACACCGGCTCTGACAACTAACGTCAAATCCAAAGGTCGGTGTGCAATTTGGAGGCACTATGGCTTATGGAGAAACCAAAGTTTATTTTGATGGCAGTCACTATATTGCTATTCCTCATACCGAAAGGCTTACCAAAAAGCGTCCAAAACCGTGTAAGGAATTGATAACCGTTATTGAAGAAACGGAAGATATCCAAGAAGAAAACGGTCCGTCAATCGAACAGGTTGACGAGCCGTTAAATTCTTTTGAAAGCATTAAAAACGATATTGACGAGCAAGTAGCCGAACACAAGGAAAACATTGAAAATAAGGCGGTTAATCGCCCTAAAACCGAAAGAAAAATGACACGCAAGGAACTGTTTGACGAACTATACAAACAAACATTCAGTCAACCTAAAAACAAGCGTCGTGCCATTATGATTAAAAGGCTTTTACCTTACTTCAAAAGTGAAGATGCTTGCACCTTATTTGTAGATGAGAACATAGAAAGAAAAAAGCGTAATTTAATTAGTCGTAGAATACGTATGAGCAGAAAAGCGAATTTGCAAGATTTCAACTACTTTTGCACTTTTACCTATGACGGAAGTATTCATACCGAGGAAACGTTCCGTAAAGGTTTGACAAGAACACTTGCAAAATTCAGCAGTAAAAAGAATTGGAAATATATTGGCGTTTGGGAACGCTCCCCCGGTAAAGAGCGACTACATTTTCATGGCGTATTTAATATACCCGAAGGCACTCTACCCGGAGAAACCCTCCCTTTCAATGATTACAACACCAAAACGCATAGAAGACAGATTACTTGGCAAAATTCATACTTTAACTCTCGTTTCGGTAGATCGGACTTTGAAACAATCGAAGAAAACGGTCGTATCGGTGACGAACTTGCTTATATGATGAAATACATAGAAAAGACCGGAGAAAAGATTGTTTACTCAAAAGGACTACCGCAATTCTTTATCTCCGATATATTAGATGACGATATAGTTTGTAAAATAGGGCAAGAAGAACAGAAACTTCTTCTATTCGACGATTTTATGTGCTTGGATGAGGGCTGCTTTATGGGAAACGTAAGCCCTGACGTGATAAAGCAAATGCGCAAGGTAAACTAAATAAATGCCTCATGGAAAAAGCCTACATTTTGGAAATTCCGTCCGCGGGGATAAGTGACCGATTCGCAAGCGGTTCAGCGCGAACGGCCACTCCCCGTCGGCTTCCAAATCTTTTGGTTGAGCATTTTTGTTTGTTTGCGCGTGTGCTTGTCTGGCGGAGCGAAGCGACGCCACTTGTTCAAGACAAGCACACGCGCCATTGCCTACCCGGAATTAAACGTCGGTTTTAGGGGTAGTAAATGGGTAGTAAGTTTTTTATGCTGTTTTTTCATAAAATCATATGAAAATTTTTTTAATTATGACGTAGGTTGTCATATATTGTTTGCTATCATTTATGTAATTAAGTTATGAGAAAGACTTTTACTGATGAAGGGTGATAAGGTTGTCTATCTTTTGAAATATATAACCGATTTTTACTTGTTCATCTAATTTCGGCAAAAAGAGAACAACTTTTGAATATTCCACAAAAGAGATGTTTAATAAGCCGTCCATTCTTGCTCCTGAAGACACAATTCTTCTTAATTGTGTTTCAATAGAATCTCCATTTAGGACAATCGAAACAAAATACGGATCATCTTTTTTTAATGAAAAACAATGATAAACGAACGGAATACGTGCTTCTTCTACTTGCAATGAGAAGCAAGAGCCATAAGGACGTAATTTTGAAGCACCATGGTTATAAGCAAGTTCATCTTTTTTTAAGAGTATATATTTAGTTAGACTTGCGCCAGAATTGTCAAAAGCATAACGTTCAGATTGATTTATAAAACCGTTATTTGCAGTTATCATCATAATAGGAGCAAGAGAATTTGGATCATTTCTTTTAACTTCTTCGCACATTTTTGATAACTCACACTGTTCCCAAG
>JAZRZM010000006.1:0-93101 GCA_045601385.1 Clostridia bacterium | reverse complement strand
AACACCGTTCTTCTATGGTAAGATGAGTATAGTTCATACATTGTCTCCTGTTTTTGTTTGTGTGGTAACTACATTATACAGCAGTTTTTGTATGAACTCTTGTTTTGTTTATGTGTTGCACTTGAAAGTATAATTCACCATTTTGAAAAAAGCGCGTAAAAGAAAACCTTTTACGCGCTTTGATTTATAGGTTTGACTTTACAGCAAAGAGCAAATCAATTCGGTCAGGTGCGTGGGACTTTCGATGGGCATACCCTCTATCAGCATGGCTTGGCAGTAAAGGACTTCGGTCAATTTTTCGAGTTTTTCCTTGTCGCTTTCCAAAGCCGATTGCAGTTTTTCGTAAATGGGATGGTTGCCGTTTATTTCCAGCACTTTTTGCGCCTTGACGCCGCCTTGCGGAGCGTCGGGGAGTTTGTTGAGGACTTTTTCCATTTCCATAGAGAGTTCGCCTTTGGTGCTGAAACAAACGGGGTGCGACTTTAAGCGGGAAGAGATTTTGACTTCGACGACTTTGCCGGCGAGTTTCTCTTGCATAAAGTCGGTCAGCACTTTGTTTTCGATGACGGCTTCCGTTTCGTCCAGTCCGAGGTCGCTGTCGGTCACCGAGCGGAATTCTTTTTCGTTGAAAGTGCCCAAAATGCGGAGGGCGAATTCGTCGATGTCTTCGGTCAGGCACAGAATGTCGTAACCGGCGTCGAGGACCTTTTCGCACTGCGGCAGCGCTTTGACGCTCTCTTCGGTCGAGCCCGTCGCGTAGTAGATATATTTTTGACTTTCGCCCATTTTGTCGGCGTACTCTTTCAGCGTGACGAGTTTGTCTTCTTTGGCGGAGTAGAACAGGACGAGGTCTTTCAGCGTCTCTTTGTTCGCGCCCCAGTTATCGTAGATGCCGTATTTCAGTTGCGTGGCAAAGCCCTTGTAAAAGGCGAGATATTTTTCGCGGTCGCTTTCGAGCAAAGCGGTCAGTTCGCTTTTTATTTTCTTTTCCAGATTCGACGCTATTTTTTTCAGTTGACGGTCGTGCTGAATTGTTTCGCGCGAGACGTTCAAGGTCAGTTCGCTGTCTACAAGCCCTTTGACAAAGCCGAAATAATCGGGCAAAAGGTCTTTACAACAGTCGGTGATAAGAACGCCATTCGTGTACAGTTTCAGCCCTTTTTCGTAGTTTTTCGTGTAATAATTAAATTGCGGGTGGGACGGGATATAGAGGAGCGCTTTGTAGTCAACCGCGCCTTCGGCGGACGTATGAATGACTTTGGCGGGGTTCTCCATATCGTAAAAATTATCTTTATAAAATTGGTTGTACTCTTCCTCGGTCACTTCCGACTTGCTTTTTTTCCAAAGCGGAATCATGGAATTGAGGGTTTCTTCTTCTTTGTATTCCGTCTCTTTCGCGTTTTCGCCCTCGCCCTCGGTCTTGTAATGCGTCGTTTCCATACGGATGGGATAGCGGATGTAGTCGGAATACTTTTTTATCAGTTCTTTTATTTCGTATTCTTCGAGGTATTGGGAGTACTTTTCTTCTTCGCCGTCGTCGCGCAGATGCAAAATGACGGTGCTTCCGTTTTCGCTGCGCTCGCTCTCTTCGATCTCATAGCCCGAACTGCCGTTGCTCGTCCATTTGTACGCCTTGTCCTGCCCGTAAGCGCGGCTGATGACGTCCACTTTGTCGGCGACCATAAACGCGGAATAAAACCCGACGCCGAACTGTCCGATGATGCTGACGTCTTCTTTTTGCTCGTTGTTTTGTTTGAATTCCTGCGAGCCGCTCCGCGCGATTACGCCGAGGTTGTTGTCCAGTTCTTCTTCCGTCATGCCGATACCGTTGTCCGAAATGGTCAGCGTGCGTTTTTCTTTGTCGATTTCGATGCGAATGGCGAAGTCGTCGCGCGCAAGTCCGCTGACGCCGCCGGTCAGACTTTTATAATACAGTTTGTCAATCGCGTCCGACGCGTTGCTGACAAGTTCGCGGATAAAAATTTCCTTGTGTGTGTAAATGGAATTGATCATCAGGTCCAAAACCTTTTGCGATTCCGTTTTGAATTTTTTCATTGCTGTACCTCCTGATTTTAGCAGTCATGATTTGCGACTGCTAAAACAGTATAGCGCAGGTTATTTTCTTTTGCAAGCGTTTTCGAGAAAAAAAGTAACGATTTTTTCTCGGGCGCGTGCCGAACGGAACGGATAAATGTCGGAAAAATTCATATAATAACGATATGAAAAAAGCGGTTGCGGTCCTTTTGTGCGTCGCGCTGTGCGCGGTGGCGGCTTTGTGCGTTGGATTCGGAATAAGTCAGACTCTCGACGTCGAACGGTTGACGTTTGACGACGACCGTTTGCCGCCGATGACCATCGTGCATATCAGTGATCTGCACTATCCATTTAGCGGCGTTCCGACGGAAACGATACTTGCCGAAACGCAAAAAGCAAAGCCCGATTTAATTTTTTTAACGGGCGATATTATGCACGACGGTACGACGGAAAAAGAACTGAACGGTTTGGTATACTTTTTGAAAGAACTTCGTGTTTCGGCTCCCTGCTATGCCGTATTGGGAAACCACGAAATCGGTTCGAGCATTCTTTCCGCATACAAAAAAGCCCTTGCCGAATGCGACGTGATATTGCTGGAAAACGAAAAAAGGAAGATATTTTTTAAGGGAAAAGCGTTTATGCTCGTCGGCTTGTCGGACGGATATGCGCCGAGCGCGGCGGCGCCAAACAAGGACGGGTATCCGGTTCTTCTCCTCGCGCACCGTCCCGAACGGCTCGAAGAATATGCGTCGAGCGATCTTGCGCCGACGTTTGTCTTTTCGGGGCACGCGCACGGAGGGGGCGCGCGGTTTTTCGGCAGGGGGCTGTACGCGCCCGATCAAGGATATTTTCCTCGTTATACTTCGGGGGTTTATACCGTCAACAATACGACGATGATCGTCAGCAGAGGACTCGGTACGAAAACCGGGGCGCGGTTCAATAACCGATACCATTTGCCCGTCGTGCGTATCGGACAGGGAGCGTATGCGAACCGGTAGAACGAGAAAAAGAATAAGACAGGACGGTTTTGATTTTTTTATTTCGCCTTTTTTCCCGGTTTTTTTGGCGACGATTGCTTTTTTCTGTTGGTTTTTCGGTCGCGGAGCATGGGGGATTGTCCTTTTTTGTGCGGCGGCGGGGTTTATTCTCGCTTTTTGCGAGGATATGACGCCGATTATCGCCGTTCTTTTTATGTTGATTCAGGTTTCCGATAAACCGCATTTGCAGGATATGCCTTGGTGGATGTACGCGATTTCGGGCGCGTTTTTTGTAGCCGGGTTCGCGGCACGGATACGCTTTTTCGTCCGGGACAAAGGGACGCACTCGTTTTTCGGTTTATCGTGCGCCGCTCTTTTGTGCGCGGTTGCGCTCGGCGGCTTCGGCGTGGCGACGAGAGAGAACCCCGATTTTGCTTTTTTTACCGTTGTTTTTTGCGTCGGCGCGGCGGTCTTTATTTTGTCCGCGGATCGGTCCGTCGGAAAAATTTACCGTAAAAAATCCGTCGGATTCGTGTGCGCCGTTGTCATTTCGTCTTCCTTGCTGTGCGCGGCGCAACTTATTTCACTGTTCGTCGGTTCGGCGGACGGCTTTGCGATAATCGGGGCAAAAGACGCGTTGGACGTCGGGTACGGTTCGGCAAATCAAGCGGCGAATATCCTTGTCCGCGCTATACCGCCGACCGTCTTTCTTGCCTCTCGCGATAAACCTTTTTCTTGTTTGTGGCACCTTATATCCTGTTTCTTTTTCGCTGTCGCCGCACTGACTTTTTCCCGTGCGTCCCTGCTGATGTCTCTGTTTGTGTGGTTTCTGTCTTTTCTTTATTTCGGTATCAAAAGTCAAAGAAAGGGTATCTATTTTGTGTCTTTTGTGATAACCGTCTCGGTGACAGCCGTCGTAATGAACGAGATTGTCGGCAGGGTGCCGGGCTTATGGGACAGGATCGTGTCGAAGGGTTTGGACGACAGCGGACGGATCGGAATCTGGGAAAGGGGAATGGCGACTTTTTCCGAACATCCTTTGTTCGGCGCGGGGCTCGATTACCGCTTCGGGCAGATGCGCCCGAACGAACCGTATTGGTATCATAATACCCTTGTGCAGACCGCGGCGTGCTTCGGGGCGGTCGGCTGCGTGTGCCTCGCGGTTTATCTCGCCGCGCAGTATTCGTCGTTTTGGCTTGCCGACGATAAAGCGGCGAAGGCACTTCTTTTCGTCGTCGCGTCGATGCAGATTATTTCCCTTCTCGACGTGCATTTTTACACGCCGCAAGACTTTTTGGAAATGGCTTTTCTGACGTTTGCCGCGCGTCCGCGCCCGACGGACGCCGACTTTTTCTCCCGACGACGACTCAAATTGCGTAAAAGTTCCGTTTCGGCGAATTTTCCCTATTGATTTTTTTTAAAAGGTATGCTATTATGTTTATAACTATCATAAGCGCGTAGCGCATTCGCGCGTATGCGTATGTGAAAAGGAAGAAACAGGGAGGTTTCCTACAGTATGGAACACAGAGAGAAAAACAATCTCGGACTTACGCGAATCGTCGTGCTGGTACTTATCTGCTGTCTGGCAATGTGCTTGCTCGTCTCGTGTAACAACAAAGAAGTGCAGTCGATCGAAGTGGTAGAGTCGTGCATAGCGGACTACTATTACACGTTCGACGGCTTTACCGTTTCCGCGCTTCGGCTTCGCGTGACGTATGCCGACGGAGAAACGACGTCCGAAGTGGCTGTCACCAACGCGATGTTGTCTACCGAAGACAAAAACGCGCTCAAGACGCCGGGCGAAAAAGCGATTACCATCTTCTACCAAGGTAAGACCGTTGTTGCGGAGTTTTACTTGACGGCGGAGGATGAGGAAGTCGTCGCCGTCACTTTCAATGACGTCAATAACGTGGCGATCGCGTCGAAAACGACGTTGAAAGGCAGTTCGGTCACGCCCCCCGACGCACCGGAAATCGAAGGACAGTACTTCAAAGCGTGGGTGGAAAAGGACGGTAAAACCGAGTGGTCGCTTTCCGACTTCGACGCGGTGGAAGAGAGCATCACGCTGACCGCTTCCTATACGACCAACCTGACCAAATACAACGTGACGTTCTACGACTACAATAACAAGGTCATCGCTACCGAGTCCATCGTCGCCGGAGAATACATAACGAGCGCGCCTTCTTATGTGAAGCCCGACGAAATCGCTTCGTTCGATTGGAGCGTGACTTTCCCCTACCGCGTCGAACGCGATACGAAAATCACGATGCAGAACATCAAAGCGAACTACTGCCGCGTGCAGTACGGGTGGAAACTGGAAACCGCTCCGAACACGATCAATTATCTCAACGACTATTCCGAATCGGTCAAATACGGCTCCGCGGTCACCAAGTATGACGACGCGAAGAAAGCGGCGGCAAGCAAGAGCGGCGGCGAGATTCTGACCGAACCGACCGAAAATCGGACGAAGGTCATCAAAAACACCGATTTTATTTTCGTCATCGCCGCCAAGCGCGTGACGGTGACCGTCTATAACAACGAGGGAATGACTTCGATAAAAACCGACGAAAAGTCTTACCGTATCGGCGATTCGTTTACTTTCCCGCTCGGCACGGGCGAACAGGTGTCGGGCAAGACTTTCAAGGGGTGGAGACTTTATAATCCGTCCACCAAGAAGTATTCCGATATCAACAAACTGTTTTCGAGCGGTTCGTCCTGGACGGTCAACGGCGACTATTCGTCGAAAATCTACGTCGTGCCTTATTATCAGGCGGAATCGGCGGTCGTCACGTTCCATTACGACTTTACCGATATTCTGAAAGACGGCGGTTCCACCTTTACCTATGACAAGGGCGTATCCGACGAGTATTTCCCCGGCGACGCCGAAAAAGGCTATATTACATACGCTAGCGTACTCTCCCATTTCAATAAAATCAAAAACACGAACGGCGGCAGCGAAATCAAAGACGGCTCCGACTCATACAGCATTACGGCGTACGAACGCCTTGCCAATTACGAAATCATTTCCGTCTACGTCGGTACCGAAGAAATCACCGCCAATAAGTCGTACAAAATCACGACCGCGACCGTCACCGTCACGGTAAATCTGAAAGACGTAGCCGACGGAACGGCGGGACTCCTCTATAAGAAAGGTCTTGTCCTCGACGCCGAACCTGTCGTAAGCCTCGCGCCCGACGACGAAATCACGGCGTGGTATTATGACGGAGACGAAATCGCTTTCTTCCCCTACTTTGTCGCCGACACCGACGCGATCGATCTTTCTTTGCTTTCGTATACGACAAAGCGTACGGGTGCGACGAAGGTGACCGCGCCTTCTTATTATGCGGTCGTCAAAGAAATCGGCGAGCCTGTTCCCGCGGGCAATTATTATTTCTACGATTCGAACGAATACAAACTCGTCGAGAGTTTTAAGCCCGTTTTCCAAAGCGACGTATCCTACTATACTTTCGACGGCAAAGCGTATAAAGCGGCTACCGTCACGGTCGGCAACGTAATCGCCGACGAGAAAACCTATTTCGTGTGGGATAAAGAACACGGCTATCGCTATGCCGAAGACGCATACGTCCCCGTGTTTACCGAAGGAAAGACCTATTACGTACAGTATAACGCGGCAGGTTATACGAAAGCCGCGGCGGGTACGATCGGTTCGGCAATACCTTTGAGCGAAAAATATTATATTTATAGCGGTTCGGCATTCGTCCCCACCGCGGAAAACGCCACGTTTGCCGAAAATACGACTTATTACAAACTTTCTTACGCTTTGGATAAGCAGTATTACTACGGCTACGAAATCACGGGGACGGATCCCGTGACCTTTATTGACGGCAATATTTATCTGCCCGACAAGCATAACGATTTGCCCGTCGTATCGGTGGCGGATATCGCGTTCGGAGCGACGGCGACCGAACCGACCGATTATATTCATACGATCTCGAAAATGCCGTCGAATCTGCTTTTTGTCGGTTCCGGTGCTTTCCGCGGAAACGTCATTTCCGACGTCGCCGATTTCGGCAAGGTCGTTTATATCGGCAGTCAGGCTTTTGCTTATGCCGAACTGATCGGCAAGGTTTCGTTCCCGTCTCTTCAAGTAATCGGCGGCACGGACGCTTTTGCCTACGCCAACCGTCTCGCGCGGTCGCCGTCGCTTGACTTGACGTTCGGACAGTTAAAAACCGTCCCGGCAAACACTTTCTATAACGTCAAAGGCGCGTTTACGCTGACCTTTGCGAACGACTGCGTGGCAAGACTGGAAGACCGCGCTTTCTATTTTTCCGAAAAACTGTCGCAGGTAAACGGGCTCGGACGCGTCTTATACGTAGGAAACAACGCGTTTTCGGGTACGGCGCTTACGTCCGTTTCTTTGCCTGCCGCGGCGCATATCGGCGCGCAAGCGTTTTCCTCGATGAACGAATTGACCGTCCTTTCGATCGGAACCGACGGCAGAATGCAGGATACGTTGTTCGACTTTAACGTCATCGAAGACAGCCATAACGTCGAACGGCTTGTCATCGGCAAGCAGGTGTCCTCGACCGCCAAGAATACGCCTTATGGCGCCGGAGAAGTCTGGGACGAAAAACTTACCGTCGTAACCAACTCGATCGTGAGTTACGAAGGCGCCGACTCGTACGCCTTGCAGAGCGTGGCTTTGCCCAAGTCTTTGCGCGACGTTTCCGGACTTGAAAAATTCGTTTACCTCAGCGAAGTCCGCATTTCGTCCGTTTCCGATACGTTTTATGCCGACGACGGCGTACTGTACGCCATTACCGTCAAGAACGATAAATTCGTTTCGGGCAAAACGTATTATGTGTATAACGAACGTACCGAAGGATACGACGTGGCGACGGTCGAAGTCGGCGCGGTTATTCCCGAAGGACAATATTATCTCAAACAGGGTGAAGAATATCCGCTTGTCGAAGAGACGGTGGCAAGAGAGTATACGTACGAACTTGTCTTTTATCCGTCCGATAAAATCGGCGTTTATCAAGCGCATCTGCCGACAAGAGCCGACGCGCTGGTCATCAATACGTCCGCTTTCGGCTCCGCCGTTGTCGCCGGACTCGACTTGTGCGAAATCCCGTCCGACGTGACGTTTACGGTTAAAAAGACGACGACGGATTACACGGTGTACGCCGCTATGACCTCTTCTCTTGACAAACAGAACGTTCAGAACCTGTACGACTTGTGCGACGTGTTTATCGATAACGCCGCCTTTACCGTCGATACGATTGCCGAAAAAGACTGGGAAGAGACCAAAGTCTTCGGCATCGACGAATACAAATACTATTATTCCGACGCCGACAAACTGCTCTTTGAACTGTACGAAGACAATACGGCGAAGACTTACCGCGCTACCGTTGTGACCGGTTATACTTACGCGACGGAAATCACCGTTCCGAAGACCGTTTACGCCAAAGGTCGTACCTATGAAGTGACGGCGATCGGCGAAAAAGCGTTCTATCGACTCGCGTTTTTGGAAAAACTGACCGTCAACGCGTCACTTATCTATATGCCTTATGACGGCGGCGAATACGTCTGCCCGGCTTGCGGCGGCAAGGGAAGAATCAACGACGAAGTCTGCTACGCCTGCAACAACGAAGGCGCGGACAAAAAGAACGTTTTTGCCGCCAACGCGTTCGGCGACGCAACGGGCGGATGCGATAATCTGAAAGAAATCGTCATTGCCGGATGGCACGCCGAGGCGTTGCTGTTTGACGACGACGCCCGTAAAGCCACCGTGGCGATGGATTCGTTCAAATATACCGCGTGGTATAACGCGACAAGCATCATTGCCGCCGGCGGAAATCCGTTCGGTTACAACCACGAAGCCGGCGTCACCGTCATTACCGCAAGCGCCCTTACGGCAAGCGGCTTTAAGGACAATATCCCCGCCGGGTTCTTCAAAGACACCGATATTACTTCGATATCTTTCCCGTCGCAGATAAGCGTCATCGGCGCGAATGCTTTTGCCGGTTGCGCTTCTCTTGTCGAAGTCAGTTTCGGCGCGGTCATCAATATCCGCGAAAGCGCGTTCGAAAACTGCGTTTCGCTCGAAAAAGTCAGCGTTCCGATGCTGACCGCCATGTCGCAGAAAGCCTTTGCCGGATGCGAAGGTCTGACCTCTTTCTCGGCGCCTATGTTGACGGCAATCCCCGTCGAAGCATTCAAAGGCGACGGCGCTCTGAAAGAAGTATCTTTGCCGAAAGCCGCTTCCTTTGCCACGAACGCAAGGGGCGAATCGTCCGCTTTCCAAAACTGCAGCGCGCTGACGACCGTATCTTTGCCGGCGTTTACCGCGACGACGATCCCCGGTTATACTTTCTACGGTTCGGGCTTGAAAGCCGTTGATTTTGTAAACGGTTTCGGTACGGTTACGACCGTGGGACAAAACGCGTTCGATCAATGCGGCAATCTGACGTACGTCCTGCTCGGCTCGAACGTGACGGGCATCGAAAACAATGCTTTCGTCAATTGTAACGCAAATCTCTGCGTCGAGATTCCTTATGCGCAGGGCGGTTTGTACGACGCGACCGAACTCGACGGCAATACGTATAAGAGTACCGTCGCGGGGAATAACGCGAAAGTAGCCCAACTTGCCTTCCCGTTGTCGACTTCCTTCTATGTGGACGACTCCGCTTCGGGGAATTTCGACATGTCTTTCTTGCGCGATTACAGCAGAAGAATCACCACAAGACCGTCCGTTTCTTTCGCCTTCTTTGACGACGGAAGCGCCGATTATACGGGACTGGAACTCGGCATTGCGGAAATCAACAAGAAGATATACTTTACCGAACAAGACTTTATCGCTCCGTCGTTCAACGGATTCGAATTTGTCGGTTGGTACGACGGAAAGACCGCTTCGGCGCAGGAAATCGAATTGCCGGCGGTCATGACGACTTCGCGCACTATTTATGCGAGATACTATTCTTTGGCAAAAGGTACGCTTGCGAACGAAGACGTCAAATACGTCTTTGTGACCGACAGAAAACCCGACGTATCTTTGGATAACGAATCGATTCCCGAAATCGAAGCGATCCGTTTGGAACATGACGAAAAGAGCAAAGTCACGCCTGCCGCGCTCGCCGCTATGGCGGCAAGATTCGGCTATGCCGACGTCAATGCCTTTATGGAAATCGCCGGACAGGAATGGGGCGAAACGGCGACATACGAGTACTATGTGGACAACAAGGCGGTTTCCGTTTTGTCCGATTATATACTGACGGACGTAAAACCGAGTAGCGTCATTCGTCTGGACGTCGTCATCAAGGCGTATTATTATCAATACGACAGTACAAAGTTGGGAGAAAACGACTGTATTACCGTGTGCGAAACGAAGAGAACGATCACGTTCGACAATCCGGGCGTATTCGGCTATGCCATCGTCAACTATCAAAGTACCGACGCTATCAATATTTATCTGCCCGACACTTATGACGACGGAGAGAACGGCCCCGCGCCGATTATCGCCGTGTACTCGGGCGCATTCAGAAACGACCACCTTGTTTTGTCCGAACTGAAATTGCCCAAAGACGTCAAAGTCATTCTGAAAGGTTATATAGATCAAAGCGAAAACCTGCAAGCGGACGCGACCTTTAACCATAACATCCAGGCGATCAATATCCCCGACGCGGTAGAATATATCGAAAGCGGCTTATTAAGCGGTCTTTCCAATATCGAAGAACTGCGGATCGGAGACGGCAGCAAACTGCTTTATACCGACGTTGCCACCTATAAAGGCACGACTTGGTATAAGAACGCCGTTCTTGCGGCGGAAAAAGGCGCGGGCTTCGTGATGGCGGGACACACCGCGATCGAATACGTCGGCAATACCGATTCGGTCTTCGTAGCGGATCTCGATTCGAACAACACCGTATATTCGACCGCTTCGACCTACGGTATCAACGCGCTTGACGAGGACGGAAACGTCGTTGCCGAGCAAAAAGTAACCGTTTACGTTTACAAAGCGAACGGCACAATCGAAAAGCGTGTTTACGAAGGCAATAACGGAGGTGTCGACGCCAACGGTTGCTACACGATCGAACTTACCGCAGCGGGCGGCGCAACCGTCACCGTCACGCTCGATTGCGATCAGGACGGCTACAAACAAGGCAGCGTCAAGATCGTCATTTCCGACGCGTCGGACGATATGGAAAGTTATCGTTTCGTGACTTCCAAAGAGACGTCCGTCATTATCCCGTCGGGAACGGTCAAACTTGCCGACGGCATCATGAAAGACAATAAGGATATCGTTTCGCTCACACTGAACAGTTCTCTCGTCTATATAGGCAGCGACGCGTTCAACGGCGCAAGTTCTCTTACGACGGTCGGCTATGACCTTGACCAAGGCAAGTTGACTTACGTCGGCGAAAACGCTTTTGTCAATACCCAATGGTATCTCGGAGAAACCGTTATTGTCGGCGGCATCTTCCTGAAATACAACAACCGCGGACACGGCACGACCGTGACCGTTCCGTCCAAAGTTACCCGCATCGCGAAAGGCGCTTTTGCCAAAGCGACGCAGTTGGAACAAATCCTCTTTGAGGGCAACAAACTGACGACGATCGAAGACAAAGCCTTTGCCGGCAGCGGTATCACGGCGATCAGTTTGCCCGCCTCCGTCACGTCGATCGGTCGCGGCATCTTTAAGAACTGCCCCGACCTTTCCGAAGTCGATATGTCCAAAGTAAACGTTGCGCTTTTGCCGCAGGATACTTTCTACGGTTGCGCTTCTTTGGCGACGGTACGCCTGAGCAACAGTTTTGTCGAATTCGGTAAAAACGCTTTCTATAAAGCGACCGGACTTTCTTCGATTACCGCCGACGGCGTGGCTGTGGTGGACGTGGAAGACAGCGCGCTTGACGATACCGCATGGTTCACGCCCGATACCGACAAATTCGATCGCTTCCTGATTCTCGGAGAAGTGCTCGTAAAGTATGTTATGGGTACCGAAACGATAGCGAAAGCGCAACAAACGGACGAAGATGGCAACAAACTCGAAATCGCGATCGACGTACCTGCGGGCGTCGTTACCGTCCTGCAAAACGCTTTCTCCAAAGCGACGGCGGACAGCAATAAATATATCACGAAAGTGGTCTTCCCCGCGTCGGTGACGACGATCGAACAAAGCGCGTTCGAGGGCTGTTCCGCTCTTGAAAAAGTGACCTTTGCAAGCGGTTCCCGTCTTGCTTCCATCGGTGCGAGCGCGTTCAAAGACGACGTTTCTTTGACGGACGTCGTCCTGCCCGAAGGACTTGTTTCCATCGGCAGTCAAGCGTTCTACAAGACTTCGATTACTACCGAATTGACCGACGAAAACGGAGTCATTTTGTCCGACTTCGGATTTGTTATTCCCGATTCCGTTAAAGAAATCGGCAGTCAGGCTTTCTTCGGCGTGACGACGATGACGATATTGAAACTCGGTTCGGGATTGGAAAAAATCGGAGAATCCGCTTTTGTTATGAACTACGTGGCTTTGTCGGGCGAATCGGTGTACGGTCAACTGTATAAGATCATCTGGTCGCTCGACATCGTAGAGACAGAAGACGAAGAAGGTCGCCTTTCCGAAGAAGAAAGGATGAGCGGTTTCCAACGGCTCGATAAGAATATGGGAAGCAACTCCCTCGGCAAGTTTTTTGCGACGGATAACACGTTCAACCTGTTGATTTACTTCTCGCAAGACGCGCTTTCTTACGTGCAGAACAAAAACATCTCAAAATGGCAAAGTAATTCGGAGAGCAAAATCGATTTCAAACAAACGGGCGAATTGCCGACAGTGACGTTGATGGACGGCACGCAGACGCTGGATGTATATCAAACCGAATATATCACCGAGGGCAGCGTCGCCGTGACGCCGAAAGACGATTATACCTTTGTGGAATGGCGTCTCGGCTCGGAAGACGGCGAAGCGATTTCTTATCCATATAAAGTACGCACGAATTCGCTCACCCTGTACGCCTATTATCAAGCGAACAAACTGTCGAACGCGGATGGTTTTGCGACGGTAGCGGAAGGCAGCAACTTAAAAATCACCGAAGTGACGAGCGCCGATAAGACGTTCTATGTTCCCGACACGGTCGGTAACGGCAGCGACGTCAAAACGGTGACGTCCATCAACCTGAACGTCGAAAACAACACCGTCGAAAAGATCGTGTTTACCAAAGCCGCCAACTTCCGCGACATGACCGAAAACCCGTTCGTCAAGTTCAAGGCGCTCCGTTCCGTTTCTATGCCCAACGACGCGCAGAACGCCGACTTTATCATCGAGGACGTCATCTTGTCCGCGACGGTCGGGACGGGCCTCAACGCGCAGAAACGCGACTATGCGTTCCAGGCGGTTTATTCGCGCGACGGTTCAAAACTGATCGCCTTTATCGGCCGTGCGCCTTCGGTTTATAACGAAGTGACGGGCGCGACGGAAATCGTCCGTCTGACGTATAAGATTAAGGCGGGCGTTTCGGAAATTTGCAGCGGCGCGTTTGTCAATTCGGCAATCGCCACCGTCTATATTCCGAACACCGTTTCCACCATCGGCGATAACGTGTTCGCACCCGAACTGAAATCCTTGCAGATTCAGTCCAACGGTTTGTATATTCAGAGTGCGTCCTATAAGATGTTCGCCTCCACCGGAGAAGGCAGTTTCTGGGAAACCCAGGCGGCCTCGACCAACAACGGTTCGTTCATCGAAGTGACCGGCGCTCGGTATCCCAACGCGACCGAGGGCGAAAGCGGCGATTTCTATGCGATCGGCAATATTCTGCTCGGATACAAAGCCGTTTATGCCAACGTGAACAAACTGACGATGCCCTCCAAGGCGGGAGATATCAATATTACCGTAATGGCGAAGAACGTCTTTAACGTGGCGGAACAACCCAAAGTCACAATCGATAATCTGACTCTTCCGTTGCAATTGCAAAAAATCAATACCGCCGCTTTTGCCAACTGCGACGTGGTTGAAATCTCCGAAAACAAGAACGGTACCAAGTATCCGTACCTGACGGAAATCGCCGATACCGCGTTGAAAGATCTGACCTATTATACCGGTACGATTATCCTCGGCCGCGTGTATGTCAAGTACGAGGGTACCGAAAGCGCGGTAGTCATTCCGAATAACATCGTTACCATTTTGCAAGGCGCATTCAGTAACAGAAGTCAGTATTTGCAGAGCGTAACCTTCGCCGAAGGCTCTACCCTTACCAAGATCGGCGCCGAAGCCTTCTACGGCGATACCAAACTGCGTTCGATCGTTATTCCCAATTCGGTTACGTCTATCGGCGCAAGCGCGTTCAGCGGTTGTACTTTCCTTGATACCGTCACGTTCGACACCGTCGCCAGCCGTCTTGACTCGATCGGCGACAGAGCCTTTATGCAGTGCGTCGCGCTCAGAGACATCAAACTGCCTTGCTCGCTCACCACGATCGGCAAAGAGGCGTTTGCACAATGCGGCAACCTGGCAAGCGTAACCTTTACCGGGTACAAACTCATCGACGAAATGCTCGTACCCGATCCGACCGCGACGAGTTCTCTTACGACGATCGGCGTCAGCGCGTTCAGCAGTTGTTCCGCGCTCGCTACCATCGCGATCCCGAACGGCGTTACCGAAATTCAGAGCAACACGTTCCTGAACTGCTCTTCTTTGGAAACGGTCGAATTTGACAGAAACAACAGCAAACTTGTCAAGATCGGCACGCAGGCTTTCAGCGGCTGCTCCAAACTCGGCAGCAAACTTGCGATCGCCGACGAAGAAGGTAACGTCCTCTCCGGACAGGACCTTATCTATAACGACGTTTTGCTGACGTTGCATCTGCCTAACAGCCTGCGCGAAGTGGAAGACGAAGCCTTTGCCGCTTGTACGGGACTGTGGGGCGTGCAGTTCAACAGTAACATTTCCAAACTCGGCAGCAAGATCTTTACCAAGTGCGACAGCCTTGTCAAGATTGATTTTGCACGCGCTACGCCGCCCGAAATCCGCTCCGACACCTTTGCTAACGATACGCCGCAAAACAGCAAATACCGTCTGCGTATTTATGTGCCGACCAGCGAACCGCAAAGCGAAAGCGCGACCTACGGTCCGACGATGACCGCATACATCAACAGTTGGGGTACCTATACGACCGATTCGGGCGAAAGCGAATCGACCGTCATCGGCGGCGAAAAGATCCGTTTCTTCCTCTATGAGCACGGCGATCTGCCTACCTTGCATTACACGACCGGTCTTTCGAGCGAAGTGCAGGAAGTCAAAGCCGAAATCATCGTCGATCCTTTCTACGGCAGTACCGCGAAAGGTTTGTGGATTTACGATTCGGCAAAGCAGTCCGAAAAGTGGTTCTATGACGACGGCAGTAACGCCGACGGCTACGCCGCGGCGTCCGATATCAACCGTAAGTCCACCGACGATAAGAAAGTGCACGCTTACGAATACAACAGACCGTCGGGTATCAGCGATCAGAATAACTACTTCTTGGACGGCACCGGTTATATCGTCATCATAGTCGACTACGACGTCGTTACGATTAAGCCCGAGTAATACGGGACAGAAAACAAACCGAAACCGAACGGAACCTCTTTCGTGTGAGCGAAAGGATACCGCGTAGGCTTCGGTTTGTTTTTCCACTATGGGTTTTTACATTCTTTGCCGAAAAGTCGGCGACAAAACGGGGGTTATACAATATGAAAAAGAAAATTTTTACCGTTGCTACGGCACATTTGGATACGGTTTGGAATTGGCCGTTTGAAAAGACAATCGGCGTTTTTTTGAAAAAAACGTTGGATTTGAACTTTGACGCTTTTGAAAAATATCCAGACTACCGTTTCAATTTTGAAGGTGCGTATCGGTATCGGTTAATTGAAGAATACTATCCGAAAGAATTTGAACAGTTAAAACAGTACATCGCTTCGGGTAGGTGGTATCCGTGCGGCAGTTCGTATGAAAACGGCGACGTGAACGCACCGTCGGCAGAGGCGCTTTTCCGTAATATTTTGTACGGGAACGGCTATTTTGCCGAAAAATTCGGCATTCGGAGCAAGGATATTTATCTACCCGACTGCTTCGGTTTTGGGTGGGCGTTGCCGGCGATTATGCGCCATGCAAACCTGAAAGGGTTCACCACGCAGAAACTGACCTGGGGCAGTTCGTTCGGGATTCCGTTCGACCTCGGCAAGTGGTACGGCAGTAACGGGCAGTGGGTGTACGGCGCGCTCAATATGGGCGGATACGGAAGCAAACTGCAAGACAATATGCCGAAAGCGCACGCAAAACTTGCCGCAAACGAGAAATATGGTCTCGATTGCACCACCGTTTTCCACGGGACGGGCGATACGGGCGGCGCTCCGCTTGAACCGTCTATCAAGTTTTTGCAAGAAAAAATAAACGAGAACGAAACGTCGAAAACCGAGGTGATTTCCGCGCGCGCCGACGAAGTTTTCGATTATCTCGATACGATGGACGGCGAAAAACTGCCCACGCACAAAAACGAGTTGATTTTGCGGCGTCACGCCGCGGGCGGATATACCTCTCGTGCAATCGGAAAACGCTGGAACAAGCGTAACGAAATCCTCGGTTCTCTTGCCGAACGCGCGGCGGTCGCGAGCGAAATATTCGGTATCAAAGAATACCCGCGGGAACGCTTGACCAAAAACTGGTTGCGTGTGATCGCACACCAATTCCATGACGACCTGCCGGGGACGTCTTTGCAGAAAGTGTACAAGCGCTCCTGGAACGACTATATGGTTTCTCTGAACGGTTTTGCCGACGAATACAACGCGGCGGCGTCGGGAGTAATCGCGAAAATGGACACGACGGGCGAAGGCTACGCCGTGGTTGTGCATAACGCGCTTGCCGTGGAAAAAACGGCGGTCGTGACGGCGGTCGTGCCGACGGACGCTCCGTTCGTGCGCGTGACGAACGCGGACGGAAACGAAGTCGCTTCGCAGGTTGTCGAAAATGCCGACGGGAAAACGAAAATCCTTTTCAACGCGACCGTGTCTTCGTTCGGATATGAAAAATATACCGTAACGGCGGCGAAAGAGGCGTTTGTCAATCGTGAATTGTCCGTTTCCGAAAACAGCCTCGAAAATGAAAAATATCTTGTAAAACTCAATGAAAACGGCGATATTTGTTCGATTCTTGACAAAAATATCGGGAAAGAGTTGCTCCAAAAGCCTATTTGCCACGAAATTTTCCATTATTTGGGAAGCAAAATTTATCCGGCTTGGGAAATCCCTTACACGGCGTGCAACGGGAATCCGCTGGTCGAAAACAGCAAATTCGTTTCGGCAAAAATCGTCGAAAACGGCGGCGCGAGAGTGACTTTGCAGGTGGTGCAGAAGTATAAGAAGTCGATTTTTACCACGCTGATTTCCTTGTCGACGCAGGGTGAAACGGTAGACGTAAAATGCGAAGTCGATTGGCGTTCTTTCCGCAGACTGCTCAAACATCGGTTCTGCCTGACCTCCCCGAACAAAGAGGCGACGTACGACCTTGGCGTCGGGACGATCCGTCGTGACAATAACAGCCCGTCGAGATACGAAGTGCCCGCGCAGAATTGGGCGGATTTGACGAACGAAGACGGCTCGTACGGTGTTTCCGTACTCAGCGAATGTAAATTCGGCTGGGACAAGCCGTCCGACGACACCTTGCGCCTGACTGCCATCCATACGCCGATTTTTAACTTTACCAAACGCGGATCGGTGCAGAGCAAACTCGAAATCGGTTTGAACCGTTACGGTTTTTCCATCTATTCGCACGCGGGCGCAGTCGGTGCGGATACCCAACAAGCGGCGGAAAAATACCTGATGCCGATGCCTGCATTTTATACCGAAGCGCACGAGGGTGTGCTCGGAAAAACCGTTTCCGTCGGCAGTTTGTCCGATAAGGGCGTCCTTTTGAAGGCCGTCAAGAAAGCCGAGAAAGGCGACGGATACGTCGTTCGGTTTTACGAAAGCGACAACAAAGAGCACAAAAACGTGCGCTTTACTCTCAAAGGTCTCCGCTCGGCGCGCGAAGTCTTCGCGTCGGAAGAAGATATCGGCGAAGCGACCGTTATGGGCGGCGCGCTTTGTTTCGATCTTGCGCCGTACGAAGTCAAGTCCTTTATGGTGTTTACCGATAAAGAGTCGCTTGCCGCCCCGAGCCAAAAACGCCTTGATACCGCCTCCGAATCGGTGTTCACGACCAACGAAACGAGGGGAGAACGCGCTGTGCCGGGCACCGATTACAGCCTGCCGCAAGAACTGCTTTCCGAAGACTTTGTCTCCGGCGGCGTCGGCTTTACCGTCAAGGGCGCGACCGTATGCGACGGACAGAAGATAGTTTTGTCCGATGGTACCAAAAAAGTCCACCTTCTTCTGACGGCGATCGGAGCCGATAAAGAAATCGGCGTTCTTGTCGGCGACAAGGAAGAAAAAATAAAAGTCGCATGCGCGACCGAACGCATCGGCGTATGGGATATGATCGGACTGGGCGAAACCGCCGATATCAAAACCGATACCGTCGCGTATGAATTTACGCATACGCACGGCAAAGACGCCGATAATATCGCGCAACTGTTTTATCTGTTCCGCTATACGTTGCCTATCGGCGACGCTACCGAAGTCACCCTGCCGAAAGACGGCTCCGTTCTTCTCTTCGGCGCGACGGCGGACGAAGACGACACGACTTGCTTGATCGGCGAAACGCTGTTCGATACCGCGACGCGTCGTCCGTTTGATTATCGGGACGACTTGGTGGAAAAGGTCGTCGAATTTATCCGCAAAAAATTCTTTACGACAAAGGAGTGCTGATAAAAAGATGATAGAATTGCACTACGGAAAGGAAAAGATAGATTTTTCGGTGCCCGAAGAAAGACTTTTGGGAGTACTAAAACCCAATAAGGTGGATGTCGAATTGCGTGGCGAAGCGGAAGTGGAACGCGCGCTCGATTGCCCGATCGGTTCCGAGCCGATTGAAAAAATCGTACGGGCGGGGCAAAAAATATGTATCGTCACAAGCGATGTTACCCGTCCGATGCCCTCGCATATCGTTTTGCCGCCCCTGTTAAAAAGGCTCGAAAAAGCGGGTGTAAGAAAAGAGGACGTGACGATTGTATTCGCGCTCGGAAGTCACCGCGCCCATACCGAAGAAGAAAAATCGCGTCTTGTCGGAGAAGAAGTGTACCGCGCTTATTCGTGTATCGACAGCAGTCAGACCGAAGTGACGCATCTGGGTAAAACGTCGCGCGGAACGAACGTGGACGTCTTTACGCCCGTGGCAAAAGCCGACGTGCGGATTTGCCTCGGTAATATCGAATATCACTATTTTGCCGGTTACAGCGGCGGCAGTAAGGCGATTATGCCCGGCGTGTCTACGATCGAAGCCATTCGACAGAATCACTCTATGATGGTTTCGCCCGAGGCGTATGCCGGCAATATCGACAGCCCCGTGCGCAAAGATATCGACGAAGTATGCGAAAAACTGTTGCCGATCCATTTTATCGTCAACGTCGTGCTGGATGAAAAGAAAGAGATCATTCGGTGCGTCGCCGGGGACTTTATCAAAGCGCATCGCGTCGGGTGCGAGTTCTTGGATCAATTATATAAGATTCGTTTGCCCGAAAGAGCGGATATCGTCGTAGCCTGTTCGGGCGGATATCCCAAAGATCAGAATATGTACCAGGCGCAAAAGGCGCTTGATAACGCGAAACATGCCGTCAGAACGGGCGGCGTCATTATTTGGCTTGCCGAGTGCACAGAGGGTTTCGGTTCGGCTATTTTCGAGAAATGGATGACGACGATGACCGTAGACGAAATGCCTGTTGAGATAAAGCGAAATTTTGTCCTGGGCGGACACAAGGCGGCGGCGATCGCGCAGGTGAGACAGAGAGTCGATATTTTCTTTGTTTCCGCATTTCCGGAAGATGTCGTGCGCAAGATGTCGATGGAGCCGTTTGGGAGCCTTGACGAGGCGTTTAAGGAAGCCACAAGAAGACTTGGCGACAAGTCCACGGTGTATGTGATGCCGCACGGCGGAAGCACGTTGCCGTGTTTGTCATAAAGCGGGAGGAAAACGAGAAATGAAAAAAGCGGCGGTCGTCGCGCTCATCGTCGCGCTTTGTACGGTGCTGTTTGCCTGTTACAAAGCCCCCGACCTCGAAGGCGTGGAAATCAAAACTTTGACGATGACAAAGGTGTACGAAAAGGAAGGGAAGTGGGAACACGCGCAGGGACTCGGTACGGACGGCAGGTTCTTTTATTATGCCGGGCATAACGATGATAAAAAAGTCGAGAGCGACCGCTATGCCGATATCCATGTCATCGATATGGAGACGATGAAAGAGACCGATGTCTTTTTAAGGCAAGGCGCTTTGCACAGTGCCGAAGTGTGCTATCGGAAAGAAACGGGTACGCTGACGACGTGCTCCGGAGGCGACGGCAGGCGACCGTACGTATTCGAACTCGATTGCAAAACGGGCGAGAAAATCGACGAATGGGACTTTGCCGAACTCGGACAAAAGGGAGGCGGCTTGCACGTCTTCGATGAAAAAGGCAGACTGATTATGTTTACCAGCAGCGAAGACGGGGCAAAGATTTCTTTCGACATCGTCACGCTCGGCACCGGCGGCGCGTACACGGTGGAGGAGTCGTACTACTTCGGCGATACCGACTTGGGTGTGCCGCAGGGACTTGAATACTACGACGGCTACGTGTATCTGTTGGACGACGCCGGCAGAACGGTGTCAAAAAATCCTCATTATATCTACAAAATCAAACTCGAAAACAATAAGGTCAACATCGTCACGGCGTATTCGATCGACTACGACCATGAGACGGAGGGAATGTGCATTGCGCCCGACGGAAAAGTTTATATGGGCGACGCCGACGAAAACATATTTGTCTTCGATTTACCCATTACGCAGTGGTAAAAAAGGGTTTTTGAATCGGTTTTAGCCGAACGTCCGACGTGAAATCCCGCGTCGGACGTTTTTTTCGTTTTCTCCAAAAACATTATCTCTTGACTAATTCCGCGCGCGCGTGTATAATTATTATATAGTAGAGTCGGTATGTGGGCACATAGTGCGCGCACGCCGTATTTTCGGAGGAAAAATGGTAGGCATACTGGTAGACGCAGGCGTTATCGTACTTGTTTTGTTGCTCGTTTTGTTCGGAACGTGGCGCGGGCTTTATAAATTGATTTTCGGATTGGTGTCGGGACTGGCGGCCATTATTCTTGCTTTCGCTCTTGCCGGCACGGTGACGGGTTTGGTCGTGGAAAAGACCGAACTCGAAAAGACTTTGCAGGAGAGTCTGAACGAACAGATACAGGGCGTCTTGCCTCCCGAGTGGGACGCGCAGAACGTTTCTTTGCTGTTCGACGCCGAAACGGGTTCTTTGACCGTTTTGCACGGTTCGGACGAATTCGCCTCGATCAGCGAATACATAGCGCAGACGGGCGGAACGACGAGCGCGTTGAGCGGACTTGTCGAGTCCTTGACAAGCAATGAAAACGCGAAAAATATGGTCATTCCCAAAGAGGAGACCGAAGCGATGCCTACGCTTGCCGATCTCGTATGCGCGACGGCGATCGCCTATATTTTGATAGCGGCGGTAGCGATTACCCTTTGGATCGTCGGATATTTCGTCATTCGACTGTTGCTGTTCTTGGTCAAAAAACTGATTACGCATACGTATGTGGGACATTTTGTAAACAAACTGCTCGGGTTTGTCGCGGGGCTTGCCATTGCGATGATCCTTGTATGGGGCGCGCTTGCGATTATTCGTTTGCTCGGCACATATACTTGGATTATCAGTATCAACCAAGTCATCGAATCGACTATGCTGACGAAACTGTTGTACGAAAACAACTATTTGTATAACTTCTTGGTAGACTCGATGGATTTGCAGGGTATGATAGCGAATCTCGTCGCGTCTTTCTCGTCACTCGGCGGCGGACAGGCTGCCGAAGAAGCGGCGGCGTTTATGATGTTGCCGACAACAAACGGTATTCTGTAAAAGACTTTTTTCAGGGCTGTCTTTCCCCTTTTTACGGGTATAGACGGCTCTTTCGTTTTATAAACGGGAGGAAATAATATGAAATTCATGAGTGGCTGTATCGGTAAAATACTGACGGTAATCCTTTGCATTATGCTCGGTGTGGTGATCACGCTGGGGGGCATCGTCGGCGCGGGCTATTACGCTTTGATGACCGAAGGGATGGTCGGGACGATCATTGACGGCACGGGCTTGCCGCTGAATCCGAGCGAAGAAGTCAAACAAATGAGTTTGTTGGCTTTCGGGACCGAACTTGTCGGTATGGCAGGCGGACTTATGGGCGAAGGGGAAGAAGCGACGACGATCGGGAAGTTGGAAGACTTTATCGGTTCTCCTTTTCTCAGCAACACTCTTTTTGAAGTAATCGGCATTGATCCTGCGGTGACAAGAGAATCGACCGTGCCGAAAATCGGTGAAACGTTGACTTCGAACCTTACGCTTGGCACTTTGTCCGAAAAAATGGGCATCTCTTTGCCCGATATGCCTTTGTTTAAGGACGACGAATTTATGACAAAGCCTGTTTCCGAGGCGTTCGGCGGGCTCAGCGATATTACGCTCAACAAGTTTATCGAGATTAAGGACGACTCTCCGTCCGTTCTGAAAGTGCTCGGCGACGCGACCATTTCCGGTCTGTCCGAAAAAATCGACACGATAAAAATCGGCGATATTATCGAGGTCGGCGAGGATACGTCGGCGATTATCAAGACGATCTCCGACCTTACCATAAAGGACCTCGGCGGTTCTGCTTTGACCGATAAAATAAACGGAATGAAATTGAGCGAAATTTTGCCCAATTTGGACGAAAATTCCAGCGCGGTGCTGTTGTACTCGATGCGAGATCTTACTTTGGGCGATTTGCAAGGAGAAGGCGGCAAGGACGCGATTAACGGGATGTTTATGGGCGACCTGATGAGCATCGGCAGCGACTCCAACCAAACGTTGAAATCCATTCAATACGCCTGTATCGCTTCTCAATACGTCGAAAACGGGGCGATTCTGAATAACGACGCCAAATACGGCTATGCCGCCGGCGGCAGATACGCGTTTGTGCCGAACGGTTCGGGACTTGCTTCGGTGGATACCGACGGTCGGTACAAGGTGTATTTTTATCCCGAAGATACGACGTATAAGTGCTTCGTAGCGGAAGACGTCCCAGTGACGAGCGAAGACGGAAAGTACTATAAAGTCACGTACGAAACGTATGCCGAGCGGGCAAGTCTTTCCGACAACAAAGTGACGTTGTACGGTATTCCCTTTGTCGCGCAGTACAGGGGCGGCAACCTTATTACGGACGAAAACGGAAAATGCCTCGTTTCCGCACCCTTATATATTGATAAAAACGACGTTGCTTCTCTCGAAAACGGCGAACTGACCTTGAAAAACCGCTATCACTCGCTGTATAACGAAGAGGGAGAATTCCTTTTTGTCAACGCACTTCAAGAAGACGAAACGGCGAAAGGCATTTTGCTGTTGCCGGGCGTTGTCGTGCAGAGCCTGACCGTCGATAATACGACGAAAACTTTGATGGCGTACCGCTATTACGAACCGGACGGAAAGGGCGGTTATTTTGACGGAAAAGCGATCAAGACGTCGGAAGAAAGCGATGGAACGCCCGTGTACGAATACAAACCTTTGCGCGGTATCAACGAGACGTTGGACACGCTGACGATGGCGAGCGTCACCACGATCGACGAAACTTCGCCGAAGATTATGCAGTCGCTGAAAGACAAAAAAATATCGGAATTAAGCACCGTCATGAACGATATGACGATGGGCGAAGTGATGGATATCGATGAAAGTTCTTCCAAGATTATGAAGAGTCTAAAAGACACGCCCATCAATGACGTCGGGACGAAAATCGACTCCATGACGCTTGACGAAATGGTCGATACGGGCGACTCACGGTTGCTTACGAATTTATCGTCAAGCAAATTGAACGAACTCGGTTCGAGCGTGGAAAACCTCTTTTTGGACGAAATGACGGAAATAAACGACGGCAGCACAAAGATGTTACAGTCGCTACGGTACGCCGTCATGAATAATCAAACCGTATATAAATCGGGCTTGTCGGACAAAGCGACGGCAACGGCGGCGGATACCGCTTACGTCGTAAAAGAGGACGCGAAGTACGACGGCAGATACTATTATGAGGTAAACGGCGACAATAAAATAATAGGCGCGTACGTCCTTTATTTGGATAAAAACGGTCTTCCGAAACAGGAAGGCGGCGCGACGTGCTATTACAAGACAAAACTGTATAATGACTGCTACCGTCCGATGATCGGTTTGAGCGGCAAGACGGATGAACTTACCTTACAGGATGCGTTCTCGGACGACGTCCTTTCAAACGGCGTACTCAGTTTGCTCGATCGGACGACAAAACTGAACGATATATCGGGCGACGCGGCGCAAGCGGTACAAAACTCTTCGGTAGCCGTCCTTGTATCTGCGGGCGTAATCGGTAAATCCTCGTTTTCAAAATTCGGGCAGGGCAGCATGAAAGAAGAATACAAAGCCTTCGTTTATAACAGTTCGATGACCGATATGTTGACCGGACTTATGGATTTTATCTCCAACCCGTACAGTATTTCCGGCGACATGCCCCCCGTCGTTACGCTGAACGACAGCGGTATCAAGCCGAAGACGGTGAATGTCGATCAGGCGACGTTTACGTCCATTGACTCGTTCGAGACTTATCTTGGCGGGTTGTCTTTTGAACAAGGCGACGCGTTGAACTTTATGCAAAACGTGACCGTCGCCATAGACGACATCGAAGACGCCGCGTACTTTGTCGATACCGACGGCGATCAAACGCCCGATACGTACGTCGTACCTTTCTTTGAAGGGGCGGCCTCGGCTTATTCGGTATCGTTTACCGGTGGCACGGTCAAACTCGGCTTGTATGAAAACGGCGTTCTTGCCAAGCGCCAGGCGGCGTATTTCTTCGATTTGTCGAACGGCGGATCGGGTTCGGGACTGGCTTTGGCGACAGGCATCAGTGTAAAAGCCGATTTTGTCGGTTAATAAAGAGGTAAAAAATGAAAATCGTATCGATGAGCGGTTGGGTAAAACCGCAGGACGCAAAACCGATTTTTGAAAAAATCGTTTCGCTATCGGATAAAAAAAATCCGCACGTCGTTTATCTTGCGACGGGCGGAAGAGACCGTGAAATCAATACGCCAAAGGACGTAAAAGACTTGTTTTTGGCACAAAATTGCACCGTGGAAGAAAAGAGCGTGTGCGTAACGCGCATGGACGAAGAAACAATCCGCGCCATGATAGACCGCGCCGACATTCTATATGCAGGCGGCGGAGACTTGCGCTTTTTGATGCGGAATTGGGAAAAATCGGGTGCGATGAAATATGTCATGGAAGCCGGAAAACGCGGAGTCGTCCTTTGCGGCAGCAGTACGGGCGCGATGTGTTGGACGACGATCGGCTTCGACGACTACGGTAAGAAAAAGCAATTCAGAGCCAAAAAGGGCTTTCCGTTTTTTGAAATATGCGGCGGATTTGAGTTTATACGCGGAATAGGCTTGATGCCGTTCGGGATGTGTCCGCATTATGAGTCGCCTTTTTGGAATCGATTCCGCCTGTACGCCGATAAAGCGCCGATAGATATTCCTTTTCTTGCGATGGAGAACAATACCGCGATCGCTTTCGACGGTGAAAAATACGAAATAGTGCGCGGCTGCCCGGCAGGAAAAGTCTTTTTATATCATAAAGAACGCGGCATTGTCGCGCGCGAAATCGATTCTTTAATCGGAATTTTGGAATAAAAATAAATAAATTACTGTAATAAGGTCGCTCCGTCCGTCAGGCGGTGCGATCTTTTTTCTATCTTGGTCAGCAGTTCGTTTTGACCGTTCGAGGCAAGCATATCGACGGCTTCTCCGAGGTTTTCGGGGCGTTCCGATACGCTGTGGCAATCGGAGCCGATAAGATGTATCATGCCTTTTTTGAGATAACGTAGGGCGCGACGGGACGTTTTTTTGCGCAAAAAGAAGTTGGCGTTTGATTGCAGATAAATATTGTCGCACGCCGCAAAAAAGCGCAGAGCCTTTTTGTTGTGCAGGTCGATGTATCTTTCTATATGAGCAAGAACGGGCGTAAAACCGCGTTCCGCTATTTTAAGGATCTCTTCCGTTTCGGTGGGCGACCACTTGCAAAAAGGCATTTCGATAAGGATTACTTTTGTGCCTTCGATCGCGAGAGAAGCAAGATTTTCATATGAACCCATACCGATAAAAAAGGCGACTTCCGCACCGATATACACGGGCAAAGGCATTTCCTTGCCGCGCAATTTTTCGACGGCTTTTTCCCGTTCGGCTAAAAAATGTTCGGGCGTGTCTCTGTCGGGATAAAAATGAGGCGTAGCAATGACCGCGTCAAGCCCTTGCGACTTTGCCGCTTGCAAAAGAGCCATCGTCTCGTCGATGCTTTTACTGCCGTCGTCTATGGCGGGCAATATGTGAGAATGAAAATCTATCATAGAAAAATCAAACGTACGGTTTGTAAAAAACCTTTTTCAAAACGGCTTCTATTGTGTCGGACGTAACGTAAAAAGCGTTGTATTCCGCCGTTTCCGTTGCACTGATTTGTTCGGTATAGACGCCTTTTTCTCCATCGGGTACGACGATTCCGTTATAGTCGTATTCGCCGAACAGTTCGAACATTTCGTTGATATCGTCCACGTTGCAGTTCGTGACCATATAGGGCGAGATTTCGCCGAAAAGCGTTTTTAATTGTGCATAAGAGAAACTCTTAAACGCGTCCGATTTGCTCAAAAGAGCGGTAAGATATTGACGTTGACGAGCCATTCTGCTGATATTCGTGCCGTCGTCCACCGTCATACGCGCTTGTATAAAGCGGAACGCGTCCTGTCCGTTCAGAGTGATGGTTGCGCCCGGTACCCACGTTTCGTTCAGTGAGGAATAGTCCTGCGTTTCGTCGAGGGTAAGCGTAACGCCGCCGAGACAGTCGTTCAGTTTGGCGACCGCCGTCATCGTCATGTCAATGTAAAAATCAATGTTGATATTGTAAAAAAGTCTCGATACGGCATTGACCGTATTGATGCTGCTTGTTTCCAAGCCGTCGCCGTAATTGTGCGCACGGGCAATGGGTACGACCTCTTCTCCGACTTTGGAACCGGATAATCCGAGAATGTTGATCGGTGACATCGTGTCACGATCGATCTGGACCAAAGTGTAAGACTGCGTGTCTTTATCAACGGACAGTATCATCAGTACGTCCGCGAGGTGGTCGTTATAATTCCAACCGCTGCTTTCCGGTTTTTCTTCGTATTCGTAATTGTCCGAACCGATAATCAGATAGTTGACGGTGGTTTTTTTGGTGTACGGATCTCCTCCGAAAATTTTGGTCTTGATGTCTTTAATTGACAAAGCCCCCCCGTCTTGGACTCCGAATATGGAGTCCAAGCACAGGATGGCTACAAAGACCAAACATATACATAGCACCGCGGAAACGATTTTGATAGGCGTTTCCAAATCTTTGCTATTCAAATCGTTACCCTACCGATTATTTCTTTTCTTCGGGTTTTTCGGTTTCGACGGGAGTTTCGGTTTCTTCTTCCGGTTTCTCTTCTTCGAAGTCGAGCGTTTCTTTTGCGATTTTTTCTTCGGCGGCGAGTTTCTTTTCTTTGGATTTCTTAACGCCGACGAGGATAGCGAGGATAATCAGTACGACGAGAAGTGCGATCGCTACGTATACAACCCAGCAGAAGCAGGCGGTACCGGTGCAGAGCCATTTGCAGAACGGACAGTTTTCGCCGCAGCACTTGCAGCAACTTTCATCTACCGGATGCGCTTTGACATACGCGACGTTTTCTTCCGTTACTTTCAGAAGAGCGACCGGACCGAGCGCGCTGAGCGTGACTTCGATTTTTCCGCCTTCTTTAATCGCTACGGGAGCGATGGTCCATACGCCGTTAGCGCAATTCAAAGCAACGATTTCGTTTGCTTTTGCGCCCGTAGCAATGGAGGTAGCGAGGGTGACAACGAGTTTGTTGTCGTTGTTTACGGTTACATTCGTAGCACTGACATCAAAGATGTCGGTTACTTCGTAAATTTCCGCATTGTAGGACTTATCGATCTTTTTCGCTTCGTCATTCAACGCTTTGCAGATTTCCGCTTTGCCTTTCGTTTTGAATTCGGTAAGAGCGTTGCTCAAAGCGTTATTCGTGGCGTCTGTTTTATGAGCGTCGTAAGCCGTTACCGTGATTTCAACGGTCTGATCGCCGATTTTTGCGTCTTCTACGGCAGGGGCTTCTTTGGCGCCGATACTGGAACGGGCTTTGCTCGTTTCTTCAGCGGCAAAACAAGCGGTCGTTTGCGCGAACACGCCGAAGCAGAGTACGCACACTGCGAGCAATACGATAAGAATCGATTGTCCGACGAATTGTTTGGTTCTTTTCATAATCTTTCTCCTTTATAAAACCTTATTTTTCGGTTTTATCATCTTTATTATCGGAACTATAATAGTGATAACTCTTATAGTAACCTTTTTTGTAATAGCTACCGCTTCTGTGCGAGTGGCTGTAGCCGTTGTAGACGACGCCGAGGATTTTCGCTTCGACATATTTCAGCTTTTTAATCGCTTCGAGCATCTCTCTCTTCTTCGTTACGTTATGACGGACGACCAGGATATAGCCGTCGAGTTTTTTTGCAAGCGTAAGGCTGTCCGTTACGACGTTGACGGGGGGAAGGTCGATTAAGATATAATCGTATGTTTCCTTTTCTTTTTGCAGCAGTTCCGCCATTTTCGGCGCGCCGATCAGTTCGGACGGGTTGGGCGGAATCGTCCCCGAAGTCATGATATCCATGTTTTCATGCAGGACGCTTTTTTGGATCCCTTCGCCCTCTTGTCCGATCAGAATATTGGACAAACCGAACTTGTTCGGAATATCCAGCGTCTTTTCGATACTCGGCTTTCTCATATCGGCGTCGATAACAAGCACTTTTGCGCCGTCTTTTGCCAAAGCGTAGCCGAGGTTGATGGACGTATAACTTTTTCCGTCGGCAGGGTTGGCACTGGTTGTCCCGATGACTTTACCGCCGTTTCCTTTTTCGGAAATGGAAAAAATAATATTGGTACGGAGAAGATTGTATGCCTCCGTTGACGTAAAATCAAGGTCCTTTCCGAATTTGGCAACGGTACGTTGCTTTTTCTCGTCTTTCTTTCCGAACTTAAAAAGCATCAGTCGTTATCCTCCTTCGCAGATTCTTTGGTATCGGCGCTATGATGACGCTCGCCGTTACTATAATAGTAATAGTTGCTCTTTCTATAATAACTACCATATTTATGGTTGGACGCTTCGTCGGTATCGGGTACGATCGCAAGCAGCGGGATATCGTCCGGGATCGCTTGTTTGAGGTACTCGGTCGAGCGGATCGTATCGTTGATATAGAAATCAAGTACAAAAATCACGACGACGGCAAGTACCAAACCGACGGCAAAGCCGATAAGCGCCATTTTTGTAAACCCGCGTGAAATCGGAACCGATTCGTGCGCGTGTTCGACGATTTTCGCCGAAGAACCCGTAATAATGTTCGAGACGCGCCCCGGGAAAACGTCGAGAATGGTGTCGGCGATCCAAATGACGTCCTCTTTGTCCGTGCCCGTGACCTTGATCGAGATGACCTCGGTGTTGTTGACGGCGCCGACGGTAATCATGTCAAGCAAGTCGTCATAGGTGTATTCGCGGTGCAGAGGGTGTTTGCCGTCTTTGTCTTCGAGCGTCGCGAGTTTTTCGACGACAAGGTCGAGCGTGTCGTGCGTTTTCAGAATGACGGCATACGACGCCGTCAAAGAACGGCTCGCAGAGACGTCGCCGGTCGTAATGGAGGACAGTTCGTCCGCAATAGAGGAGATAGACGAGTTATTGACGTAAAGTTCCACCGTAGAAGTATATTGCTGATCGGTGGTGATATATTGATACATAAACAATGCGAGCGCACCGCAAACGGCGGCGATCAGGATGATCCACCACTTGCGCGCCATATCCTTCAATACTTCGAGAATATTGATTTGAATTTCTTCACGTTTTTCGTTTTTTTCTGCCTTTACTTCCATTTTAACAATTTCCTACGCCTATTTTACTTGATAAAAATCATTTTGTCAATTGTTTTTATATAATAAAAAGCGTTTTATTTTCAAGCGCCCGAAGAAATTTTTTTTTATCCTCGCAACAAAAAAGATTATAACCGCATGAATGGTGAAAAAGACCTTGACGAAAGAAGCAAAAAAGGTTATAATCATTGTATCGTGGATTGTAATGCGAACGACTGTCCGCGGTAAATGTAATTTAAAAACTGAATATAGGAGGTAAAAATGTTAGGCAATCTCAGTGCAATTGTCCCCGAGGGCATTGCCCTGATTGTTTGTATTCCCGCGGCGCTTGCCATCGGTATTTTCGGAGCGATTTTTATTTATAAAAAATACATCGCCAAGAAAGTGGGCAGCACCAAGGACGAAGTCCGTCATCTTCTGGACGACGCCAAGCAGGAAGCAAAGAATCTGCGCAAAGAAGCCCTTTTGGAAGCAAAGGACGAGGAATTAAGATTGCGTAACGAGTTGGAAAGAGAATCCAAACAGAGACGTAGCGAACTGCAAAAGCAGGAGAGCAGACTGAATCAGAAGGAAGATCTTCTGGACAAAAAGGAAGCCACCCTCGACAGCAAAATCGAAGCCGCCGAAAAGACGAAGGCGGAATGGGAGGCAAAAAAGAAGGATATCGCCGCGATCGAGGAAGAACTGAAAGAAAAACGTCAGAATATTCTCGCGGAAATCGAAAAAGTCGCCGGTATGTCGCGTGAAGAAGCGAAAAACGTCCTGATTACCGAAATGACGGATGAAGCCAAACAAGAAGCGGTGTCCATTATTAAGGAAATCGAACAGAAAGCCAAAGAAGAGGGCGAGCAGAAAGCGAAAAATATCGTCGGACTTGCCATTCAAAAATGCGCTGTCGATCACGCCGCGGAAACGACGGTCAGCGTGGTAGAACTGCCCGGGGAAGAAATGAAAGGCCGCATCATCGGCCGTGTGGGCAGAAATATCAAGTCGCTCGAATCGGTCACGGGCGTCGATATCATCATCGACGACACCCCCGACGTCGTCACTTTGTCGAGTTTCGATCCCGTACGTCGTGAAATCGCCCGTTTGACCTTGCAAAAATTGGTCAGCGACGGCAGAATCCATCCCGGTCGTATCGAAGAAGTCGCCGACAGAGTCAGACGCGACATCGAAAGTCAGATTAAGGAAACGGGCGAAGGCGCCGTCTTTGAAGCCGGCTTATTTAACGTCCATCCCGAATTGACCAAACTTATCGGCCGTCTGAAATACCGTACCAGTTATGGGCAGAACGTGCTGAAACACTCTTTGGAAGTCAGTCACCTTGCCGGACTTATGGCGCAGGAACTCGGCGCGGATGTAAAAATCTGTAAAAGAGCCGGGCTTTTGCACGACATCGGTAAAGCCGTCGATCACGAGTACGAAGGTACCCACATTCAGATCGGCGTCGAACTTGCCAAGAAGTACAAAGAAAAAGAAGCCGTTGTACACTGCATCGCCGCACACCACGGCGACGTGCCGGCGGAAACGCTGGAAGCCGTCCTCGTACAGGCAGCCGACGCTATCAGCGGCGGTCGTCCGGGAGCGAGAAGAGAATCCTTGGAAAACTATATCAAACGTCTTGAAAATCTGGAAAACTTAGCCAACTCGTTCGCAGGAGTAGAACAATCGTTTGCCATTCAGGCAGGTCGAGAAATCAGAGTCATCGTCAAGCCCGAACAGGTAGACGACAAAGCCACGGTATTCTTGGCGAAAGAAATCGCTCAGAAACTGGAAGCCGAATTGGAATATCCGGGGCAAATCAAAGTCAGCGTAATCCGCGAATTAAGAAGCGTGGAATATGCGAAATAAAACAAAAAAGGTATCCGAATCGAAAGGTTCGGATACCTTTTTCTTTTATACCGGTATATGCAGGATGGTCAGATATTTGTTTTCGTCTTCGGTATCCCAACAGCCGTGGACATATACTTCGCGGATTTTGTCGGTGACCGTATAGCCTTTTTCCTGTACCCATTGCAAAGCGAAAGCGTAGGCGTCGTGCAATTTTGAATACGGACCGACGTGCATTACTTCGACGGCTTTGGCGGGCGGCAGGGTTTTGAAGCCGATGTTTTGACTTTCTTTACCCGATTTTTCGACGGCCTCGACGTATTCGAGTTCGACGTTTTTTTCCTGATATTCTTTGGCTTCGTATGTGACAAAACAGTAGTCGGCGCATTTCAGCGTCGGGTTGTTTAGTCTGCATTCCGCGCCCGCTTGCAGGATAAAATCGAACATTTTGTCCATAGATTCGATGACGCCGTGTCGATAATAAACGGTGATTTCGGGCAAAAACACTTCTTTTGCCTGATATTTGTTCATAGTGTACTCTCCTTTGTCGATAGAATCGACGATTTTTTGAATAAGAAGAAGACTTTGTTGCTCTTTCAGAATATTTCGCTTGATTTCGCCCGTTTTTTTGACGAGGGCTTCTTTCAACAAAAGGGAATCGGACGCATTTTTTATTTCTTCGGGCGACAGCCCCGCGTCGCGCAATTCGAGTATAGCGCAGATTTTTTGCAGGTCTTCCGTTGAGTAATAGCGATATCCGTTTTTCTCTGTGTAAGACGGTTTGAACAAGCCGATTTCGTCGTAAAAACGAAGTGTGCGCACGGTTGTTTTGGCGAGTTTGGAAAATTCTCCGATGCCGAACATGACAGTTCCTCCTTCCGATACCATCATTGTAAAGTATGACGTAACGGAAGAGTCAACTGTTTTTGTAAATTTCCTAAAAAAACTGATAAGTTTTTGTTTCATTATTGACAAAAAGAAAGGCGGTTTATATAATAGGGAAAGCGTAATAAGGAGAAAAATGAAGAAATTTGTTACATTTTTGCTGTGTTTGGTAATGTTTGTCGGTTGTTTTGCTTTGTTTGTCGGATGCGAACGAAAGGACGAACCGGAAGAGGACACGACTTTTATTTATGAGGGTAAAACGGCGTATCTGATCGGAGAAGACTTCGAGGACGGAGAAGTGGTGGGTAATACCGGCACGCGCTATAAGGTGACGGCGGAGGACGTATCGTATTTTTCGACGGAAGAAGCGATCGGCAACACGACGTTTGAAGTGACGGTCGCCGGTCACGAACTGGCTTTTCCGTATTACGTATGCAAAGAAGTCACGCCCTTGAAACAAGAAGACGCTGTCGAAGAAAACGGCGTTTACATTTTTAAGGATCTCGAATACGGCGACTTTAAGGACGACAGCCCGTACATAGCGGAACTTTCTTTCTATACGTCGCAGACCGCGCGGGATCAGATCTTCGACGCGTATCTGCCGGCAAAAATCGGTGAATTGAAAGCGGATACTCCCGTGCTTTTATATGTGCACGGCGGTGCGTGGATTATGGCGGATAAGGATATGGAAGGTCCCGCTCTCTGCAAGGCGCTCGCCAAAGCCGGGTTTGCCGTTTTCAGTATGAACTACAATATGCAAAAAATCTTTTCGATATGGGACTGCACGATGGACGATATCCTCAGCGATATCGGTATCATGAACGCCTATCTGAAAAATCTTTTGCCTACGCTCGGCATCCGCGCCGAAAAAATAGCGATCGGCGGCGTGTCGGCAGGCGGACATCTTTCGACCTTGTATGCCTATACGAAAAACGACTATTCCCCGTTGAAAATCGGTTTTGAACTCGATATTGTCGGACCGACGCAATTCGGCGATGAAAACTATAAACCCATGATCGAATCGATGCTTGCCGCCGATTTGTCGGGTATCACGAGCACGTCGAGAAGCGAACAGGTAAAAGCGATTTTGAGTACGGCTTTACCCAATATCATTAAAGGCTTGATCGGCGTGGAAGCGGCGGGATTCGATCTGAAATCGAACGACCTTTCCCCTATGTGGGCGGCTGCGGACAAGTATTCGCCGGTTTTGCATATAAATGAAAAAACGTGTCCCACAATCCTGGCTTACGGATCCGTAAACGCGGAAAATGCGACGGGTATTGCGAAAACGATATTGGATATGAACTTTTTCGGAGAAGGCGTGGCAAACGACCTTTTGGTGCCGACGAGTTGCTATTACAAGATGGATGAATACCTGCAAAAGAACGGCGTCGCGCACGTCGGAAAACTTTTTGAGGGCGTCAGCCATGTGGAAATGGGGAATACGCCCGAGACGCAGGCGTGGCTCGTCGAACAGTCCCTTGCTTTTGCAAAGGAGTATCTTTAATAAACGATGAATACGCAGTGGCAGGACGAACGGAAAAGCGGCTTTTTGGACGGGAACAGTCTCAAACTTCTCGCCGCTTTTTTTATGTTCTGCGATCATCTCGGCTTGCTTCTCTTTCCGCAAAAAATGTTTTTGCGCTACCTCGGCAGACTTGCTTTTCCGATTTTTGCTTTTTTTATTGCCGAAGGGTGCCGCTATACGAGAAACCGATCAAAATATCTCGGTATGATGGCTTTGTTCGGACTTGTCTTTAATATCGTTTATTATTTGTTTACAAACGATCGTTACGTCAACGTATTCGTATCTTTTTCGCTGGCGATATGCCTTGTGTATCTGTATGACTTCATCCGCTGTTTCGTAAAAGAAAAAAAGTGGATTCGGTCGATATTGTCTTTGCTTTTTTTGATTGTTTTCGTTTTTTGCACTTACGATGTAACAACGAACTTGATTCATATCGATTACGGGTTTTTCGGTATCCTGTTGCCGCTTTTATGTTACCTTACCGAAAAGAAATACATTCGACTTGCGCTTTTGGCTCTCGGTATTATGCTGATCGCAGCCGATATGGGAGAATACTGCTCGATTGAATTATGGGGGCTTTTTGCTATCGTCCCGTTGTCTTTGTATAACGGTAAAAGAGGCGTGGCGAAGATGAAAAACTTTTTCTATGTTTTTTATCCGGCTCACCTTGTCTTTCTCGAAGGTGCGTCGATCGCCGTTTCTTTGTTTTGAATTTTTTTTGTCCGAAATCTTTTTTTGCGTGTCACAAAAATCTTTTTTTTCATACTGTGTAGTGTAGACGAAAATCTACGCGAATCTATAAAGGAGGCTACATAGTATGAACTTTTTTGACGGTTTTTCTTCCAACGGCAACTGCGGTTGCGGTATGAGCGGGAACGGCGGCTGCGGTTGCAATATGCTGTGGTTGCTTATGCTTACTTGCTGCTGCGGAACGAATCTGTGCGATTTGCTGCCTATTCTTATGATACTCTGTTGCTGCGGCAATAAGAACAAAGATTGCTCTTGCAGCGGTGGCAACGGCTGTAACTAACTTTCGTTTACGGGGCGACTGTTCTTGTAACGGGGTAGTCGCCCCTTGTTATAATCCGTCCGTACATATTTCTGTACGGACGGAAGCGGTGCTTGTTTATGTATAAAAAAACAACTTCGACAGAATCGAAGTTGTTTTGCAATTGGTGCCGGTGATCGGGGTCGAACCGATACGATATTGCTATCACGGGATTTTGAGTCCCGCGCGTCTGCCAATTCCACCACACCGGCATGCGGTTTCTTTTTGTGCACCTATAATAACACGGTTTCGGCAAAAAAGCAAGCGTTTTTATAAAAAATGGGCGGAAATTTTTAAGTGGTTACAGGCAAAAAAGAACGTAGACATATAATATATGCTGTTGTCAGTTGTTTTTTTGCAACCAAACCATCAATACGACGACGTCGGCGGGGTTGACGCCGCTTACGCGCGCCGCTTGTGCCAAAGAGAGCGGTTTGACTTCGTTCAGACGTTGTCTTGCTTCCAAGCGCAGTCCGTCTACTTTTTCGTAATCGAGGTCGGCGGGGAGTTTGTGCTTCTCCATTTTTTGCATTTCTTTGATGGCTTGTTTTTGTTTGTTCAGGTAGCCTTCGTACTTGATTTCGGTCTCTATTTTCCGCATAAGGAAGATGTCTTCCGCTTGGAAGGAGGCGTCGACCGCGAACAGGTCTTCCAAAGTTATCGGCGTTCTTTTCAGCAGTTCTTCGGCACCGATTCCGTTTGGCGGAGTCGGTTCGCCTTTTTGTTCGAGAACAGCGCGGACCTGTTCGCATTTGTAACGCGTTATATGCAGCCGTTGCAAAATGCGCTCTTTGTCCGTCATCATTTTACGATATTTTTCGTAGCGGTTATCGTCCACAAGTCCTACTTCGCGTCCGATTTCCGTCAGGCGTTCTTCGGCGTTATCCTGTCTGAGTTGCAGCCGGTATTCGGCTCGGGAAGTCATCATGCGGTAGGGCTCTTCCGTGCCTTTCGTTACCAAGTCGTCTATCATTACGCCGATATAGGAGTTGTCACGGGTAAGAATAAGCGGCTCTTTCCCTTCGAGATAGAGTCCTGCGTTGATTCCGGCGAGTATTCCTTGCCCCGCCGCCTCTTCGTAGCCGCTGCTGCCGTTGATTTGACCTGCAGTATACAGCCCCGAAAAACCTTTGACGGCAAGAGTGGGCAGGAGCGCGAGCGGATCGAGACAGTCGTATTCGATAGCATAGCCGTAGCGCATGATTTTTGCATTTTCCAGTCCTACGACGGAGTGGAGCATTTTTTCCTGAACGTCGAAAGGAAGAGAGGTCGATAAGCCCTGAATATACATTTCGTCGGTGTCTTCTCCCTCGGGTTCGACAAAAATCTGATGTCTGTCTTTATCGGAGAACCGTACGACTTTTGTCTCGATGGACGGACAGTAGCGCGGTCCCGTCGATTGAATGGAACCGTTATAAAGAGGGCTTCTGTCCAGATTATCCAAAATGATTTTGTGCGTTTCGGTATTGGTGTAGGTGAGATAACAGTCGCGCTTGTTGACGACTTTGTTTTCCGTCAGCGCGCTAAAAGGGTAAATGTCCTCGTCGCCTTTTTGTACCGTCATTTTTTCGTAATCGATCGAACTTGACAGAACGCGCATCGGCGTGCCCGTCTTAAAACGTCTGATCGGCAAACCGAGTTTTTTCAGACAGGTCGACAGATGGGACGAACGGCGATAGCCCGCAGGTCCGCACTTTTCGCTGTAATCGCCGATAATGATTCTGCTGTCTAGATAAACGCCTGTCGTCAAAACGACGACTTTCGCCGAATAGGTATCCCCAAGGGCGGTTTTTACGCCCCCAATCTCCCCGTTTTTGTTCACGATCAATTCGGACGCTTCCGCTTCCAGTACGTCGAGATTCTCTTGTTTTTCGACGCGACTTTTCATCAAACGGTGGTATTTTGCTTTATCCACCTGATTACGAAGAGAGTGGACGGCGGGACCGTTACCGAGGTTGAGCATACGCGTCTGAATGGTCGCCATATCGGCTACGATACCCATTTGTCCGCCGAGAGCGTCCACTTCGCGTACGATATGACCTTTGCCTGTTCCGCCCACGTTCGGGTTACACGGCATAAAGCCGAGCGCGTTAAGCGTAAGGCTCATAAGAAGGGTTTTGTGTCCCTTTCTCGCCAAGGCGAAGGCACTTTCCAAACCGGCGTGCCCGCCGCCTACGACGATTGCTTCATACGATTTCATTGTTTTTCGCTCAAATGTTTTTCCACCAAAGCGTTGACTTTGGTCTTATCGAATTTGCCGGCGATTTGCGGCATAACCGTTTTTATAATCATCCCTTTTGTTTTGGGCGAAGCGTCTGCGTACACGTCGGCTTCGCGGATGAGGGCAAGCACTTCTTCGTCGGTCAGTTGCTTGGGAAGGTATTTTGTCAGAACGTCGATTTTGCCTTGCGCTTCCTGTTCTTTGTCGGCGTTTTTGCCTTTCCACATTTCTTTGACTTCTTGCTGAACCTTGATTTCTTTGCCGATACCTTCGTACATTTCGGCGTCGGTCACGACATGTCCGGCTTCTGTCTTTTCTTTTTGAATAATGAACGCGACGATCGCTTCCAAGGCGTTTTTCGTTGCCGTATCGCCGACTTTTCTCGCGTTGGTAAAGTCGGCTCTTATTTGATCTTTCAGCATAATGGCTCCTTTTTTTACTTGTCTTGCGCTTTGATTTTTATCGTGACGGTGTAATCGCCGATTTCGCACGTTTCGCATTTGTCGGCGTTTTCGACCGTGCCGATCGCGGACGCAAGAATATCGGCGGCAATTTTTTCTTTATATTCGTCGATTGCTTTTACCGCTTCGGCGTCGCCGCTTATTTCGGCATAAATCCGCTGTTCTACGGCGTAGTCGGCGTCTTTACGCATAACCTGAATTTTGCGGACAAGTTCGCGGATAAATCCTTCTTTTATCAGCGCCTCGTCGAGCGTGGTGTCAAGAGCGAGGGTAAACTTGTTTCCTTCGCTTTCGACGGCAAAACCCTCTTTCGGACGGTCGTGCTTATCGAACAGTTCGCTACCGAGATTCTCGAACGAACCGACGTTTACCGAGCCTGCCGCATACATCGAGACGAGGTTTTTCATGCCGTCTCTGTCCAGTCCGTCGACAGCCGCTTTCAAAGCCTGCGCTTCTTTTTTCAGTTGCTGTCCGGCTACGCGGAAGTTGACGGTAAAGTACGCCTCGTTGAATTCCTTTCCGTCTTCCGAACAGCGGACTTCTTTGACGTTCAGTTCGTCGCGGATAACGGTCAACAAGGGTTCGAGTGTGGCAAAGTAGTCGCCGCTTGCCTGTACGTACAGTACGCGTAACGGTTGTTTGATTTTCAGTTGCGCCGCGTTACGCATACGCTGTCCGCAGGCGATAACTTCACGCGCGTTTTCGGTTTCGGCAAGGATATCGCCGAAGTCGGGCGCGTCAAGCGCGGTCGGATAGGAGGTGAGATGTACGCTTTCGGGCGCGTCCTTTTCGATTTCGCGGACGGTGTTCTGATAGATGTGCTCGGTCAGGAACGGAATAATCGGCGCCATGATACCGAGTGTGGTCTTGATCGCGTTGTATAGGCACCAATATGCGTTCATTTGGTCTACCTTATCGGTTGATTTCCAAAATCTCTTACGGTTAATGCGGACGTACCAGTTACTGACGTCGTCGCAGAACGCCTCGAACTCTTTGGTCACGACGGAGGTGCGGAAAGTATCCATGCCGACCGTTGCCGTTTCGACAAACTTATTGATACGGGCGACGAGCCATTTATCGCTGTGGGTAAAAGTCGAAAAGTCGGGCTTAAAGGAAGCGATGTCGGGATTGTCGAGGCTCGCGTAGAGATTGAAGAAAACGTAGATGTTCCAGAACGAAAGGATTTTGCGACGGGTTTCGTCGGTCAGGTTATACCCGAACCGAACGTCACCCGTATAGGGCGCCGAACAGTACAGATAACGGACGGGGTCGGCGCCCATCTTTTCGGCGGCTTCGTCGAACTTGATCATATAGCCCGTTTTGTGGAACTTTTCGCCGTTTTCCTGTACGACGGACGAGTGCGTGACCACTCTTTCGTAGGGGGCTTTGCCTGTCAGGACGACGCTCATAAACAGTTGCGAATAGAACCACAAGCGAATCTGCTCTTTCATTTCGATGACGAGTTCGCTCGGGAAGTTCTTTTTGAAATATTCGGGATCGGAAAAATATTTTTTCGTCGAGAACGGCGTGATACCTGCGTCGAGCCAGCAGTCGCCGACTTCGGGGATACGCTCGACGAGTTCGCCGCATTCGGGACAGCGGATTTTGATTTTGTCGATATAGGGACGATGCAGATGCGGTACGCCTTCGAGCGACTTGTTTTCGCTCTTTTCGATCAGTTCTTCCTTGCTGCCGACGACGGTCAGATGTCCGCATTTTTTACACGGATAGAAGGGGAGGGGCAGTCCGTAAAAACGTTTGCGCGAAATGTTCCAGTCGCCCATGTTGGTCAGCCAGTCTTCCATGCGTTTTCCCGCATAGTCCGGTTCCCACGTGACCGTTCTTGCCGCGGCGATCAGGTCGGGTTTCAGCGTTTCGGTCGCGATGCTCCATTCGTCCACGAGTTTGAATACGACGTCGTGTTTGCACCGCCAGCAGTGGGGATAACTGTGCGTAATCGGTTCGGTTTTGTAGAGAATATTTTTTTCGGTCATCGCGGCGACGACGTCGTCGAGGACCTCGTTGGTCGCTTTTCCGGACAGTTTGCCAAAGCCGTCGATAATGACGCCGTTGTCGTCGATCGGGCAGATCGCGGGCAGGTTTTCCCGTTTGCCGAGGTCAAAGTCTTCCGCACCGCAACCGGGTGCGATATGAACGACGCCGACGCCTTCGGTCGCGTCCACGTCTTCCCACGGGACGATTTTGTGGACGAAGTTCTGACAGACGAATTCGGGGAACACCGTCTCGTATTCTTTGCCGACAAGCGTCGAGCCTTTGAATTCGTCCAGCACGGTCACGATGTCGCCTTTGATATGCCAAAGAGCGTCTTTGCCGAGAATAAGCGGTTTTTCATCCGATTTTACCTGTACCAGAACGTAGTCGATGTCGGGATTGACCGCAAGGGCGACGTTGCTGGTCAAAGTCCAAGGCGTGGTCGTCCAGACCATCATTTTCGCCGAGCCGTCTTTCAGGGGCAGTTTCCCGTAAATGGACGTATGCGTTACGTCGCTGTAACTACCGCTCATTTCGTGTTCGGAAAGGGACGTCCCGCATCTCGGGCACCAAGGCATGGGACGGTGGCTGCGAACAAGAAGCCCTTTATCGTGGCAGACTTTCAGAAAGTGCCATATCGACGTGATGTTTAAGTCGGTGTTGGTAAAATAACTGTTGTCCCAGTCCATCCACTGCCCGAGACGTTTGCTTTGTTCGGTGATGACGCCGGAGTATTTGCGGACGCGTTCCATGCACTTTTCGGTAAACTTATCCATACCGTATTCCATGATGCCGCGCTTATCTTTCGTGCCGATTTCTTTTTCCGTCTCGACTTCCACCCACAACCCTTGCGAGTCAAAACCGTTCTGATACTGACAGGACTTGCCGTGCATGGCGTTGTATTTGATGAAACAGTCTTTGAGCGTTCTGCCCCAGGCGTGATGAATACCCATCGCGTTGTTTGCCGTGATCGGACCGTCCAAGAAACGGAATCTTTCGCCGTTTTTGTTCTTTTCGACGAGTTTTTCAAAGCATTTGTTTTCTTCCCAGAATTTTAATACTTCGCGTTCGTACGCGATAAAATCGGGGGATTGACTTTCTTTTTTCATATATCTATCCTCATAAAAAAATTATTTTTGCCATAAATAATATTGAACGCCGTCTTTTTCGGCGGGAATATTCGAGAGTTTGTGGAAGTCGTTTTTCGCCAAGTAACTGATTTGGTTGACGTTCAGCCCCGGTGCGATGTAGACCAGCAGGTTGACGCCGCGGTCGAACAGATTGGAGTCGTTCGATAAAAAGTCCGCTACGTATTGACTTCTGATATAAAGATTCTGAATTTTCGTACAACCCGAAAACGCTTTTTTTGCAATCGTTTTTATGCCGGCAGGCAACGTGATATCGACGACGCCCGAGCAGTTGGAAAAAGCCGAAAGCCCGACGCTTTCCGTCTTTTCGGGAAAGACGAGACGGGTAAGGGAAGAACACCCCTCGAAGGCTTGCGTTTCGATCGATACAAGAGAAGAGTTCTCGCCGAATTCGAACGACGTCAGTCCGTCGCAACCGTAAAACGTCTTTTCGCAGATCGTCGTTACCGCGTCGGGAAGAACAAAAGAAGTGAGTGCGCGACAGCCGTAAAAAGCGTATTTTCCGATAGAATCTATCGCCGTGCCGTCTTCGAAGGCGATCGAGCGGTATCCCGTGCCCTCAAAGAAGGCATATTCGCCGATCTTCGTAATATCTTTCGATAAAGTGAGCGAACGCAAATTGTCGGAAAAACCCGAGAACGCGTATGCCGGAATCTCGCCGTCGCCCGTGACGGTAACGTATGTCAAAGAAGAAGGAACGGTATAATAAAAATCGTTCAGTGCTTGGGAATGGTTTTCTTTGTCGCCGATCGAAAACAGACTGCTGAACAAAACGTTTTTCCCCGTGCGGTTCTTCGTGCCGACAAAGGGAACGGAAAGGGTACGAATCCTGTCGCAGTCGGCAAAGGCGTTTTCGCCGATTTCACGTAGGGTTTTTCCGATTTCGACCGAATTTAGCGCGGTGCAGGAGGCAAAAGCCTCGTCCCCGACGGTAAGAATCCCATCGGGAAGGGTGAGCGTCGCTAATTCCGAACAACCGTAAAAGCAACGTTTTCCGATGGCGGAAAGGGTGCCGCTTATCGTTATTTTTTCCAAATTCGTTTCGCGGGAGAACGCGTTGTCGGGTAAACCGATTTCTCTGCCGCGGATGGTAATCGACCGTATTTTGCCCGAATAAGCCGACCAAAGCACGCTCGGGACGTTGCCGGTGCCGTCAAAAATCAAACTGTATTTTTTCTCGGTGGCGCCGTATACGGTATCGGCATTATAGACGTAAATAATCAATTTCCCGCTTGAATACTGTTGGACGGGTTCGGCTTTCGTGCCGCAGTTGACGCATACGTTGTCGATGAAGATATGGTTTCCCGTCTTCGGTTTGACTTCTTGTTTCGTCTCGTTGCACAGCGCGCAAATATATGCGTCGTATCCGTCGTCGGCACAAGTGGGCGAAACGGAGTCCTCGATACTGATCGTCCAGTTGTGTTCGCATTCTTCAACCGTTTGGTCGTCGGGCCCTTTCTTTTCCTCTTCTTCGAACCAGTCGCACGAGGTCAGAAAGACGGCTGTGATACATAAGACGATAAACGCCGCGAACAGTATTTTTTTCTTCGACCGCATTTTTTGCCAACCTCCCTTTGCGCGACAAAAATTATTATATAATTATATAATAAGACATCTTTTTTGTCAAATGTTGTTCATAAAGCCGTAATGTGAGACGGACTGTTGCGCGAACTGCGCAAATGGCGTCTCGTAATATTGATTTAAGTATCCCATACTTTGCGTTTATGTTTATTTTGCAACAAGTTATCCGCCGCTTTAAAGAGGGTATGAATCTGTTTTTTTGAAAAAAACGTTTTTTCGGTTTGTGAACAATATGGGCGAACGCGACCTTATGCGAGACTTTTTTCGGATAATTCCGTTATTATCGCCGAAAACGCTTTACAGTTTCAAATCGAAACATTATAATAGTAAATAACTATAAAAACGAAGGAGTGTTTTTTGTTTATGGCAAAAATAACGTTTGACAGCGAAGCGTGCAAGGGTTGCGGTCTGTGCGTACTCTCTTGCCCGAAAAAACTTCTGCAAATCTCCTCGACCAGCAACAGAAACGGCTACTTTGTGGCCGAGATTACCGACCAATCCGCGTGTGTGGGTTGTGCCAGTTGCGCCGTGATGTGCCCCGATTGCGTCATCACTGTCGAAAGATAAGGGAGGAAAAGACCATGAAAGAACTTATGAAAGGTAACGAAGCCATCGCCGAAGCGGCTATCCGCGGCGGTTGCAGAGCGTTCTTCGGTTATCCGATCACCCCCCAGAACGAGATCCCCGAATACATGAGTTGGAGACTGTTCGAAGTGGGCGGCACGTTTGTGCAGGCGGAAAGCGAAGTCGCTTCCATCAATATGATTTATGGCGCTTGCGGCGCGGGTGCGCGCGCTATGACCAGTTCGTCCAGCCCCGGGATATCCCTGATGCAAGAAGGCATCAGTTATATCTGCTGTGCCGAAATCCCGTGCGTCCTCGTCAATATGGTCCGCGGCGGTCCGGGACTCGGCGGTATCCAGCCGGCGCAGGGCGACTATTTTCAAGCGACCAAGGGCGGCGGACACGGCGACTATCACATGATCGTATTCGGACCGCAGGGCGTGCAGGAATGCGTCGATCTTATGTATAACGCGTTCGACCTTGCCGAAAAGTACCGTATCCCCGTCATGATGCTCGGAGACGGTATGCTCGGTCAGATTATGGAACCGGTCGAACTGCCCCCCATGAAAGACTTGTCCGGTCTGAAAAAGAAAGAATGGGCGACCGACGGCACGGGCGTAGGTAAGGGAAGAAGAATCGTCAATTCCCTTCTCATCGAACCCGACAGACTTGAAGCGCATATCAAGCATCTCGAAGAAAAGTATGCCGAAATCGCCAAAAACGAAACCCTTTATGAAGAATACATGACGGACGACGCGGAAATCGTCTTTACCGCGTACGGTACCGTCGCTCGTATCGCCAAGAGCGCGGTCAATATGCTCCGTGAAAAGGGTATCAAAGCCGGACTTCTCCGTCCGATCACGCTTTATCCGTTCCCGTCCGACGCCTTTTTGAAGACGGCAAAGAAAGACAGCGTCAAGAAGTTTATCGATCTCGAATTGAGCTCGGGACAAATGATCGAAGACGTCAAACTTGCTACGCACATGTTGAAACCGGTCGAATTTTTCGGCAGAAACGGCGGAAACGTCATGACGCCCGAGGACATCGTCGCGTTTGTTTGCAAGGAGGCATAATTATGGCAGTGGTATTTGAAAAAACGAAAATGCTGACCGACACTCCTTTCCATTACTGCCCCGGTTGTACCCACGGTATCGCCCACAGATTGGTTGCCGAGTGTTTGGAAGAATTGGGCGTGGAAGGAAAATGCGTCGGCGTTGCGCCGGTAGGATGCGCGGTCTTCGCCTATAACTATTTTAACTGCGACATGCAGGAAGCGTCTCACGGCAGAGCGCCGGCGGTAGCGACGGGTATCAAACGCGTTACACCCGATAATCTCGTCTTTGCTTACCAAGGCGACGGCGACCTCGCTTCCATCGGTATGGCGGAGATCGTCCACGCGGCAATGCGCGGCGAAAAAATAACCGTTATCTTTATCAATAATACGATTTACGGTATGACGGGCGGGCAAATGGCTCCGACCACGCTGATCGGGGAAAAAGCGACGACCTGTATTTACGGTCGTGATCCCGAAAAGAACGGTAACCCCGTTCGTATGAGCGAAATGCTCGCCACGCTCACCGGCCCCGCATATATCGAACGCGTCGGACTTTTTGACGCGGCGCACGTCCGCGCGGCAAAGAAAGCCATCAAAAAAGCCTTCACGTATCAAATGGAAAACAAAGGTTTTACCTTTATCGAAGTGCTTTCCGCTTGCCCGACCAACTGGGGAATGAGCCCCGAACAGGCGATCGAGTTCGTCAAGAACGATATGCAGGCGTACTATCCCCTCGGCGTTTATAAAGATACGGAGGTAAAAGAATAATGGAAAATAAAATCATTATTGCCGGTTTCGGCGGACAGGGCGTTCAGTCCCTCGGTATGTTCATCGCTTTCGCTTCGATCCACGACGGTAAAGAAGTCACTTTTCTGCCGTCCTACGGTCCCGAAATGCGCGGCGGCACGAGTAACTGCTCCGTCGTCGTCAGCGACAAACCGGTCGCCAGCCCGATTATCGCCCACCCCGATATGCTGATCGTCATGAATAAGCCTTCGCTTGCCAAATTCGAGAGCACGGTCAAGCCGGGCGGAACGATTATTGTCAACAGTTCTCTTATCGAAGACAAAGTTAAGCGCACCGACGTCAACGTCCTTTACGTGGACGCCAACCGCCTCGCCGTGGAAGCCGGCAACGCCAAGACGGCAAATATCGTCGTCCTCGGCGCGTATACCAAACTCAGCGGCGTTTTCTCCCCCGACGTCATGAAAGCCGTCATCGAAAAGAAATTCGCCAAAAAACCCAAAGTCATCCCCGCCAACTTCGCGGCGTTCGACCTCGGTTTTAACGCGTAGTTTTTACGGAACGATAAAAAGACAAAACTCATACCGCGTCGGGATGTTTGTCCGGCGCGGTTTTTGTTTGTCGCCGAGAAAAAAATTTTTTCGTTGTTTTGCCGTCGGAAGCGATCGCAGATGAGCGGTCAAGCAAGTGATTATACGCGGAAATATCCTGCTTAATAATGATATATTATATATACCATATTTACTATATTTATAAAGCGATAGACCGCTTGGTAAAATTTCGGTAAAATATTATTTTTTTATAAAAAAACATTTGACATTGTTTTTTTCGTTTCCTATACTTGAAGCATACTTATTGCAAAGGAAGGTCGTATGAAACTACTGGAAGAAAGAATCCTCCGAGACGGCATTGTGCGCAAAGGGGATATTCTGAAAGTTGACGGGTTCTTGAATCACCGCATCGACCCCGACCTTACGAGCAAACTCGGGGAGGAGTTTGCGAGGTTGTACGGAGGGCAGGGCGTAACCAAAGTTCTGACCATCGAGGCCTCGGGCATAGCCTTAGCGTGTTTTACCGCGTTCAGACTGCAAGTGCCCATGCTCTTTGCGAAGAAGTCTAAGTCTGCCAACATATCGGACGACATCTATAAAAGCCAAGTAATGTCATATACACACAACAAAACTGTATATGACATTTTTGTTTCTAAGGAGTATTTGGAAGAAGGCGATCGCGTTTTGATCGTCGATGACTTTTTGGCGCACGGAGAAGCGCTCCGCGGGCTGATTTCTTTGGTTGAACAAGCCGGCGCGACGGTCGTAGGATGCGGCGTCGCTATCGAAAAGGTATATCAGGGCGGCGGGAACGACGTCCGTAAAAAAGGCTACCGTGTAGAGAGCCTGGCAAAAGTAGCCGCCATGACCGATGACGGGAAAATTACTTTTGCCGATTAAGTTCGTTTTCATTTTTTGAAATAAAAAATTTTTTGGAGGTAAAAAAAGATGAAAAAAATGAAAAAAGTATTATCTGTTATTCTTGCCGTAGTCGTACTCGCAAGTCTCTGCGTCTGCTTTGCAGCGTGCACCGAAGAAGAAGACGAATTCAAGATCGGTATGCTCTGCCTGCATGACAAAAACTCCACCTACGATAAAAACTTTATCGAAGCAATGGAAGCGGTTCAACAGGAATTGGGCTTGAAGAATAGCCAGGTTGTCATCTATACGGGCGTACCGGAAGGCGACGATTGCTATCAGAAAGCTTGCCAACTCGCCGAAGACGGTTGCGACATCATCTTTGCCGATTCGTTCGGTCATGAAGATTATATGATCAAGGCTGCCAAGCAATATCCGAACATCCTGTTCGCTCATGCTACCGGAACCAAGGCTCACACCGAAAATCTCCCCAACTATGTAAACGCTTTTGCCGCTATCTACGAAGGTCGTTATCTTGCGGGTATCGCCGCCGGTATGAAACTGAATGAAATGATCGACGCGAAACAAATCACCGCGGAACAAGCAAAGATGGGTTATGTCGGTGCTTACACCTACGCCGAAGTTATGTCCGGTTACACCTCTTTCTATCTCGGAGCAAAATCCGTTTGCCCGTCCGTTACGATGGACGTTACCTTTACCGGTAGCTGGTATGACGAAACCGCCGAAAAGAACGGTGCTTTGAACCTGATCAACAACCACGGCTGTGTTCTTATCAGCCAACACGCCGACTCCATGGGCGCTCCGAACGCTTGCGAAGAAAAGAATGTTCCGAACGTTTCTTACAACGGTTCCACCTTTGCCGCTTGCCCGAACACCTTCCTCGTTTCTTCGAGAATCAACTGGGCTCCTTATTACAAGTACATCATCGAAAAAGTCCAAAACGGTGAAATGGCTTCCGTCGAAAAAGACTGGACCGGCACCATCGCGACCGGATCCGTTGTTCTGACCGACCTCGGGACGGCTGTTGCCGCCGGTACTGCCGACGCTATCGCCGCTGCGAAAGCGCAACTCGTTGCCGGTACTCTGCACGTATTCGATACCGCAAAAGACAACTTTATCACGGTTGGTGGAGCAAAGATGACTACTTGCAAAGCCGACGTTGATACCGACGCTAAGTTTGAAAAGGATACCGAAGTTGTTGCTGACGGTTACTTCCACGAATCCGAATATCGTTCGGCTCCTTATTTCGACGTCGAAATCGACGGTATCGTCTTGCTCGACCGTAACTACGGTACCACCACTGACTGATTACAATAACGTATAACACTTTTTCACAAAAGCACACGAACGGATCGTCGCAAAGAGAAATCTTTGCGACGGTTCCCGAAAAAGAATTTTTTTTGGGGACTCTCTTGCATAACAAAAGAGTCCCTCATAATTTTAATAAGGTCGAAAAGGAGCGGATATGGATAAGCCGATCGCGATAGAAATGAAAGGTATCAGCAAGTCGTTCGGGAGCGTCTTTGCCAATAAGAACGTAGACCTGACCGTCTATAAGGGCGAGATACTGTCGATACTCGGAGAAAACGGGAGCGGAAAAACGACGCTGATGAATATGCTTGCGGGCATTTATTATCCCGACGACGGAGAAATATACGTCGACGGAAAAGAAGCAAGGATCGGTTCGCCCATCGACGCGTATCGCTACAAGATCGGTATGGTGCATCAGCATTTCAAATTGGTCGACTTGTTCAGCGCTTGCGACAATATTATTCTCGGAGAAAAACACGTTTACAAAAAAGGCGATAGCGTTTGGAAAAAAATAGGTGATTTTTTCAAATTCAATCATTTGTCGGGTAAACGGGTGCAAAGTTTGCAAAAGACCGTTGACAAATACGGCTTCGATCTCGACTTAAAACGGAAGATTTACGATATGTCCGTTTCCGAAAAACAAACGGTCGAGATTATCAAAGTTTTGTATCGCGGCGCCGATATTCTGATTCTGGACGAACCGACGGCGGTTCTTACCCCCCAAGAAATCGAAAAACTCTTTTCCGTTTTGCGCAAAATGCGCGAAGACGGAAAATCCATTATAATAATCACGCACAAACTCAACGAGGTTATGGCGATATCGGACAGAGTCGCCGTTCTTCGTCGCGGCGAACACATCGCCACGGTCAACACGTGCGACACCAACGAAAAAGAACTGACCGAAATGATGGTCGGGGCGAAAGTCGAACTCAATATCAACAGAACCGTCCCTATCGGGCCGAAAAAACGTCTGGAAATCGACGGACTGACATGCAAGAACCGCGAGGGGCTGATCGCGGTAGATAACGTATCTTTCGCAAGTTATTCGGGTGAGATACTCGGTATCGCCGGTATATCGGGAAGCGGACAAAAAGAACTTTTGGAAGCGATCGCCGGTTTGCAAAAATTCGGTAAAGGGGATATCGTCTATTACGATCCGAAAAAGAACGAAGAAAAAGTCGATCTGCGGTCCAAAACGCCGGTGCAGATACGCGAACTCGGCGTTCGGCTTTCTTTCGTCCCCGAAGACCGTCTCGGCATGGGGCTTGTGGGCAATATGGACATCGTCGACAATATGATGCTCCGCTCTTACCAAAAAGGTCACAGTGTATTCCTTGATCGTAAAAAGCCGTCCAACCTTGCCGATACGATCGTGCATGACCTCGAAGTCGTCACGCCGTCCACGCATACGGCTGTCCGTAAACTGTCGGGCGGCAACGTGCAAAAAGTACTTGTCGGGCGTGAGATCGCGGCGGCACCCACCGTCCTTATGGCGGCGTACCCGGTGCGCGGACTCGATATCAACAGTTCTTACACGATTTATAATCTGCTTTCTTCTCAAAAAGAAAAAGGCGTTTCCGTCCTTTTTGTCGGCGAAGATCTCGACGTATTGATGGCGCTTTCCGATCGTATTCTTATTTTGTGCGGCGGAAAAGTGAGCGGCATCGTTGACGCACGGACGGCAACGAAAGACGAAATCGGGCTTCTGATGACCAATATGCCCGAGAAAGTAGACATTTTCGATCCTTACGAGGTGCAAGGAGGAAATAATCAATGAAGTTAGTTCATCTGCAAAAAAGGGTTGATATCAAACAGCCCGTTGCCTGGGGTATCCGTATTGCGGCTTTTGTTCTGTCCATTTTGGTATGTGCCGCCGTGTCTGCGATTCTGTCGGGCGAAGGTATGGGTTTTTTCTTCAAATACTTCTTTAAGGGCACGTTCGGGACGGCGAACACGACGTGGAACCTTTTTCACGAGACGGCTATTCTTTTATTGATTGCGCTTGCCGTTACGCCGTGCTTTAAGATGCGCTACTGGAATATCGGCGGCGAAGGGCAGGTCCTGATGGGCGCGCTCGGTTGTTCCGTCATTATTCAGTTTTGCGGCGGTAATATGAGCGACGCCGGTTCCATTATTTTGTCGCTCCTTCTTTCCGTTGCTTTTTCCGTCGTTTGGGCGGTTATTCCCGCTTTGTTCAAAGCGAAGTGGAATACGAACGAAACGCTCCTTACTTTGATGTTTAACTACATTGCTATTCGCCTGACCGAATTCTTTATCAAATCGGTAGCGACTTCGGGTACGGGCACTCTTTCGTTCAGTCAAGGCGTCATCGGACCGATCGCAGGCAACGAGTTCATTCTGAAAATCATCATTGTTGCCGTCCTTACCGCACTTATGGCGGTTTATCTCCGTTACAGCAAACACGGTTACGAACTGACCGTCGTCGGCGAAAGCGAAAATACGGCGAAATATATCGGTATCAATTCCAAAAAAGTCATTATTCGTACGCTGGTCCTTTGCGGCGTTCTTTGCGGTATCGCCGGTTGGCTGCTTGTTTCCGGCACGAACCACTCTTTGCACAGTTCTTACACCGTCAACGGAAGAGGCTTTACGGGCGTACTTATCAGTTGGCTTGCGATGTTTAATCCGCTTGCTATGGTGCTGACTTCTTTCCTGGTCGTCTTTATCACGAACGGCTCGAAACTTGTCAGTGCTTATGCGCGCCTTGGAAACAACTACCCCTCGGTTATGTCGGGTATCTTCTTCCTTTTTATCATCGCGACCGAATTTTTTATCAACTATAAAATCGTATTCCGCAAGAAACACGAAAAGGAGAAAAAAGCATGAGTACTTTCATTTCCATTGTTTCGCAAGCCATTCGGTTCGGCGTCGTCTTTTTGTACGGCTCGACGGGTGAAATCATTATTGAAAAATCGGGGCATCTGAACCTCGGTATTCCCGGTATCATGTGCTTCGGCGCGATCGGCGGTTGTCTCGGTGCCAATCTCGGTTTGTCGATCTCGTCAAGCGATTTTGTCATCGTGCTTTTCGCTATACTTTTCGCCATGCTTTTCGGTGGCGCAATGGGGCTTTTGTACGGCGTGTTTACCATTTCCATGCGTTGCAACCAAAACGTGACCGGACTTACGATTACCACGTTCGGGACAGGCTTGCTCGGCTTTTGGGGCACTGTCATGGGCAACGAAGGGACGACCTTTTATGCCGCAAGCCGTAGTTTTACCAAACCGTTTTTCGGAGAAAATATCGGCGAGTATATCTTCTCGACCGTTTTCCTTTCGCACGGTGTACTTGTTTATGTCGGCGTCGTTATCGCCATTATCGCGGCGATTATTATGAATCATACCCGTACCGGCTTGAATCTTCGTGCCGTCGGCGAAAACCCGGCGACTGCCGACGCCGCGGGTATCAACGTAACAAAGTATAAATACGTCGCGTGCGTGCTCGGGGCGGCGATTGCCGGTATCGGTGGTGCTTTCTATCTCCTCGACTGTACGCGCGGCTCGCTCGAATACGTCATTGACGCCATGGGGTGGCTCGCCGTAGCGCTCGTTATTTTCTCTCTTTGGCGTCCGAATATCGCCATTTTCGGATCCTTTATTTTCGGTTTGCTTTATATCTTGCCGAACTATGTCGAAGGCGTTTCGCCTGCGTATAAAGAACTGCTCAAAATCATTCCGTACGCCGTGACCGCGTTGGTGCTGATCGTTATTTCGTTCTTTAATAAAAAGGAGACGCAGCCGCCTGCGGCACTGGGATTGTCGTATTTCCGTGAAGAAAGATAGGCGCGAGGCAGTATTGATCGCGTAGACCAAAAAGCCGAAACAATATTCTCTTTTATTTGTAAGCAGATTTATATCCGTAAAAACAAATAAGGACGGGAATAAAAATTTCGGCTTTTTTTATTTCCGTTTTCACCCTCTTGCGCGCGCGAAAGCGACCGATTTTTACGGCGATATGCGGACGGCATATCGCCTTTTTCAAAGATCGCTTTCGCGCGCTTTCCGAAAAATCATAGATTTTTCGGGTATGAAAAAGGATAGTTTATTTTTATTGTTAATAGGGATATTCCGGTAACATTTTTCCTGTTTATAAAAGGAAATTTTTTGTTGGGAAATGCGTTTATATAAGAAGACGAAAAAAGGTATGGCGTGGTTATGCTTGCGCTTTATCCATCGCGATACGGAGAAGGACGCGTGCGGTGGTCGAATAGGAGACTTTGATTTCGACGACGGCACCTTCGTTGTCAAGGACGGGGGTATAGGTACTTGCGTCCGAATAACTCTCCGTTCCGTTGGTGGCGCCGTTGATTTTCAGATAAATATCGTTAAAAAAGTCGCCGATGTCTTCGAGAAAATTGTTTTTTTCGTTCCACTCTTTCCATTCGTTTTTATATTCGAGCGCGGCGGCTTGGGGGTAGTGCTCCCGATAGATCTGTTGATAAAGCGTTTTGTCGGTGCGGTAAAGCACCCATTCGAGGTCGTTTAAGGCGTACATATAGCCGCAGTAGCGCAGGTAGTCGTCTTCGCTTTGTAAAAGAAGGGTATAAGCGACAAGATTTGCGTCGCCCTCGCGCATAACGCCGGCGGCGTGGGCGAGTTCGTGCGCGGTTACGACCACGTTATAGCAAGGTGGGTTCTGCGCGTTGATGACGGCGTCTCCCGTCGGCAAAAAGGTGATTCCGCAGATACCTTCGCAACGCAAAAAGTCGCTGTATATGCCTTGCTTTGCGTCCGGAATAAAAGAATTGAAATAGTCGTCCGTCATCTGACGGGCGTACTCTTTGTGAATAAGCGCGTTGAGTTCGGAAAAAGAATAAGGGTTGACGGCGACGCCGTTTTCGTCCCGTTCGAGTCGGTCGCTCACTGCCGAAAAATCGTCGTAAAGGGTGGCAAGAAGGGCGGCGAGCGTTTCTTTGGGGAGTTGTTCTCCCTCGTATTTTTCGAGGGGCAATTCCTTTCGGTAGTAGTTGCCGCTTGCTACGCCCGTGTATAAAAGCGCGACGGTGCATGCGGCGATTATGAGCCGTTCGAGCAAAGCGATCGCCTTTATTTTTCTGTTTTTTACAAGATAAAAGATACAAAAACCGACGGAAACGACAAGAGCGATGATCGCGGCGGTGACGAATACGTCAAAGAGTGAAAAGGGGAAGACCGAGGCGATGTTTCCCGCAATATAAGCGTATCCGCGCGCAAAGCCGCGTGCAAAAAAGTATTCGGAAACGGTTTCGCTTTTTCGCAGCAGCAAAAATAAAACGATGAATAAAAGAAGGCAGCCGATCGCAATCAGGCGGTAGACTGCCTTTTTATATTTTAATTTCATAAAAGACTTTTCGTGCTTTCAAGCAGATTTCTTGCTTTTTTTGCCGCGCTTTCTTCGTCGCTGTCGAAGCAAAGAGCGTAGATTTTTAATTTCGGCTCGGTGCCCGAGGGGCGTACGCAGACAAACTGTTCGTCGCTTAAAGTAAATTTCAACGCGTCGGACATAGGCAAGGTCAGTTTTTCTTCTTTTCCGCAAGCATAGACGCCGCGACCTTTCAGGTAGTCGGCGGTAAAGACGACTTTTTCGCCCGCAATTTCGCGTACGGTTTTTTCGCGCAACGTTTTCATCGCTTTCGCCATGTCGTCCATTGCAGTCACGCCTTTGTACGCAATCGAAGTCACTTCTTCCTTATAATAGCCGTATTCGGCAAAAATTTCTTGCAAACGGCCGTACAAGCCTTTCCCCACGGAGACGTAGTAGCAGACCATCTCGGCGGTCAGCATGGACGCGACGACGGCGTCTTTGTCTCTTGCGTGCGTGCCGCGCAAAGAACCGTAACTTTCTTCAAAACCGAAGATATAGTCGTATTCGCCGCTTGCTTCCCACTCCTTGATCTTTTCGCCGATAAACTTGAAGCCCGTCAGCACGTTAAAGACGGTCACGCCGTTCTTTTTGGCGAGACGGTCGGCAAGGGTGGTCGTGACGATCGTTTTTACGACGGCGGGATTTTTCGGCATCGAACCCGATTCTTTCAGCCGGGTAATGATGTAGTCAAGCAGAAGAACGCCGATTTGATTACCGTTGAGCAAGACGAATTTCCCCGTATTGTCGCGCACGGCAAGCCCCATCCGATCGCAGTCGGGATCGGTGCCTATGACGACGTCCGCGCCGATTTTGTCGCCCAATTCGACGCCCATTTGAAGCGCCGCCGGGTTTTCGGGGTTCGGTATCGGTACGGTCGAAAATTCGGTATCGGGAATCGTTTGCTCCGCTACGCAAGTAACGTTGATGCCCTTTCTTTGCAGAATGGTCGTCACGGGAACATAGCCCGATCCGTGGATGGGCGTGTAGACCAATTTGAGGGACGGGCCGTATTTTTTTACCGCCTCGGGCGAAAGGGACAGAGAAGAAATCGCCGTATAGTACCCTTCGTCTACCGTTTTTCCGATGACGGTGACGTTTTCGTTCAGAGCGACGTTATCCATTCCTTTGATATCGGGGAAGTCGATTTTGTCTTCCTTGACCGCAAAGTAGTCGCCTTCTTCTTCGATATAGCGGACGACGACGGCGGTGTCCTCGGGACTCATTTGCGCCCCGTCTTCGCCGTATACCTTGTAGCCGTTATATTCTTTCGGATTATGGCTTGCCGTAATCATAATCCCTGCGTACGCTTTTAACGCGCGCACGGCGTACGAGCAAAGAGGAACGGGATGTACGTTTTCGTACAGGTAGACTTTTATACCGTATGCGGAAAGCACGCACGCCGCCTTTTTTGCGAACGCAAGACTGCATCTACGCGTATCGTAACTGATTACTACGCCTCTTTTTTCCGTTTTTTGCGATAAAATGAATTTTGCAAGACCGCAGGTCGCGCGCGCGACGGTGTAATTATTCATACGGAAGGTCCCGAGTCCGACGATCCCACGCATGCCTGCCGTGCCGAACGCAAGAGGAATAGCGAACCTTTCTTCGATCTCTTCTCGGTTGTCCGCGATGGCGGACAGTTCCGCTTTTTCTGCCGCCGTTACTTTCTCGCACCATGTTTTGTATGTTTCGTAAGCCGTCATAAATGATTACCCTCTATAATTATCAATATAAATCTGTTTCAAAGACGCGCTTCCGTCGGTGGCGATTTTCAGCATCGTTCCGCCGTTCATCGTTCCGTCTTCCACCCAGTAGCATTCTTTTCCCGTCTTGACGCCGTACGTCAGGCGCACGCCTTCGTACACGAGGGAGAAGTCGTTGACGTGGTCGTGACCGCAAATAATATTTTTCGTACTGCCCATTTCTTTAACCGCGGCGAAAAATCCGGTATCGCGGCACGCGCAACCCGAAGTTTCGTTATAACGCATTCTGCTACCGCTGCTTTTCGCGTCCATGATAGCAAGCGTCGTCTTGTCTTCTTGCACAAGAGCGTTTACCCACTGTTTATAGGCAAAGTAGAAATCCATCGTCGGGATATGGAATACGCAGGTCGATTCCGGCATCGCTTCTTCTTTGGTCAGTTTTGCGTTTGCTTCCATATTGAGTTTTTGCACGCCTTTCAGTACCCATTTGTACCAGGCGATTTGCGTGTAGTCGAGGGTAGCGTAAGACGTATTGACTTTGACTCCCTCTTTCGTCGTTTCGTCGTCCTGTTCGATTTCTTCGATTTCATCGAGATACGGGTATTCGGAAAAATCCATCGTGCAGTCCGGCGCGTACTCTTTGACGATATTCGTGCTGATACTTTTTACCTGTTCTTCGGTAATGTAGTCGTAGTCGATGACGTCTTCGTCTACGTGATAGCCGCTGTCGCCCGAGTCCATCATGAAGACGGTGTGGACGATTTTGTCGTCTTTCTTGATATTGATGCAATAGTTCCCCACGCCGGCAATATTGCGCGGACCTTTTTCAAAAATGCCGTATTTCGATTTTTGTATAATCTCGCCCAGTTTGTTCAGGTCGCCGTTGCCTTGGTGATCGTGGTTGCCGAACGAAACCGCCCACGGAATTTTGAAACTGTCCATTGTTTTTGCGATTTTTTCATAACATTCGCACGTCACCGGGAACCAGGCAAGGTCGCCCGAAAAGGTGATCAGACTCGGTTTTGCTTGGTCGATTGCTTTTTTCATCGTCTTATAAATCTCGCCCGTCTTGTTCATGTCGGACGGCAGATCGATTTGAATATCGGTAAAATTGAGAATAACGAAATCCTTATTCCCTATATATAACGTTTTTGCGGCGTAGTCTTCGGTAAACACGTCGTTTTCCGACCAAAATTCTTCGGACGTCTCTCCTTGCTTAAAACAAAAGACGACGGGCGTCACTATGGCGGCGACGATGCATAAACATACGACAAACGCGACGACAGCCGAAGTGATTTTCTTTTTTTTCGGCCAGCTTTTTACCGTTTCGAGAACTTTCATAAAAATCTCCTTATAAAATAAATTTTATAAGAACATTATAGCGTGTTTTCAAACAAATTTCAACAATCGGGCGGACAAAAACGGTTTTTATTTCGGACGGGGTAAAAGTCGGCGCGTTCAAATCGGGTTTTTCCCGTCATAAAAGAATAAACGGCATAACTCTCTTGCAAGGTTCCGCAATATCGGGCAAATCGCAAGCGCAGGAAAAAACGGATTTATTATCGGATATGATTTTTTTACAGCAGCACCACTCTCCCGTCGTACGCGACGGAACAATTCTTATCCGGTTGCGTGTCAAAAAGCGCCTGAATGACCTCGGGAGGATTCTTTTTGGGTGCGATATGGTTGATAACGAGGTTCTTTACTTTCGATTTCGTCATTTTATCGACGACTTTTTTATCGGAAAGAGCGGTGTGCGCCGCTTCGAGAACGAGCAGATCGAATTCCTCTTTGAACAGTATTTTCGGATAATCGGGCATATCGCGACGGAGATCGCCCGAGAAAAGTACCTTTTTGCCTTCGCATTCCACCATAAGGGCGTGCGCGTGCGGAATGTGCTTGACGGGGATAGCGGTTACTTTGATCGTGCCGTCGTCAAAAATGACTCCTTTTTTGGCATAACGCACAAAACGCGGGCACTTCGGGCGCGGCGCGCCTGTGTGATAGACGAACCGTCTGAGGCGCGGATATACTTTCCGCGACGGGAAATAAATCGAAAAATCGACGCCCTTTCCCCGTTCTTTTCCACGAATGGCGCATAGTAAACCGATCAAGCCCAAATAGTGGTCGTCGTGGTCGTGCGTGATAAAGACGGCGTTGAGTTTGTTATAAGTAACGTCGCAATCGAGCAACAACTTGTTTACCGGCGCGCCCGCGTCTATAAGATAGTTCTTTTCGCCGCTTTGCAAAAGCATAGACGTGCAGAACGCGTTTTTTTCAACGTACCCGTGACTTGAACCCAAAAAAGTGATTTTCATATTCCCTCGCCGCTTTGTTTTATGCCTTTATTGTAAAGGGAAAAAGCCGTTTTGTCAAGACCGCCCCTGCTTACGTTTGCAAAAAAACAAAAGACTATGTATAATAAGGAAAAAGGGGTTTTTGAGCTTATGAAAAAAATAAATAAAACGCAAAAGATCAATTTGTACGTTACGGCGGTGTGGGCGCTGGTCGTGTTTCCGCTGCTGACCGCGCTGTTTTTGGCGCAGGAAAATCCGATTAAGTGTTCGATTACCGAGATGGGATTCGACCTCGGATACTACGGGCAGTTTTTAGCGTGGGGTATTTCCATTATCGTTTCGCTGATGTATATGTTCTTGCTGTATCTCAAAGAATCGGGGTTCCGCAAAGAACTGAAAATCGCTTTGCTTGTTCTTTTGGCGGCGGTCGATCTTTTGTTTGTGCTGACGGGCGTATGCTCGGACGCGTCTCCGAATAAAGTCGTCGTCGATATTCACAATAAATCGGCGATAGCGATGTTTATCGGGCACTTCGTCGTGGTGGCGGCGCAACTTGTGTTCGCCTTTTTCCGCAACAAAAAACAGGCGGTGGCGGGCGTGCTTGTCGGCGCGTTTATGCTGATCACGGTGGCGTTTTGTTATATCCGCGTGATTGACAGCGACGAATTCAGCCTGATGCACGGGGCGACTTCGCTGTGCGAAGGGTACAGTTTTTGCTGGATAGTCGTCATGGTGTTTCTGAATTACGCGGGCAACCTGTTTTTGGAGCCGACCGGGAAGAATATTTTATTGAATAACGGCGATATGAGAAAAATAATATAAATCATAAGGAGATTTTTTACGTATGAAATTTGTTACTTTCGGTGAAATCATGATGCGTCTGCAACCGTACGGATATAAAAGAATCGTGCAGGCGGACGGGTTTGACCTTTGTTTCGGCGGCAGCGAAGCCAACGTGGCGGTTTCGCTCGCAAATTACGGACAGGACGCCGCGTTTTTGACCAAACTGCCCGATAATCTTGTCGGAGACAGATGCTTGCGCGATCTGAAAGCCAACGGCGTAAACGTCTCTTTTGTCGTCCGCGGAGGCAAACGCCTCGGCATTTATTATACCGAAAAGGGCGCGTCGCAGAGACCGAGCACCTGCATTTACGACCGCGCAGGCAGTAGCGTGACCGAACTGGAAGAGTCGGAAATCGACGAAAAAAACCTTTTTGCCGACGCAAATTGGTTCCATACTTCGGGTATCACGCCGGCACTTTGTCCGCCGATTGCGCGCCTGACGGTGGAATTGATGAAAAAAGCGAAAGAAAACGGTCTTACCACTTCGTGCGATCTTAATTATCGTAAAAAACTCTGGACGAAAGAAGAAGCCAAAGAGACGATGACCAAGTGCATGGCATACACCGACGTATTGATCGCCAACGAAGAGGACGTCGGAGACGTGTTCGGTTTGAAAGCGGAAGGAAGCGACATCGAGGGCGGCAAACTGTCCGAGCAAGGATATATCGCCTTGGGCAGGAAGGTCCTTGACGCCTTCCCGAACGTCCGCTATATCGCGTTTACTTTGCGCGAAAGTTTTTCGGCGACGAAGAACGGCTGGTCGGGACTTCTTGTCAGCCGCACAAACGCCGTCAGAAGCCGTCGGTACGAACTGGAACTTATCGACCGCGTAGGCGGCGGAGACAGTTTTTCCGCCGGACTTATTTACGCGCTGGCAAGCGGTATGAGCGATGAAGAAGCGATCAACTTCGGTATCGCCGCGTCGGCGCTCAAACAGAGCATCGAGGGCGACTATAATCAGGTTTCGGTGGCGGAAGTCAACAAACTGTGCCAAGGCGACGGGAGCGGACGTATTCAGAGATGAAGAAAGGTTTTTTCGGCGCGATTATCGTTTCGGTTTTGCTTTCGCTCCTTCTTTGCGGCTGTGAAAAAGTCAAAGGCAGCATTAAGGATATGGGCTCGAACGCGAGTTATTATTCGTACGATAACGGAGAATTGTACGAAAGCGGAAACTTTATGCAAACGGAAGAAGAAATCACCGCGCTTTCGGTGGACTGGATCGGCGGCTCGGTGACCGTATGCGAAAAGGATCAACCGTCGATTACGGTTTCGGAAGATTATGTGCCCGAAAAAAACACGACTCCCTATTGCGTGCATACCTATGCCGATAAAAAAGGCACGTTGTACGTCAAGTTTATGCGATATAATTTGCAGGTCACGACGGAGTTGCCGCAAAAGAACGTAACCGTCGCTTTGCCGAAAGGGACGTCCCTTACGTCGCTGACTTTGTCCGTTTCGACGGCGACTGCCGTCCTGGACGGAATAAAATGCGATCGCGCGGCACATTCTTCTTCGGGCATCAAGAGTTCGCTCACGGTAAAAAACTGCTCGATCAAGGATTTTTCGACCGATATAGCGTTGGGAAACGCCGATTTTTCCGATAACGAATTCGAGACCGTCCGCACGGTCATGGGGACGGGCAACGCGAGTTTTTCCAAAGATACGGCAAAAAACGCGAATATCGAGTGCAAAACGGGTAATCTTCTTTTGGACGGCGTCACCGTGACGGAAAAAGCCGAATGCGAGGTGACGATGACGGGTAACCTTTTTATAAAGAGTTCCTTTTTTGAAGAAATCCGTGCCTCTCTTGCGACGGGAAACGCCGTTTTGGCGGATTTTCTTGCCAAAAAAACCAATCTGACTTGCTCGACGGGGAATATTTCGGTCAACCTTTCCGCCGATATGACCGACTATACTTTGGACGCTTTTTCTTTGCATAGCGTCGTGATGACGGACGAATTCGTCCGCGACAAAGCCGATAATTACGTCGTCGGAAAAGGGACGTATCCGATGGAATTCAATACTCCTTCGGGCAAAATCTGTTTTATGTCGGCAAACGAGGCGGAAAAACTTTTCCCGAAAAAGAAATAATGGTTTTCGACTGAACAAACAGCCTATCTTATGAGCAGAACGCCACCGCAAAACGGTGGCGTTTTTTCCCAAAAAAATGATTATAAAAAATTGACAATAATGTATTTTCAGTAGTAAAATGTATCATGACAATATTTTGTTTATGCCAAAGCATAAAAAGGAGAAAACAGACAATATGAGTCTTGCACATGAGCAGGTGACGGCGGTATTCGAAGAAGCCGTCAAGCGTAATCCGAATGAACCCGAGTTTCATCAGGCGGTCAAAGAAATCCTCGAATCGCTGGAACCCGTTATTGAAAAACATCCCGAATTTATCGAAAAGGGAGTACTGAAAAGCATCGTCGAGCCCGAACGCATCATTAAGTTCCGCGTGCCGTGGGTGGACGACAGCGGCAAAGTTCAGATCAACCGCGGCTACCGTATCCAGTTTAACAGCGCGATCGGACCGTACAAAGGCGGACTGCGTTTTCATCCGTCCGTCAACGAAGGCATCATCAAGTTTTTGGGGTTTGAACAGATTTTCAAAAACTCTTTGACCGGCTTACCGATCGGCGGAGGCAAAGGCGGCAGCGATTTTGATCCGAAAGGGAAATCGGACGCCGAAGTTATGCGTTTTTGTCAGAGTTTTATGACGGAACTTTATCGTCATATCGGTAAAGACGTGGACGTTCCTGCCGGAGACATCGGAGTAGGCGGCAGAGAAATCGGCTTTTTGTATGGACAATATAAGCGTATTACGGGGCTGTACGAAGGCGTTTTGACCGGCAAAGGTCTGACCTACGGCGGCAGCCTTGCGCGTACCGAAGCGACCGGATTCGGACTGTGCTATTTTACGAACGCTCTTCTGAAAGCGCATAACGACAGTTTTCAGGGCAAGACGGTCGTCGTTTCCGGCTCGGGCAACGTGGCGATATTCGCCGCGCAAAAAGCGACCGAACTCGGCGCGAAAGTCGTCGCTATGTACGACAGCAACGGGTATATTTACGATAAAGACGGCGTCGATCTGAACGCGATTAAAGAAATCAAAATCAAAAACCGTCTTCGTATCAAAGAGTATCTTACCTATCGTCCGACCGCGGAATATCACGACGGTTGCAAAGGTATATGGAGCGTGCCGTGCGATATCGCTCTTCCGTGCGCAACGCAGAACGAAATCGACGGAGACAGCGCGCGTCTGCTCGCCAAAAACGGTTGCAAATGCGTTTGCGAAGGCGCGAATATGCCTTCCACGCCCGAAGCGATCGACGTTTATCGCGAAAACGGTATGCTTTTCGGACCTGCCAAAGCCGCGAACGCGGGCGGCGTAGCCACTTCCGCTTTGGAAATGAGTCAGAACAGCCAAAGACTGGGTTGGACTTTTGAAGAAGTCGACGCCAAACTGAAAAACATTATGGAAAACATCTTTAACAATATCGCCGCCGCCGCCAAAGAATACGGCATGGAAGGCAATTATGCCGCAGGTGCGAACATCGCGGGCTTTTTGAAAGTCGCTAACGCCATGATGGCGCAAGGAATAGTCTGATAAAAATGCTCATCGGATTCGATAATCAACTGTATCTTTCCAAGCAAGAAGAAAATATCCGCCGCAGGATAGACATGTTTGACAACAAACTCTATCTCGAATTCGGCGGCAAACTCTTCGACGACTTGCACGCCGCGCGCGTTTTGCCCGGCTACGACGCCAACGTCAAGACGAAACTTCTGCTGAAATTCAAGGACCAAGCGGAGATTATACTTTGTATCAGCGCAAAATCGCTGGAAGAAAAGAAACGCCGCTCCGACTTCGGCATAACGTACGACGCCGAACTGCTTCGGCTTATGAATAATTTAAGGAGCGTCGGACTTTTTGTCAGCAGTATCGTCATTACTTTGTACACGGGACAGCCGAGCGCGGACGAATTGAAGACAAAATTGGAAAGAATGGGCGAAAGAGTATACCTGCATCGCCCGACGAAAGATTACCCAACCAACGTCAGCGTCATTGTCAGCGACGAGGGCTACGGCGCGAATCCGTATATCGAGACCTCTCGTCCGCTTGTCGTCGTGACCGCTCCCGGACCCGGCAGCGGAAAACTTGCCACTTGTCTCAGTCAGTTGTATCACGAATACAAAAGGGGATACAAGGCAGGTTATGCCAAGTTCGAGTCTTTCCCCGTCTGGAATCTTCCGCTGAATCACCCCGTTAACGTGGCGTACGAAGCGGCGACCGCCGATTTGAACGACTTTAACATGGTCGATTCGTATCACTTTGCGGCGACGGGTGAAATCGCTGTCAACTATAATCGCGACATGCAGACTTTTCCGGTGGTAAAAAATATACTGACCAGGATTGTCGGCTCCGAGGCGGCATATCCGTCCCCGACGTGTATGGGCGTCAATATGATTGCCGACGCGATCGTCGATGAAAAAGTGGTGGAAGAGGCGGCAAAACAAGAGATAATTCGCCGTTATTTTTCCATACTTTGCGACTTCAAACAGGGCATCGCAAAGCAGCAGGCGGTCGATCGTATCGAAATGCTGATGAGCAATATGGGCTTGACGGCGGAAGATCGGAAGGTCGTTTCGCCCGCTCGGCTGAAAGAACAGCAACGCGGCGTGCCGGCATGCGCCTTGCAACTGCCCGACGGTTCTATCGTCCGCGGTCGTGATACCGACGCACTGAAAGCGTCCGCGTCCGTCGTGTTCAACGCGATGAAAAAATACCTCGGCGTGCAACAAAAACTGAATCTTCTTTCTCCGACCGTCATCGAACCTATTTTGCAGATGAAACGCGAGACTTTCTCGGAAAAACAGGCGGCTTTGCATTTGTCGGAGGCTTTGATCGCGCTTGCCGTGAGTGTGCCGACAAACACGACTATAGAAGCCATAGTAGCCAATCTCGGGATCCTGAAAGGCTGTGAAGCGCACAGCACCGTGATTTTGTCCACGCCCGAATTGCAATCGTTTCGGAAACTGGGCATCAATATAACCTGCGATCCCGTTTTCTCAAAATAAAGGACAATATTGATTATGATAGCCGTACTTTGTAAAAATCTTGTCAAAAAAGAAAATCAGGCAAGTTTTCTTGCCGCTGCCAAAGAGCACGCGGAGATATCTCTGCGCACGGACGCCGGGTGCGTCCGCTTTGACGTTCTGATGCCTCTTGAAAATTCCGACGAAATCATTTTTGCCGAAATATGGGAAGAGAGGGCGTGCTTGGACGCGCACGCGCTTCGGGGAAAAACCGCACCGCAAATCGCGTTGCTGAATTCTCTCCGCTACGACAAAGATATGCAGGTGTATAATCTCTTCTGATTTTCGCCCGCTTGCAATTTTCATTGCGTTTCTTGTTCGGCTTTTCCGCGTCGTCGGCAGGGAAACCCTGTGCCCGAAAAGATAAACAAGACATAAGATAACAACATGATTTCCGTTATTATAAGCGTACTTACTTGCTTGCTGATGATAGCAAGCATTCTCTTTTTCCCGAAGATAAAACTCGGTAAAGTGCGGTTCAGCCCGTATTGGGTGATCGTGCTTGTCGGCGCGACGGTTATGCTTTTGACCGGGCAGGCGAGCGCGTCCGTCGTTCGGGACGCCCTCACGCAGGACACCGCCATCAATCCCTTAAAAATACTCGTTTTGTTTATTTCCATGACGGTTTTGTCCGTCTATTTGGATGAACTCGGCTTCTTCCGTTATCTTGCCTGCGTCACTTTGCGCAAGGCAAAAACAAGTCAGTGGAAACTGTTTTTATATTTGTATCTGACCGTTTCCGTCCTGACCGTGTTTACGTCCAACGATATCATTATCCTTTCGTTTACGCCGTTTATCTGCTATTTTGCCAAGAACGCGAAGATCGATCCGATCCCGTATCTCGCCGCCGAATTTGTCGCCGCGAACACTTGGAGCATGGCTCTCGTCATCGGAAACCCGACCAATATCTACCTTGCCACCGCGTACGGAATCGACTTTTTAGCCTACTTGAAAATTATGATTTTGCCGACTTTAAGTGCCGGTGTCGCTGCTTTTGGGATTCTCTTATTACTGTTTTTCAAACGTCTTCGTGCGCCGCTTTCTTCCGATGAAACCTTGCGCGCGGAGATTTTGACCGACCGCGCCGACCTGATTATCGGTGTGATTATTCTGGCGTGCTGCACCGTTCTTCTTGCCGTTTCTTCTTATATCGGATTGGAAATGTGGCTGGTCGCGCTCTGCTCGGCGCTCGTTCTTTTCCTTGCCGTTCTTATATCGTCGCTCCTACAAAGGCGCAAGCCGAAAGAACTTGCGCACTGCATTTTGCGCGCCCCGTGGCAACTGATCCCGTTTGTGCTGTCGATGTTCGTGATGATCATTGCGCTCGGCGAAAACGGCGTCACCGGCGGTATCTGTTCTTTTTTAGGCGAAAAGCACACCGTCTTTTCTTACGGCGCGGCTTCTTTCCTGTTTGCCAACATCATCAACAATATCCCCATGAGCGTTCTCTTTTCGTCGGTTATCGAATCGGTTGCCGTCGAAAGCACTTCTTTGGAAGCAATGTTTGCGACCGTCGTCGGTTCCAATATCGGGGCGTTTTTGACGCCGATCGGCGCGCTTGCCGGGATTATGTGGAGTTCGATTCTGAACGATCACGGAATCAAGTTCGGTTACTTCGATTTTCTGAAAATCGGTATTTGCACGTCGATTCCCACTCTTGCCGCCGCGCTCGGGGTTTTGTGTTTGCTCGTCTGAAACTTGTGTTCGACTTAAAAAAGTGTTATAATCCAATCAAAAATAAAAACGGAGATTTTTTGAATGGAAAACGCGAAAAGAATCGTATGGATGGTATGCGCCGTCGCCGCAACAGCGGCGGTGCTTTTTTCGGTGCTGACGGGTTGCGTTAAAAAGGATAAACGGTTATCGGTAAAGGTTTTGCTGTTGCCGCACTTTGAGTCGGGCGAAATGGTCGGAGATTTTCCCGGAGAAGCCCAACTTTTTTACGAGGAATATCTGAACGGCAAGTGCGATACTTTCGTGACGGAAACGGGCTATCCGATTTATTATAACCGTGAAAGCAAAATTGCCATGAGCATGACCGGCTCGGGCAAGGTCAATACCGCGGTGTGTCTTACGTCCGTTCTTTCGGACAAGCGCTTTGACTTTTCCGAGGCATATATATTTACGTTCGGGTGCGCGGGCGGTTCGACCGGCGTTTCTGTCCCCGGCGACGTCGTTTTTGCAAGCGCGGCAATCGACTTCGATCTCGGGCACACCGCTGACATACGGGATATGTCGAAGCCCGATGCCGAACAACTGTGGTTTCACGACGCCTCTTACGACGAGGTCAGCCACAAACTGACGGACGCGGCGTTAACGAGACGCGTGTACGAACTGACAAAAGATATTGTCCTTGATACGACCGAGAATACGAAAAAAGCCATGCAAAAGAGTTTCCCCGGCGAAGAATGGGCGAAGCGCGATCCGAAAGTAACGGTAGGCACTGTTGTCACGAGCGACGACTTTTGGAAAGGCGAATACGGGCATGCGAAAGCGGAACAAATTACCGCGTACTACGGCTGTCCCGATCCGTATATGATTACCGAAATGGAAGACGTCGTCACGGCTGTCGTCGCCGAGAAGTTCGGACTGTCGGATAAACTGATAATTATGCGCGCCAACGTCAACGTGGACGTCTTTACAAACGGAGATACGCCCGAATCGCTTTGGAGCGAGGGGAGTAATTATAACGAGAAAGTGCAGGAAGAAAATTCGGAAACGATGGACATATTCGAAACGGCAATGTATAATAATTTTAAGGTAGGCAAGGTCGTTATCGAGGCGATATTGGACGGTTCTATCTCAAAATAGCGGGGAAAGAGAATGAAAATTTTTGAAAAAGACTTGCCGTCGGCGGAGTTTTTGACGGACGGCGTCGAGAAAATGAACGCTTTCGGGACGCGCCTTACGGGCAGCGACGGACAGCGGGCATTTTGTGCGTATCTGAAAGAAGAAATCGAAAAAAAGGGCTTTTGCACGGTATCAAAAGAGTACCGCTTCGATCGCTGGGAAAGCGAAAGAGGCGCGCTTGTCATAGACGGCGAAGAGTTGCACGTCTCGTCGGTTTTCCCGTACAGCGGACTTACGGGCGAAGAGGGCATAACCGCTCCGCTGAAAACGATTCCGAACGATCTTATCGGGTTTGCCGCGGCGAACGGGAAGATAGGCGTCCTGCGCATACGGAATTTGTCGAAAATCAGCAGTCGTATCGCGTTCGATAAAAGGAGTTCCGTCCCCGAAGGCTTGGCGATCGAACCGAGTTACCGCGGGCCTGTCAGCACCTCTTTCGTCAAGACTTTGCCGACTTTTTGGGCGTTGAAAGCGAGCGGCATGAAGGCGCTTATTTGCATTTGGGAGGACATGTCCGACGAAATGGTGGAGGGGCAGTACCTCAATTTTATTCTCGATTATTTGGATGTGCCGACCGTGTGGGTAAACGAGACGGTCGGGAAAAAAGTGCTTTCAAAAGCGAAAAAAGGCGCGCAGGCGACGGTCACCGTGACCGGCAAAATCGAAAAAGACGCCACGACCGAATCTTTTTATGCCGTCATCCCCGCCGCGAAGAAAACAAAGGAAGCGATCCTTATCAATACGCATACCGACGGGTGTAACTTCTGCGAAGAAAACGGCGCAATCGCCATGCTCGGTATGATGGATTACTTTGCCAAACATCCGACCGACAAAAATCTTATTTTCGCGTTCGTGACGGGGCATTTTCGTTTGCCGAAATTCAGGACGGGGTTCGATCAGGCGACTTCGCGTTTTCTTGCCGACTTTAAGTCGCTGTGGACAAAAGAATATTCTGTTATTGCCGGCTGTTCGGTCGAACACCTCGGGTGTAAAGAATGGAAAGATGTGGACGGAAAGTATGCCAATACATCGGATGTGGATACCGAAATCGTCTATACCGGAAGCGACCAAATGGACGAAGTTTATCTCGAAGCGATCAAGAATAGGACGCTGTTGAAGACGATTACTTTGCGTGGGCATAACTTGATGCACTTCGGAGAGGGACAGCCTCTTTTCAATAAAGGCATCCCGGAAATCGCTCTCGTGACGGCTCCCGACTATCTTTGTTCGATCGCAAAAAACGCGCACATGGACAAGTTTAATCCTCTCCTTATGCGCGAGCAGACGGAGACTTTTATCCGTTGCGTGTGTCTGCTTTCGGAAAAAAAGAAAGCCGAGTTGGGCTCGTCGCAGTTATATTCGCTCGGGCTCGGAAAACTGAAATAATCAGGCGGACGGTTTCATTTTTTTGCAAGACTTTCGGCGAGAAAAAATTTTTTTCCGCTTGATTATTTGCCGAGATGTGGTACAATATAAATAACTTTATTCCAATATAATATACGGAGGCAAAAATGGATAAAAAGAAAATCAAACTGGGCATTGCGCCGATCGGCTGGACGAACGACGATATGCCCGATCTCGGCAGCGAAAACACGTATAAGCAGTGCATCAGCGAAATGGCTCTTGCCGGTTTTTCCGGTTGCGAAATCGGAAACAAATTCCCCAAAAAGCCGCGCGTTCTGAAAAAGGATTTGAAAGCGCGTAAAATGCAGGTCGCCAATCGTTGGTTCTCTTCCTTTATTCTGACCAAACCTTTCGAGGAAGTGGAAATCGATTTTCGCAAGAACTGTGAATTTTTGAAAATCTGCGGCGCAAAGCGCATCGGCGCAAGCGAGCAAAGTTACAGCATCCAAGGTACGATGAAGTCTATCTTCGATTGCAAACCCGTTATCAACGACGAGCAGTGGGACAAACTGTGCAAAGGGCTCAACCGTCTCGGAGAAATCGCGCACGAATACGGTATCGACCTTGTTTATCATCATCATATGGGTACCGTCGTACAGACGCCGGAAGAAATCGACCGCTTGATGGCAGGCACCGATCCCGACAAGTTTTCTCTTCTTTTCGATACCGGACACCTCGCTTATATGGGAGCCGATTATCTCGCCGTTTTGAAAAAGTATGTCGGCAGAATCAAACATGTTCATTTGAAAGACGTGCGCCCCGAAGTCATCGAAAAGGTCAAAAAAGAAAAACTCAGTTTTCTGGAAGGCGTTCGGCTCGGCACCTTTACCGTGCCCGGAGACGGCGCGATCGACTTTGCCCCCGTATTTGAAATTCTTGACGAAGCCGGGTATGAAGGATGGCTCCTTGTCGAAGCCGAACAGGATCCCGCGATTGCCGATCCTTTCCTTTATGCGAAAAAGGCAAGAAAATATATCAAAAAAACCGCAAAAATTTAACACAATCAAGGAGATAAATCAATCATGCTTACTATCGGAATTATCGGCGCAGGCCGAATCGGAAAAGTACATTGCGAAAGCATCATGTGCTATGTCAAGAACGCGACGGTCAAAGCGATCGCGGATCCTTTCCTCAAAGACGACACCGTCGAATGGGCAAAGGGACTCGGCGTAAAAGAGTTTTACACCGACTATCACAAGATTTTGGAAGATAAAGAGATCCAAGCGGTACTCATTTGTTCCAGTACGGATACCCATTCTCCCATTTCTATTGAAGCAATCAAGGCGGGCAAACACGTCTTCTGCGAAAAGCCGATCGATCACGACATCGCCAAGATACTCGAAGTGAAAAAGGTCCTTGCCGAGCACCCCGAGATCAAATATCAAGTCGGTTTTAACCGTCGTTTCGATCACAATTTCCGCGCCGCGCGCGAGGCTGTGCAGTCGGGCAAAATCGGCGATATGAACGTGCTTAAAGTCTGCTCCCGCGATCCTGCCGCACCGCCGGTGTCCTATATCAAAGTATCGGGCGGAATCTTCCTCGATATGACCATTCACGATTTTGATATGGTCCGTTTTATGTCGGGTAGCGAAGTCGAAGAAGTCTTCGCTTACGGTGCCGTACTCGTCGATCCCGCTATCGGTGAAGCCGGCGATATCGATACCGCGCTTATCTCGATGAAACTGAAAAACGGCGCTCTTGCCTTTATCGACAACTGCCGTCGCGCTTCTTACGGTTACGATCAGAGAGTGGAAGTCCTCGGCAGCAAAGGTCAGGTCGCTATCACAAACGATACCGATTCTTCCGCGGTCATCTCCGACGATACGGGCGTCCACGCCGAAAAACCGCTCCTCTTCTTCCTGGAAAGATATATGCAAGCCTATGTTAACGAAATCAGTCAGTTTGTCGATTGCGTCGAGAACGACAAACCCGTTTCCGTTGACGTCGAATGCGGACTTCAAGCCGTCGTTATCGGACTTGCCGCGAAAAAATCCTTGCAGGAAGGTCGCCCGGTTAAACTCAGCGAAATCCTGTAAAACGGCTTTTTGTATCAAAAAAAACGTTCGGGGTTGCCTGACTTAGGCAGCCCTTTTGTTTTATTGCCAAAAAGGATATTTTTTTGTATAATAGGAGTATGGAAAAATTAAAGCAAGACGACATACTGACTTTGCATATCGATTCGTACGGAATGGACGGCGAGGGGGTGGCTCACGCCGGAGAATACGTCATTTTTGTGCCGTTCGCCATAAAAGGCGAACAGGTCCGCGCCAAAGTGACTTATGTCAAGAAAAACCTCGTATTTTGTAATCTTATTGAAGTCGAACGTCCGTCCGCATTCCGCGTCAAACCCGAATGCAACCGTTTTCCAAAGTGCGGCGGATGCGACTTGATTCATATCGATTATGCCGAGCAACTGCGCGTCAAGAAAGAAAACGTCCGCACCCTTTTCCGAAAGAACGCCGGACTCGATATCGAAATCGACGACGTCGTCCCTTGCTCGACGCCCCTCGGCTATCGCAACAAAATCCAACTCCCTTTCGGCACGGTCAACGGCAAAACGGCGATGGGTTTTTTCCGTGAAAACAGCCACAAGGTCGTCTCCATTACCAAATGTTTTTTGCACGGCGAGTGGGTAGAAACCTTAATCGCGGTGTTTTTGAAGTACGCTGAAAAATTCGGTATCGCGGCGTTCAACGAGGAGACGAAGACGGGCGTTCTGCGCCACATGGTCGCGCGGCACATCGGCGGCAGATACTGTATCGTCGTCGTGACCGACAATAAGCCTTTGCCCCATTGCGACTACCTTCTTTCCGAACTTGATTCCGCGCTGGGCAAGGAGAACTATTCGCTGTATCTTTCGCCGAAAGAGGAGAGAAATAACGTCATCCTCGGCAAGCGTATCGTCCCCATTCGGGAGAACCCGTTTGTGATCGACGTGCTCGGAATCCGCGTCTCGCTCAACCCGTATTCTTTCTTGCAATTAAATAACGAAATACGCGATAAGATATACCTTGACGTGGCAAACCGTATCCCAAACGGATCGTTTGCGATTGACGCCTACGCCGGCGTCGGCGTCCTTGGAGCGACGCTCGCCAAAAGGGGAGTGCACGTTATCAATATAGAAATCGTCCCCGAAGCGACCGCCGACGGCGACAAACTCGCTCGCGAAAACGGCGTATTGGACTATGTGCAAAACATCAACGGCGACGCCGCCGTTTGCCTGCCGCAAGTCGTCCGATCTCTTCCTGCCGATAGACCGGTCTCCGTCATTCTCGATCCGCCGCGTAAAGGCGTCTCGCCCGAAGTCGTCGCCACGCTGAACGCTCTGCCGCAGGACGTTTCGCTGTATTATATCAGTTGTAATCCGTCCACTTTGACGCGTGATATCAAACTCTTGTCCGCGTCGTACCGCGTCGAGTCGGTCACGCCGTACGATATGTTCCCGAACACCAAGCATGTTGAAACGCTGGTTGTTTTATCCCACAAAACTGCGGACGAACATATCACCGTAAAAGTGGATTTTGAAGACAAAAAAGAACGTCAAGAATTAAAGGAAAAAGCGAAAAAGAGTATCAACCAAAAGAAAAGGTAACTTACAAGAAGATACAATCTTACGTGGAAGACAATTTTGGCTTCAAAGTGCATACGGCATATATCGCCGAAGTCAAAAGAGATTTGGGCTTGCCTATGTACGACGCCCCGAACGCCGTGGACGAATTGAAACGACATAAACAGCACCCAACCGCCGAAATGTTCACCGCCATCCAAGACAGTCTAAAACATTTTGAGATAATATAAAATCAAAAATCGGCTATCGTAACGACAATTGTTTTTATATAAATATAATATTCTATTTTGAAATATTTTATAATTTATGTTATAATAAAGGTATATTAGTTTAGGAAGGTGTAGCATGTCCGTCAGATACAATAAACTTTGGAAATTATTGATCGACAAAGGAATGACAAAGACAGAAATGCGTATTCAATCGGGTATTTCTACCGGTGCGCTTGCAAAACTTGGCAAGAACAAAAACGTAAACACGGAAATCCTCGTAAAGATTTGCAAAGTTTTAGAATGCAAAATCGAAGACATTATGGAAATCGTGGAGGCGGAATAATGTCAAACGAACTCCAATTTGTTTTATACAGTATTGATCAAGAAGATATTAAAGTTAAGGTTGCTATTCGGGACGAAACCTTGTGGATTACACAACGTGGTATGGCAGAACTTTTTGGTGTTAATATTCCCGCTATTTCAAAACATCTTGCTAATATTTATGAAGAGGGAGAATTGTTGCCTGAAGCAACCATTTCCAAAATGGAAATAGTTCAAACGGAAGGAAACAGACAGGTAACAAGAAATATAGATTTTTACAACCTCGATGCTGTTATTTCGGTTGGATACCGTGTGAATTCTCACCGTGCGACTCAATTCCGTATATGGGCGACTAAGGTATTAAAAGAGTTTATAAAGAAAGGTTTTGTGCTGGCCGACGACCGATTAAAGCAAGGCGAACAAGTTTTCGGGAAAGACTATTTCCGTGAACTGTTAGAAAGAGTTCGTTCGATTCGTGCAAGCGAAAGAAGAATATGGCAGCAGATCACCGATATTTTTGCAGAGTGCAGTACGGATTACGACGCTAACTCGCCGATCACGCAGGAATTCTATGCAATGGTGCAAAATAAGTTCCATTATGCCATTACAGGACAAACTGCGGCGGAGATAGTTTATTCTAAAGCGGACAGCACCAAAGAAAATATGGGGCTTACGACTTGGAAGAACTCTCCCGACGGAAGAATTTTAAAATCCGACGTAACGATTGCCAAAAACTATTTGGACGAAAAGCAAATCAGAAAATTGGAAAGGACCGTTTCGGGTTTCTTTGATTACGTGGAAGACTTAATCGAAGATGAACACGCATTTACAATGAATCAGTTTGCAGAAGCGATCAATGCGTTCCTTTCTTTCCGTCAGTATAAGATTTTGCAAGGCAAGGGAACTGTTTCTAAAACCGAAGCCGAACGCAAGGCGACTCAGGAATACGACATTTTCAATAAAACTCAAAAAATCACTTCCGATTTTGATAGAGAAGTCAAAAAAATAATCGGTAAAAAAGAAGATTGATGTAAGTGAGTTTTAAAACTATCTTTTGTCTTCGATAAAGAAAAACAGCAGATAAAGGACTGTCTTTCGGTGGATAAAAAGTTAAATGGCGAAGTCCTTTGCGTGCTACAAAGAACTTCGCAAGCGATATAAATCCCCGACGGCGCGATATGCCGTATGGTTCGACAAGTTTGGCGTATAGACCGCTTGCTTAGCGGAACGATCCGTTGCAAACCGATTGTTTCCGTCACAACAGCCAAGGGAAACGAAGAATAAAGAAATCGGTTTTTTGGGAAAGGAGAGTTTGTATGTTTTATTCTGAATTAGTAAAAAAGGCGTGTTTCATTTCATTTGAAGCGCACAAAGCCGACCAAGACAAGGGCGGATATCCCTATGTTTATCATCCGTTCTTTTTGGCGTCACAGTTCGATGACGAAGAAGCCGTTTGTGTAGCCTTGCTTCACGACGTAATAGAGGACCATGGGGATACATATTCTTTTGCGTACTTAAAAGAGGTGGGGTTTCCCGAAACGGTGCTGAATGCTCTAAAACTAATGACGCATGCGGACGACGTGCCCTATATGGATTATGTAAAGGAAATCGCAAAAGATCCGATCGCTCGCCGCGTAAAAATGGCGGACTTAATGCATAACATGGATTCGAGAAGGACGAATGGGAAATTGCCGAAAAAGATAGAAACCTATAAAGAGGCTTATGCTTACTTACAAACGATAGAGAGCGATTCGTTAAAGTAAATACGTTAAGCCGATTTGCGACAGACGTAAGTCGATACGCTCGGATGAAATAATGAAGTAAAAAAAATGACAGTCGAAAGTGTCAGCGAAGAACTGACGGTTTTTTTTGAAGATCCGTTTTGGGTGGGCGTGTTTGAAAGAGTCAGCGACGGCAGGTTGTCGGTGGCGAAGATTACGTTCGGCGCAGAGCCGCAAGAAGCCGACGTATACCGTTTCGTTTTGGACAGGTTTGACGATTTACGGTTCAGCCGGGCGGTGGCAACCGCGGAAAGGGAGAAAAAAATAAATCCCAAAAAAGCGCGACGGGACGTTCGGAAAAAGATGTCCGAAAAAGGCGTCGGGACAAAAGCGCAACAGGCAATAAAGGCGCAGCGGGAGCAGAATAAACTGGAAAAAGAAGTGCGGCAAAGAGAGCGGCGAAAAGCCGACGCGGAAAAACGGTTTGAAATGAAACAACAAAAGAAAGCGGAAAAGCATAAAGGACACTGATTTTGCGGTTGACGGCTTGTCATTTTAAGAAGAAGTATATTTATACGAACATTACGTGACGCACCCAAAAAAATATTTATAAAGATTCAAAAAAACTGTTGACAAATTCATTTGCATTTGTAAAATATAGTCAGAATTCGACAAAAAGAGGAGAAATGTAAGATGAAAAAAATTGATGGTTTAACCCAAAAATACACTGTGTCGAAAACAATCAGATTCAGATTGATTCCACAAGGGAAAACGGAAGAAAATTTCCGAAACAATTATTTGCGTACTGACTGTGTTTTGGCTGATTCTTATAAGAAAATCAAAAGGATAATTATTGATTACCATCGTAAGTTTATCGATGATAGTTTGACCGATTTGAAATTGAATAAAGATCATTTATCCGGTTGCTACACCGCATACAAACAAGGGACAAAAGATCAGGATAAAGAAAAAGCCTTGAAAGGAGAAATTACGAAGGCTTTTGAAAATAATGAAAATTATAAAAATTTGTTCGGGAAAGAAATGGTTACCAAACTTTTGCCGGAGTTTGTACAATCCGATAAAGAAATTGTAGAAAAGTTTGCTAAATTTACGACTTATTTGCGCGGTTTTTATGAGAATGTAAAAAATATATATTCCAATAAAGGGAAATCGACAGAAATCACTTTTAGGTTGATTAACCAAAACCTATATCGTTTCTTTGATAATTGCAAAATCGGAGAAATGCTGCAAAATAATATGCCGGACTTATTGCAGAAATTGCAGGACAATTTACCGAAAGAAATTTGTCCAAAAAAAATAGAAGATTTTTTTAATCCCATTTACTATAATAATGTCATAACAGGGAAAGGTATTGACTGTTATAATCAGTTGATAGGCGGATACAGTCAAGAAAACGGAGACAAAATCAAGGGAATAAACGAGTATATTAACGAATATAATCAAAGTTCCGACAAAAAAATGCCGAGATTCAAACAGTTATATAAGCAAATATTGAGCGAAGGCAGTACTTTATCTTTTTTGCCTGAAAAATTCGAACAAGACGCAGAGGTAATATCTGCAATAAATGATTACTGCGAGGCAATCAAAGGTATACTTGAAAGAATACCGACATTGTTTGATTCGCAAGTTTATGATTATTCGAAAATCTTTATCCGTGCGGAAAAACTATCTGCATTCTCGCAAAAACTGACGGGAGAGTGGAATATCGTCAGAGACCTTTTTTATGCCGATTATGACAAGAACGCCACGGATAAACAAAAAAAGAGCTCCGAAAAGTACGAAGAAAATCGGAGAAAATATTTTGCCAAAAAGACGGCATACACTTTGCAAGAAATATTTGATATAACAAGCAACGAAATAAGTAAAGAAAAATTTGCCGAAAAGATGACGGATGCGCTAACCGCAAGCGTCAAGGAGATAAAGGAGAAATGCCAAGAATTTGCGAAACTTTCCGATAAGAGCAAACTTTTGGGTGACGATGACAATACGGGAATCGTGAAAGACTATTTGGATTCGCTTATTTCGTTAAAAGATATTTTTTCTGTATTTAATGCGGATATGGCGGATAAAGATAATTCTTTCTACGGCGTGTTTGATGACATAGTCGACACATTGTCAGGTCTGATACCGTTATATAATAAAACGCGGAATTATTTAACGAAAAAGGCTTATTCTACCGATAAATTGAAATTAACGTTTGGCTTTTCGCAACTATTCAACGGTTGGTCTGCCAGCAAAGAAAAAGTTTATCACACAATTTTGTTAAGAAAAGATAAAAAGTACTATGTCGGCATAGTCGGGGAAAATGAGTTTTTTAACAATATCGTGAAAGCAATCGACGGCGAAGCCTATACTTATCAAAAGATGGTTTATAATTACTTGCCGAATCCGAATAAAAGTTTACCGCATGTTATTTTTGCCAATAATAATAAAGAACTTTTTTATAATAGTGAATGTGAAAGGATTTATAAAATTTATAAAGATACATCGTATAAAAATAACAAAGAAGACCTGCACGTCTTAATTGATTATTTTAAGGAATGTATCGGGAAATATCCCGCATGGGAGATTTTCGGTTTTAATTTTTCGGATACCGAAAGTTACGAACGTATTTCGGATTTTTATAAAGAAGTAGCCGCACAGGGATATAAAGTGTCTTTTGAGGATGTCTCCGGTAAGTATATAGACGACTGTGTGAGAGACGGGACGCTGTATCTTTTCGAAATATACAGTAAAGATTTTTCGGATTGCAGTAAAGGTAAAAAGAATCTGCACACGCTGCTTTTTGAACAACTGTTCAGGGACAATAATCCGAATAGACCGCTGCTGAACGGCGGCGCGGAGATGTTCTATCGCTGTAAGAGTATTGAGGAAAAAGATATTATTAAACATAAGAAAAATATACCGATACTCGCGAAGAGCAATTCCGCAAAAACAAGTGTATTCGAATATGACTTAATCAAAGATAAACGTTATACGGAAGACCGCTTTTTAATACATATACCGATTACCATGAACCCCTTTGTTGAGGGCGAGAGAGATATCAATACCGCTGTCCGCAAAGCAATTTCCGGTTGCGAAAACAATTATATTATCGGTATCGATCGTGGCGAACGTAATTTGCTATATATTTCCGTAATCGACGAGAACGGAAATATTGTTGAACAACGCTCATTGAATGTAATTAAAAACGAGTATGACGGTAATCATTTTGAGATAAACTATCACGATAAATTATCGGACAGAGAAGCCGAAAGAGACCGGGCAAGGAAAAGTTGGAAATCGATAACAGGTATCGCCGACTTAAAAAGAGGCTATTTGAGTCAGGCTGTATACGAAATATGTCGGTTGGTTCAAAAATACGACGCGGTTATTGCTTTGGAAAATCTGAATGCCGGGTTTAAGAACTCCCGTAAAAAATACGAGTTGAGCGTGTATCAGGAAATCGAAAAGAGCCTTACCGATAAACTCGGATATCTCACGTTCAAGGATATAGATTCCGAAGAGTGCGGCGGAATAAATAATGCGTATCAGTTGGTCAACAATAAGGCGACGTACAAGAACGGATCGAAGTATCAGAATGGCATTATTTTTTACGTTACTCCTTCGTGGACGAGCAAAATCGACCCTGTGACGGGTTTTGCCGATTTGCTACAGCCAAAATATGTCAGTCAGGAAAAGACGCGGGAATTGATCAAGGCATTCGACACCATTTGCTATTGCAAGGACGAAGATTTGTTTAAGTTCCACTTCGACTATTCGCGCCTTCCTACGGTGTGTAACAAAAGCGCCGAGAAAGAATGGACTGTCTATTCCTACGGTGACAGAATCAAATCATATAAAGAAAATGGACAATGGAAGAAAGAAAAAGTCGAGAGCCTTACCGAGGTGATGAAAGAATTGCTGGACAAATACGGTATATCGTACCAAGACGGGGGCGACATCAGGAATAAACTCACACAACCGGACAAGGCGGATTTTTATAAACACTTTATTTACGTTTTGTCTCTTATTTCCCAAATGCGTAATAGCGACAAAGACAAAGACTATATTATTTCTCCCGTTAAGGATAAAGACGGCATGTTTTTTGACAGCAGAAAGCCGAGAGAAGGCGGCAAAAGACCGTGTGACGCCGACGCAAACGGTGCATATAACATAGCAAGAAAAGCCTTGCTTTCTATCAAAAAGATAAAAGAAGCAGGCAAAGATCGGTCGTCCGAAGCAATGATCGCCGTGTCCGACGCCGAATGGTTTTGCTATCTGCAAGGGAAAGAACAAAACAATAAGTCGGATAAATAAGTAAAGGAGATGGTGTAATACGCGCTCAAAATGGGACGTCACTTTGTTTTGAGTGCGTATGCGGCACTGTCACGCTTGTGGATAAAACGGTTTGACTTTTTTCATTTTATTCTATATAATATAATCATTACCGAGCCCTGTTGACGGTTGTAAAAAGGGTACTATCGGCAGAATGCACATTGAAAGACGATCGGTACGGAAAAACACGGTGCGAGAGAAAAAAACGTCGGCTTTTGCCTAAAAAGTGAATCAATATATATAATTTGAGGTTTTAGTACCCTATAAAATTTCTACTGTCGTAGATTATCCGTTGTCGATAACCCTATATATCACTGTTTTAGTACCCTATAAAATTTCTACTGTCGTAGATCGCAGTATACAACGAAAGGAATGCCCGCCGGTTTTAGTACCCTATAAAATTTCTACTGTCGTAGATAAAATTCACATACAAATGCTTAGGCTTAAAGTTTTAGTACCCTATAAAATTTCTACTGTCGTAGATATACGCGGACTAAACAAAGTCAAATTCGACGTTTTAGTACCCTATAAAATTTCTACTGTCGTAGATAACAGTACCGGTTGAAACATGAATACCAATGTTTTAGTACCCTATAAAATTTCTACTGTCGTAGATGGCGACTATGGCTCAAAACGATAAATTAAAGTTTTAGTACCCTATAAAATTTCTACTGTCGTAGATATTCCAACTCCCGCAAGATTTCGTTCAGCGGTTTTAGTACCCTATAAAATTTCTACTGTCGTAACTGTGTTTTTGAAACACGTTTTTTTAATATATAAAAAAATCGTCCCATTGATTGACGAATCGAAAAAAATGGTTACAATAAAAAGAAAGGGGTAAAATTTATGTATAAAAACATTGAGAAAGGGACGAAACTGCGGCTTGCCGACGAGATAGCCTATCAGGACGGACAGGTAGTCAGCAAGACGCTTGTGCAAAACGAAAAAATCAGCGTGACGCTGTTTTCGTTTGACAAGGGGGAGGAGATTTCTACGCACGCCGCGGCGGGGGACGCCATGGTGACGGTTTTGGACGGCAAGGGACAGTTTACCGTCGGCGGAGAGGTTTTTTTGCTCGAAACAGGCGAGTCGCTCGTTATGCCGAAAGACGTGCCGCACGCCGTGTACGGCGCCGAGCGGTTCAAAATGCTTCTTATGGTGTCATACTGATTATGTATACGGTCAAAATTACGGTTTTGCGCAAAGCCGATTACAAAGATTTGCAGGCAAAGTACGAAAATCCGATCGAGCATGCTTGCGACTTGCGAGAAGGGCAGGTTTTTTATTCGGATGACGGCATGATCCCGAAAGGTTTGTGTGAAAGCGCATGGCAGTCGCTTTCTCCGTTTGTCTTCGCTTTGGCGAACGGCGCAAGCGACTTTTATGACGGTTGGATGCAGGATAAACGCAGCGCGTGCGTCTCTTGCAACGACGGTTTCCGCCCCGTCAGTTTTTTATTGCAAAGTATGGAAAGTAAGGAGACAAAATGAAAGACGGTACCCGACCGAACCCGAACGTGATTTTCCCTGTGCCGAACGCCGACATGGTGACGTACGTAAAACCGACGATTCATAATCCGAATATTATCGTCGGGGACTTTACCTACTTTGGCGACGTCGATTTTGAAAACCACATTACTCATCACTACGATTATAACGGCGACAAACTGATTATCGGCAAATTCTGTCAGATTGCCGCCGGCGTTAATTTCGTCATGAACGGCGCGAATCATCAGATGAACGCAGTCAGCACCTATCCTTTTTATATCTTCGAAGGGTGGGATCAAGGTGTTCCGCCGCTGTCGGATATGCCGCTCAAAGGCGATACCGTCGTCGGTAGCGACGTGTGGATCGGACAAAACGTCACCGTCTTGCCCGGCGTACGAATCGGTGACGGCGCGATCGTCGGCTTGAACAGTACCGTGGCAAGCGACGTCCCGCCCTATACGATCGTCGCAGGTAATCCGGCAAAACCGTTGCGGAAGAGATTCGACGATGAGTTGATAGACGTGTTGGAAAAAATCCGTTGGTGGGATAAATCGGTCGAAGAAATCGACGCTCTTATCCCGCTTCTTTGCAGTCCCGATCTTGACGCCGTCAAAGAGGAACTGAAAAAAAGAATCTGATCCGTTTGCTTATAACAAAAGGAGCCGCACGGCTCCTTTTTTTATAAGCGTTTTTATAATTTCGGCACCCAGACTTTCATATCGCTTTCGCCACGGTTAGCGAATGCGTAGTACGGAATAAAGCGGATTCTGGTCGGTTTCTTTTCCGGTTCGCCCGTAAAATAGGTCGTCGCGCTCGAAAGGCGGTATGCGGTTGTGTCGAGATAGGGCAAGGGCCCGAAGTCGGATTTTTCCGCGCGAAAAGGCGCGTCTTTGTCGACGGCAAGAGCGGTAAGATCGCCGTTGTCCACGCCTTCTATACAATAAACCACCGGACCGTAGCAAAGCGCGACGGCATTGCGGTTGTCGTCCGAAAGGGGACTGCAAGAATAGTATTTCGGTTTGATGTGTAAGTCCAGAATCACCGAGAAGTCTCCCGATATATGCAAGTTAAGGTATCCCTTATCAACTGTTTTGGAGACCTTTTCTCCATTTATAGAAACGGTATATTCGTCGCACCAGGACGGAATGCGGACGATAAGATTCTTTTTGACGCCTTTTGCCGTGATTATGATTTTGCCGTCGGCGGGATAGTTTGTTGTGACGGACAGGCTTTCGGTTCCGCGTGTAAAGGTCGAGCCGATGTATTGTTGCATATAGATATTTTCGTCGTCTTCGGTATACGTGACGTCGCCGACGGAAGCGATCTGACGGCAGATATTGGGCGGACAGCAACTGCAAGAAAAGACTTCTTTCCGTTGCGTGATCGGCAGGCGTACTTTTTCTTTGACGGAATTGTTTTTTGTAAATTCGGACAGTTTTATTTCGAGCGGATTTTCGTAGAAAAAGGCTTTTCCGTCCAAAGAAACGCACGAAAGGAGGTTGTTATACATAATGCGTTCGATCGTGTCGGCGTACGTGACGTCGTTTTCTGTTTTTTGCATGCGACGGCAGAACATGAGGAGCGCGATGCTTGCGCAACTTTCGGTATAGGCGGTCATGTTCGGCAAGTCGTACGGTACGGTAAAGGCTTCGCCCATGTGAGAACTGCCGATGCCGCCCGTGACGTACATTTTCGTAAGAATATCGGCATAGAGGCGTTTGCATGCGGCAAGGACGTCCTTATCGCCATTGATACGCGCCATATCCGCCATACCGCAGTAGAGGTACAAAGCGCGCACGGCATGCCCTTGCGCCGAGTCGAGTTCCCGTATCGGTTTGTCGTGCTGATCATAGTTAATCAAAAAACTTTTATACGTTTTTTCTTTGGCGACGCCGCGGCTGTTCAGGAAAAATTCGGCGAGGTTTTTGTATTTTTCTTTTCCCGTCGCTTCGTACAGGCGCAGCAGAGCGAGTTCGATTTCTTCATGACCGGGCGTAACGAAGCCCGTGTTTTGTTTTTCGACAAAACGTTTAATAATGTAATCGACGTACTTTTCTGTCACGTCGAGAAATTTTCTTTTCCCCGTCGCTTCCGCGTAGGCAATCGCCGCTTCGCAAAGATGCCCGCAGCAATACAGTTCGTGATCGGTCCGACGGGAGAATTTCTTTTTCCACGGCTTCCGTTGATAGTCGGAGTTCAGGTACCCGTCAAAGCGTTGCAAAGAAGCGAAGCTGTCGATAATCTCGTCGCATTGCCGCTCCAAAAGGGTGTTGTCGGCGCGGTTTACATGTAAAACATACGCCGCCGCCTCCAACCACTTTGCCGTGTCGCTGTCGTAAAATATGTGCGAACGGACGAACGGCTTTTTCCAACGCGAAGCAATGCACGCGAAACGCGACGTTTCTTCAAAACGCTTATAAACCTGCGGAATGGTCGTTTTGGCGTTCATTTTTTGCCGTTGTTGCCAAAAGCCGTTGTTTATGTCAAGTTCAAAAAAGGGAATATTTTTATACATAAATTGAGTATAGCATATTTATTTTGGAGCCGTCAAATATCGAATTATGATTGCTTTTTGAAAAGGGTAATAATTTATTGACAAACACGAAAAAAAAGGCTATAATTTACGCAACAATTGAATGCACCCACGCATACGGAGCGGTATCGAAGCGGTCATAACGGGGCGCACTCGAAATGCGTTTGACGAGCAATCGTCACGTGGGTTCGAATCCCACCCGCTCCGCCAAACGTAACCTAATCCGAACTTCAATTCGGGTTAGGTTATTTTTTTATCGTAACAAACACAGAAAGTCCTTGTTTAAGGGCTTTTTTGCTTACTATAAGCCGTTTGCCGTATTCGTACATATCTTTTATTATTTGAGTTAAAAAGTGGCGGTTTATGCCGTCGAAAGTCTCTTGACAATGAGAGCGAGTGTGTTAGGCTACTAAAGCCAAAAGGCAAAAACATAAGCCCCTGCAAGGGGCGTTGGTATTTGGCTCTTTTAAGCCTTAATAACGCACTCGCAGAGGCTCGTTGTCAAGAGGAACGTGGAATAAATAGCCACGTCTTTATTTTACATAGATTTCTACTCTTAACGTTTTCAGTTCAACCTGAATATTTCGTTCCATCGAATACGGCAATTTCTTAAATCCCGTATAAAGCAAAAAGCCCCGACTATTGTCGGGACTCGATTGCAGTGGGCTATTGAATTCTATCTCTATTTTGTCATCATAAAGCCGTATCTCTTTTACAAGATAACTTATTAAAAGTTTCGGTTCGGAAAGTAATGCTTGTTCGTAAAACTCTCGCATTTCTTTTTCGGATATTTTGCATACCGTTTTACACTTTTCAAATATAATCTTCTTGTCCAACTCGTCTAAAAGTTCTTCAAGTTCTTTCATACGCTTACTCGTCGTGTTATTCATTATTCCACGTTCTATTGCTCGCATAACGTTATTGAGTGCATTCTCGGTTTGGTTACGCTCTTTCATAAGTAAATTAAGCGTAGTATTTTCTATCGTCCTGCGTTCTTGTTCTATGATTAAGCCTGAAATAATATCGTTCATTTTATCTTTGTTTTTTAGGATAGATACTATTTGCTCCAAAACGAATTTTTCCAAGAACTCTTTGCGTACCATAGATTTAGTACAGCCGTTTCCGTGTTTTCTGCCTATGCATTTATAATAACGTTTCTTAACACCCGTTTTACTCGTTCCGCTTTCGGCTGTAACAGAACTACCGCAATATCCGCATTTTACTTTGTTACGGAGTAAATATACCGTTTCGTTACTTTGCTTTCCGTATTTATTGGAATTCACTTTTGCTCTTACTTTTTCAAACGTTTCGGTAGGGACTATCTGCGGATAGATGTTTGTAAACACTTCGTTATTGTGTCTGTAAATGCCGACGTACTTTTCGTTTTTGAGTATGTTGTAAATCGTATTTCTCGCAAACGGTTTACCCTTATTGAGAATACCCCTTGCCGTAAGATTTGCTATAATATCTTTAACGGAAACACCTATTGCATACTGTTCGTAAATGTATCTTACGACTTCGGCTTGTTCTTCATTTATAACTATTTTCAAGTTGTCAAGGTAGTAACCGTAAATAAGTGTTCCGCCCGTAAAATGCCCTTTGATACGGCTTTCGTTAAGTCCACGTTTTACCTTTTGTGCAAGTTCCATCGAGTAGTATTGGTTTAACCCCTCGAGTACGGATTCCATAAGCACGCCTTCGGGTGAGTCGGGTATGTTTTCCATAGCGGAAAGTAGTTTAACACTGTTATCTTTCAGACGTTTTTTGTAAATGGTTGTTGCGTATTTATCTCTCGAAAATCTGTCGAGTTTATACACAAGTACGAAGTTCCATTTCCTGTCTTTGCTGTCCTTAATCATTTGTTGAAAGGCGGGACGGTTATCGTTCGTTCCCGTCATAGCACGGTCAATGTAAGTGTTGAGAATCAATATGCCGTTCTTTTCCGCATATTCTTGACATACACGGAGTTGTCCCTCTATTGACTGCTCGGTTTGGTTATCGCTAGAATATCTAGCATAAATTACTGCTGTTTTCATTGTTTTGTTTACTCCTTATTATTTTTTTAATTTGTCTTTCGACAGGAGCGATCAAAACGGAAACGCATATCTATTTAATTGTTTTAATGTTTTTATCCCTGCTACACAAGGGTTGCTTAAAAGCAATGCACTTTACCCTTGTGTAACAGGGCGTTTTCGTTTACGCTCCCCGAAAGGCGAAAGATAAATTATTCATATTTTCGCCTTTCTCATTTGGTCAATTACGTCGGGGTTGACCGAACCCATTAAACATCCCTCATCCCAGCAGTTAAAATCGTCTGCAAGAACGAGTTTCAAATCTTTTCCGTTCTCGCCGATAGTGGCAAGTATATCCTCGTCCATAATATCCGAATAAAAACTGCCTTTTACGTTGCGTGAACTTATAATCCGTTCGCCCGATTTCTCCAAATATTTCAATAAATATCTCGCTATATCGTTTTTATAGTCGGGATAAACTTCTATAACGGAAAAATCGTTGCGCCCGAATCTCTCGGTAAAATATGTATTTTGTAAGGTTTCTCGCATTTTATGGTTTCGGGTGTCATAGTCTTTGACTTTTACAAGTTCGCCGACCATTGCGTTTTCAGGTATATAAAATACGCCGTGGAAGTGTAACCGCTCGGATACCGAGCCACGCTCCCATACGCCTATATATTTCCAATTCTTTCTGCTTACCATCTTTTTGAAGCAGTCGGTTAATTTCTTTCTGAATTCTTCTTCGTTGAGTTTACTGTCGTCATAAGTAAACGTAATAAAATAATTCCAATCGTTTAAGTAAAGTTTACGCATAAACCGCTTGCGCCTGTATATCGCATTTCGGGTTTTACGCCACATATTTTCTTCTACAAATTCTTTTAATCTTTCTATATCTTCGAATCCGTCTTTTAATCTTTCGGTAATAATCTTTATTTTCTCTTTTTTCGTTTCGTCTTTCACTTCTCGAAATGCCGTTTCAAATTTTTCTTTTAATTTAATTTCTTTAACATTTCCGTTTCTTTTTCTTGTGCCTTTCGGTCTGCTCGTTTTGGGAATCGCTATATAATGACTTCCGTCGTTATATACTTTCGTTTCGCCGTAAGACATTTTTTAATCCTCCTTTTGTAGTTTTTGTTTGTACAGTTCGAGTACTCGGGCGAGGAGAGTTATATAAAAGTTTTTCTGTTCTTCTTTTGTTAAACTCTCTACGTCCGGAGTGCCGAACGTTACGACTTGCAGTTCTTTTTGTTGTTTCACCGTAAAAACCTCCTGTTTAAGTAGATTTTTCATAGAAAAAAGGCAACAAAAAAAGCGCAACACGACTTTCTTTGTTTAAGAAAATGCGTATTACGCTTCTTATTAAATGCAACCATTCCGATTCTGCCCTCGGAACCACGGGCTTTGCCTTTTTTATTCGGCTAATCTACTTAATAGGATTGTCACTTCGAATACAAACCAAACTGTTTTTCTTCTCCGTTCTATGAAATTGTAGCAATATAATAACATACAAAAAGCGAAAAAGCAAGCACTTATGAACGTTTGTTCGCAAATAATTTCAAAAAATATTAAAAACCCATAAAAAACGTTCGTAATTGAAAATGAAAGCCGATGGGGAAAAGCGGAAGTTTGTGCAAGCGGATCAGCGCACAACTCCGCTCCCCTCGGCTTTTCAATTCAGTCTTTTCGGTTTTGTTTTTTTGTTTTATTTGCGTGCGCTTGGCTTCGACGAGCGTAGCGAGTCGACTTGTATCAAGACAAGCGCACGCTTTGGTGCCATTTTTGAATCTTATTATATGCCGTTTCACTTGACAAATGCATCTCAAAATGTTAAAATGATGTTAAATCAATGCTAATTGAGGTTGCTTATATGAGTTATGTGGAAAAAATAAAAACAGCAAGGGAAAAATTATTGCTGACACAAGAAGAATTGGCTGAAAAACTCGGCGTTAATTCGGTAACCGTTTGCCGTTGGGAAACGGGAAAATGCGAGCCGACTATCAAGGCTAAAAAGACGATAAAAGCGTTTTTGGAAGAAAACGGTTTGGAATTCGGTGATTGATAATGTCTAAAACGCAAGAACAAATTCATTACAATATGCAACGAGTTAAAAATAAAGGCTCTGCAATCGAAGTAATGCTATGCAAAGCACTCCGGGAAAGGGGTTTGCATTATCGTAAAAACGTAAAAACGGTTTACGGTCATCCCGATATTGCTTTTATCGGAAAGAAAATAGCCGTATTTTGCGACAGCGAATTTTGGCACGGATACGATTGGGAAAATCGAAAAAACGATTTTAAGGTCAGACAAGACTTTTGGATTCCGAAAATAGAAAAAAATATCGAAAGAGATAAAGAAGTAAACGAAAGGTTATACCAAGAAGGCTGGGTTGTTTTGAGATTTTGGGGTAACGACATCAAAAAGAATTTAGACGGTTGTGTTGAAATTATAGAAAAGGCGGTAAAGAACAATGCTTAAAAGTATAGATTTATTTGCGGGAATCGGCGGAATCAGACTTGGTTTCGAACAGGCATTCGGGAACAATTTGAAAACCGTATTTGTCAGCGAATGGGATGAATACGCACAAAAGACATACAAGGCAAATTTCTATGATGATTTTGAAATTGCCGGCGATATTACGAAAATATCCGAAAACGATATTCCCGATTTCGATATTTGTCTTGCGGGATTTCCCTGTCAAGCATTCAGCCTTGCGGGACAAAGAAAAGGATTCAAAGACGATTACAAAGGTATGTCAAGGGGTACGTTGTTTTTTGATGTGGCAAGAATATGTGCCGAAAAACAACCCAAAGTAATATTCTGCGAAAATGTTAAAGGTTTGACGATTCACGATAAAGGCAGAACGTTTGAAATTATCACCGAAACGTTGAAAGAAATAGGATATACTCCTTTTCAAAATATATTGAACAGTCGTGATTTCGGCGTCCCTCAAAACAGAGAAAGAATATATATCGTCGCTTTCAGAAACGATATCGCACCGAAAGAATTTATTTTTCCAACTCCTATAGATTCTTCAAAACGAATTAAAGATATTATCGAAGAAAATCCTGTTCCCTCGAAATATTATTTGAGTGATGTATATATCGAAACGTTAAAACGTCATAAAGCTCGTCACGAGGCAAAAGGACACGGATTCGGTTATGAAATCAGAGATTTAAGTGATGTTGCCGGTGCAATCGTTTGCGGTGGAATGGGAAAGGAACGAAATTTGATTATCGATAAACGTCAAACCGATTTGGTCCCCACTACCCATATCAAAGGCAAAGTGAATACCGACGGTATTCGTAAAATGACTCCGAGAGAATGGGCTAGATTACAAGGTTTTCCCGACGAATATAGATTGACTCTCGCCGACGTTCATTTGTACAAACAATTCGGTAACAGCGTTACCGTTCCCGTCATAAGAGAAATAGCGAAAAAAATCAAAGAGGTACTCGATAATGTCAAGTGAAAAAGGAAAGAACAAAGGCGAATGGTCTGAAATGTATGTGTTTTTCAAACTGATGTCAGACCGTAAAGTATATGTAGCCGACAAAGATATGAATCGTCTTAAAGACGTTTTCTTGAATATTGTCAGCATTATTCGTGAAGAGAATAAAGGCAATGAATATAGATATTTTACCGGAGATAAAGTTTCAATTACCTTAAATGGCAAAGAAATCAACGTTATCGATTCTGCTTTATTTACCGAAAACGCTCAACGTGTTTGGAAAATGATAACGACGACAAAGGAAACGACTTTTTCCGATGACGATGTCAAAGAGTTCCTCGCTTCCATTTATATTCAAAACATTACCTCTCCCGCTCAAAAGAAAAGTGAGTTTTTCGGCGGTACGGCGGATATCGTTTTGGATACCGTCGATTATCGTTCCGGCGTTAGCCAAATAATGGGATTTTCCTGTAAATCGGATATCGATGCCGCTGCTACACTTTTCAACGCAAGCGGAGATAATACAAATTTCGAATATGAAATCACGGGCAATATCGATGACGATATTATGAATACATTCAACTCGATGTTTCACACCGTAATCAAAAAAGGTGAAGAAAAGAAAGAGGTTGCAACCGGTGACAGAATGAGATATTTGAAATCCGTGGGAGCGGACGTAATTTTCAAATCACCCGTTAAAGAAACGTCAAGACAAAACCTTGTTCGTTCCGGCGGATTGGAAATGCCTTTGATTATCGGCGGTATGCTCAAATACTTTTACTATGAAAAATCCGGTAGTGATTCTTCCGTAGAGGATTCCATTCGTTATTTGGCAGATAATGATGTTGTCGGCTATGGATTCGAAGATTTGTATAATACATATAAACCCAAAGTCGCAAACCTGCTTTACTCTATGTTTACGGGATTACGTTTCAGTAAACCTTGGTCGGGACGTTCGGATGTAAGCGGTGGTTATATCGTTGTAAAAAGAGACGGCGACGTAATTGCTTACCACTCTTGTATTGCGGACGAATTTAAAGATTTTCTTGTTGATAAACTTAAATTCGAAGCACCCTCTTGTTCTCGCCACGATTATATGTCGATTTACAAAAAAGACGATGGCAAATATTATCTAAAATTTGCCTTACAGTTTAGGTTTAAATTAAAGAAATAATGCGTGTATGTAGTTTGTTTTCGGGTGTCGGCGGAATAGATCTCGCTTTTACGAAAGCGGGACACGAAATCGTGTGGGCAAACGATATCGATAAATACGCCTGTATGACTTATCGCCATAATTTTCCAAATACTTTTTTAACCGAATGCGATATTCGTACCGTAGATAAATCCTCTATTCCCGATTGTGATATTGTTGTGGCGGGATTTCCGTGTCAACCTTTTTCCGTTTGCGGTAAGCAAAAAGGATTTTCGGATGAACGTGGCAATTCGTTTTTTGAAATAATGGATGTTGTCGATAAAAAGCAACCGAATATTATTTTTTTGGAAAACGTGGCAAATCTTACCGAGCATAATAACGGAAAAACATTTAATGTTATTCATAATGAACTTGTAAAGAGAGATTATTATATCCGTTATGTTATTGTGGATGCTTGCGATTACGGTATACCGCAACATCGTACAAGGACATACATTCTTGCTTTTAAGGATAAATCGGCTTGCGATAAATTTGTGTTCCCGTTGAAAGTTGACTTGCAAAAACGTATTACGGATATCATTGATTTTTCGGTAAAACAAGACGATGTATTTTATTTTCAACCGGGAACAAAAAAACATTTGCGTCTATATAATTTTATTGCCGATAACAAACAACTTTATCGTTTTTCGGATTGGGGTATTCAATCAAGTAAAGACGGCATTGCTTTTACACTAAAGGCAAATATGGGAACATATCCGAATCGTGTTCCGATAGTAAAAGATGATTTCGGAATACGGAATATAACGCCGGGCGAATGTTTGGCGTTGCAGGGTTTTTCGTCCGATTTTACATTTCCCGATTCCGTCCCAATGCAAGAACAATACAAACAGGCGGGGAATACCGTTTGTGTTCCTATCATCATTGATATTGCGATAAATTTGTAAAAGTATATATATGTCCAAGCTATAAATAATAGAATTACAATATATATGGATATATGGAAAGATTATTATTGAAGACTGTATCTAAAAAGGAATAATTTATGAGACTTGTTAAATTTGGAATTAAAAAATTCCGTTCGATTGATGATATTTGTATCGTTTTTCCGGAAAATAAACCCATCATCCTTTTCGGACCTAATAATGCTGGAAAAACGAATATCCTAACTGCATTAAACATTGCTTTGGGTGAATCTTATCCTACTTACCGTGAAATGGACGAAAGCGACTATTATTTTCGTAATAGCCGGGATTTCCCGAATATCGATTTTTATTGCCAATTTGACGAACCGTATTATGAAGATAAATATGGTAGAAATTCCACATCAAATATACATATTACCTATAATTATGATAACGGCGATAATATTGACAATATTTTTCATAATGGAAACTATAAAAAACTATTTGTGACAAACGAACAACGTTCAAAATGTCAAGCAGTATACCTAGATGCAATACGTAATATAGGTAATCTATTAAGTTATAATTCAAAATACACGCTATTAAGTAAATTCTCCACTCAAGTGCATAAATCATTAAAAGAAGAAAAGAAAGCAGAATTAAATAATTTATTTGAACAAATAAAGTCCTTATTTAATGATAGCGAAAAATTTAAGACATTTTTCGATACATTTAAAACAAATATAAAAGAAACCGTTAAAGGATTCGTTCACACATTAGATATCGATTTTTCCGGATACGACCCAAATAACTATACTAAATCATTAAGAATTGTTGGAAAAGAAGACAATTTTGTTCGTAGTTTTGAGGAGTTTGGCAGTGGAGAACAACAAGTATTGTTAATGGCTTTCGTTAAAGCATATATGGAAACATTCAATGGCGAAAGTTTCATTTTGATTATCGAAGAACCGGAAGCTCACCTACATCCGATTGCACAGCGTTGGCTTAAAAAATATATTTATTCAATGTGTGAGGCAGGAATTCAAGTGGTTATATCGACACATTCACCTGAATTTATTGACCCCAATAATATTCAAGGACTAATTAAGGTTTATAAAGAAAATGGAATTACAAATATAAAACAATTAACCGCCGAAGAATTATGTAACAATTGCGTTGAATTAGGAGTACCAAGTGATAAAATAAATTCGACCAATATTTTACCTTTTTATTCCGCTTGTTTGTCATCTGAACAATTAAAAGGATTGTTCGCTCAAAAAATACTATTGGTTGAAGGCGATACAGAAGCGTTATCGTTGCCATTTTATTTTGAACGTGCGGAATACAATTTAGAAGCAAATGGCGTTGAAATTGTTAAATGCCAAGGGAAAAACAACATTTTAAAATATTATAGATTTTTCAAGTCTTACGGCTATAAATGTTTCTGTTTGTTTGACGGTGATGAAGATTCAGATAAAAAGAAAAATCAGCCGTTTATTGATATTTTTAGTATTCCACCGCTTACTTTAACTGACAGTAGTTTTAACATTGGTGATGAATGGGCTTGTTTTGGTGTTGATTATGAAAAATATATGCGTAATATTATTCCAACATATAGCACCGATGAAAGAAATACAAAAGCTTTTTTAGATACGGAAAGCAAACCTATTATTGCAAAAAACATTGCTCAAAACTTTAATTATATACCTGCGTTTATATATGAGATAATTAAAAGGATATAGTAAAATGTTTTTTGAGTTGTAGTTTTACGTTTCACGCTCTCCGCCAGATGGGAATAATACGAACACCGAGAACAATTCGGAGTTCGTATTATTCTTTTCTAACGACTATTTCGGCGTTAGGATAGAAAGATGAATACGAATAAAAGCGGAAATCCGAGCAAGCGATTGCTCGGATTTTTTCGTATTATAAATCTTCTTCCCGTTGTTGTGATCGGAGAATACTTTTTCTATAAAGGTATAATCCCTCCGATTTATTTGCCTTCTCGTTGTGGCTATCGTAGCACGGAGAAAATCGGAAGCCAACGGGAAAAATTATCGCTGAAAACTTATAGAATACCGAGAGTCGGACTTGATAAAAAGTTCGGCTCTTTTTTTATTTACGCAATATTTTTTCCTATTTCGTTGACTTCGGGGATTAAGACCGAAAGTAGTTTGAATTATTGCTTTTCTCTGTGCTTTCGTTGCCCCCTGCCGGAAGGCAAATAAATTATTCGGAGGTATTCCAAATGAAAAAAGTAGTATTCTCAATCACCAACGTGAGAAGTAAATCGGATAAGAAACTATCCGGTTTCGGGTATTTGACGGAAGGTAATTTACTCTGTCCGTGCATATCCAAGAACAACAAGCCTTATATTCGCATTTTTGAAGGCGTTGAAAAGGCGTGTCGTCCCGTTGCAAACAAACAAGACGAGTTCAACGGTTATATCACAATGTACTTTACCGAAGTTCCGGTTTACAGAGAAAAAGACGGTTCTTACGATATGCTCGACCTCGAAGTCGAATACAAAGTCTGGTACAAACTTGTAAAGGAGTAATGAAAAATGGCTGAATATCAACACTTTGACGGTGAAGCATTTATCACTATGAATATTGTATCCATAAACGAAAGAACGAACGAAGTTCAAATTGCCGTTACCAACAGAGGCAAAATAAGCGTCATCACTTACGACTTATACACCGATGAAGACGGCGAATACTTCGAATACGGCTGCAATTACGAGAAAATCTATCTCGACGACTTTGTGGAGGCGTGAAATGGACGGAAATATCAAAATCGTTATCGGCTCTTGGGGTTCATACAACGAATGCAACGAAAGAGCGTTAGGTTCAAAATGGCTTGACCTATCACGCTTTACCGATTGGGAGCAAATCACCGATGAACTCAAAGACGAAGGCTTTATTCTCGATGGAATCGACGAAGAACTGTTTATTCAGGACGTAGAAGGCTTGCCGTCAGGCTGTAAAACTGGGATTATACCAACCCGCAAACGTTATTTGAAACGCTCTATGAATCGGGCGTTTTAGACGATGAATACAAGTATAACGTTCTGATGGCTTATCTTGAAGTCCGCTGCTTCGACGATTTCGCAGAACTCGTGTCTTCCCACGGATCGCGTTGGAACGACGAAATAAACCTGTATAAAGGCTACGATTGGGAAGATTACGGACGTGAAATGTTTTTGTGTTGCGGTTATGACCGGGAAATACCCGAACACCTGCAAGATTTTTTCGACTTTGAAGCATACGGAAAATATCTCGGCGACTACACCGTACAAGAATACAGCGAAGGCTTAATTGAAATTTATTAAAAACAAGGAGATAAAAACAATGAAAATCACAATGGAACAAAAGAAAATCGAAGCACTCGAAAGAATGAGAACACTCAAACTCTATCCGAACATTATCAAAGAGTTCGAGAAGGAAAACATCGTCAATATGTCCGAAAACGGCGGTTTTCTCTATTGGCTGAACGACGAACAAAAAGAAATCGTATCCGAGTTTGAACAGGAACACGACGCTCTTGTGTATCACGTTATACACGACTTTACGGGCTTCGGCGAACTACTTGCGTTTTTCTATGTTTCGGATTACGAAGAAGAATGGGAATACGACCGAGCCGACCTGAAAGACGGTTACGCCTGCGCTTACGTCAAAAACCTTACTGACGATATGTGTTCAGAGTTTGGCAGCGTTTGTTTCAGACCGCAATTCGGCGGACTTGTAAGAACGGCATAAGGAGAACGACGATGTGTAGAGTTACAATTGATGTGAGACTGAAAAAAAATAAAAGAAGAGTGATTGCCTCGTGTTAGAATAGAATCAGCAAAAAACAATTCAAGGAGGTCGAATCACTCAAATGGAGTATAACACAACTAAAAGATATTGTCC